>JAYUEE010000020.1:0-6365 GCA_043739405.1 Mucilaginibacter sp. | reverse complement strand
GGACTGTGTCGGCCTGCAAAGTCGTTGCACAGATACCGACCTTAATGGCTTTTTGTTTAACTAAACCTTGTATCTTTAAGCATGGAAAGCCTTACTGCAATTGACAGATTAGACGAGTATGTTATCTCCCGATTCAAAACGCGCGGGCGCGATCATTTGCCATTTTTTGGCTTTATGGGTATTTGAAGGATGTTTTTAAGCCTTAAAAATGCTGCTACCCCCCCCCTAAAGTGGCATATTTTATGTAAATACCCCTACGATTTGAGCCTTAACGGGGTGTTGAAATGGGCCAAAAAATCACTTACCCCTACCTTGTTTTTGCCGTTTTTTAGGTTTTTTTTGCACATTTTTTGGACATTTCGTTTTATCTTTTAGGAAATTTGGATTTGGCGATGATAGATGACAAAAAAAACGGCAAAAAACAGCAGCAGCCGTAAAGCATATCTACCGAGCCTTTTTCCAGTTTCATCAGAAATGGTGTTGAGCCAGTTGCTTTTGGATGCGACGAGCCCCAATATAAACATAGCGATGTATTGCGAAAAATGCCCCAGTTGGAAGCCAACGGGCTTTAAAGTCCACCCGACCGGAAATACCTGCCGCACAAGAAAACTGATAACACCAACGCTCGCCGCAAACAAAATGATGGTGCCGGCGTTGGGCGCGGGTAATGCCTTTAAAGAGATGTTTTTAAATAAAACCCGAACTAAAACATAAATAAGTGTGAACAGCAGCAACGCAGCTACGAACCAAAGCACACCAAAATCGATCCAATCGTCATAGCCGCTTAAATACTGCAAAAACGCGATGTGGTGCCCTTTGCCGAAGTAGTAAACCATATAATTCATCACCGGTCCCAGTAAAAGGGAATAGAATACCAATGGCAAACCAAGCCTGAGCAGGCGGTCGGTGACAAATTTAACAGGGCCCTTTTTGTCATACGATGGCCCAATGAAATACGCGGACAGGAAAAAGAACATCCCCATAAAAAAAGACTGGTTTACACTCACAAACATCGTCATGGGAGCGAGTGCGCCGGTTAACGTTGATTTTTGCAGGTAATACCATCCGCCCGGAGCGCCATAAGTAACAAAGGAGTGATGTAGCACAACCAAAACGGTAAGTATTACTTTAAGCCGGTCGATATAAACGATTTTGTGTTTGGGCTTTTCAATAATTGCTGATGTGGAAGGGGCTACCGCTGACATGGGGGTTGTTGAATTACATTCTAACAGACACCAAGATAGTTATAAAGTTGCATTCATAAAAAAGCCCCTTTCCGGGGCTTCTGTTTGTTATAAACTGTTTATCCATTTGACGAGTTCGTCTCGGCCTTTACCGGTCTTCTTTTGAAGCTTGCCCAGCATTTCGTCGTCTTTTCCTTCTTCGCGAACCAGGTCGTCATCGGTAAGGTCGCCGTAGGCTTGTTTTATCTTACCTTTCGTTTCGTTCCAGGCGCCTTTGATTTGTAATTTATCCATGATGTTTTTATTAGATGTTATATTATTAACACCTTGACATCATTTCGGTTTGGGAATTAGATTAAAAATATTTGTCCGATCGTCTAAGGAAACGTTTGCTTTAACGGCTCTTGCAAACAACTCAAATGAATAATCCTGATAAAAATCGATATAGTAATAATATCGGCCGTCTATGGACAGTTCACTGAGAACACCAAGTTTGTTTTCAAACCGTCCCCTATAAATATTATTAATCGTCCATGCACCAGGAAGTTCATCATCTTCTTTAATTGAAAAAAGTTCGATAGTGATATCTTCAAAAATGATATCCACTTGTTTTACCTTCTTCTTGAGGGTCGGCTCGGTACTAAATGATAAGACTAATTCACTTTTTTGATTTTGAAAGACTATCGAATCACATTTAAATTCATTGTGCAGATCAATATATAATCCATGACCTTCAATTTCGGCGAAACTCTTAGATAACTCAAAATCCGTCAGGTCAATTTGAAGCATAACTACAATGCTCCCGCCTTAATATCATCCACCACAGCCGGATCAAGCAGGGTGGAAGTATCTCCTAAATTGGATGTATCACCCTCAGCTATCTTGCGTAAAATGCGCCGCATGATCTTTCCTGAACGCGTTTTAGGTAGCCCGGTTACAAACTGTATTTTATCCGGCCTGGCTATCGCGCCGATGATGCGCGTTACCGTCATCATAATATCCTTTCGGGTAAGTTCTTCGTCACCATGCTTGTTAGGGCTCACCACGAAGGCATATACGCCCTGCCCCTTAATATCGTGCGGGTAACCCACAACGGCCGATTCCACCACGCTGCTGTGCATATTGATGGCATTCTCCACCTCAGCGGTACCAATACGGTGACCGGATACATTCAGCACATCGTCCACGCGGCCCGTGATACGGTAATAACCTTCCTCATCGCGCAGGCAGCCGTCTCCGGTAAAGTATTTGCCTTTATAAGCGGAGAAATAGGTTTGGCGGCAACGCTCATGGTCGCCATAAGTGGTGCGCAGCATACCCGGCCACGGGAAATTGATGCAAAGGAAACCGCTTACGCCGTTGCCATGTATCTCTTTACCATGTTCATCGACCAATACCGGCTGTATACCCGGTAGCGGAAGCGTGGCGTAGCTGGGCTTGGTTTTGGTAACCCCGGCAATAGGCGATATCATGATGCCGCCTGTTTCCGTTTGCCACCAGGTATCTACTATCGGGCAGTTTTTGTGGCCGATGTTTTCATCAAACCAGTGCCAGGCTTCTTCGTTGATGGGTTCGCCTACGGAGCCTAATTTTTTTAAGGAACTTAAATTTTTGCCTTTAACCACATCCAATCCAAAACTCATCAATGAGCGGATGGCGGTAGGCGCGGTGTACAGGATATTTACTTCGAATTTTTCTACGATGTCCCAAAAACGACCCGGGGTTGGGTAGGTTGGTATCCCTTCAAACAAAACGCAGGTTGCGCCCTGTGACAGCGGTCCGTACACGATATAAGAGTGCCCGGTTATCCAGCCGATATCCGCGGTGCAGAAGAATACTTCACCCGGATTATACTGGAACACATTGGCAAAGGTATAGCCAGTATAAACCATGTAGCCGCCGCAGGTGTGTACAACGCCCTTAGGCTTGCCGGTTGAACCGGAGGTGTACAGGATAAACAGCACATCCTCGGCGTCCATTACTTCGGGCGGGCATTCGGTATTGCCCTGTGTCTCAATCTTTTTGATCTCATCTTCCCACCACACATCGCGACCCTTGATCATGGAGATAGGTGTGCGGCTGCGGGTAAGCACGATCACCCGTTTAACCGACGGGCATTGCACCAGGGCATCGTCGATGATATTTTTTAAAGGTATTTCCTTATTTCCGCGGAAACCGCCATCGGCAGTGATCACGATATTGCAGGTAGCGTCATTAATACGGTCGGCAATAGACTGTGCCGAAAAACCCCCAAATACTACCGAATGGATAGCGCCGATCCTCGCGCAAGCCAGAACAGCAATAGCCAGTTCGGGCACCATCGGCATGTAGATGCAGATACGGTCGCCTTTTTTGGCGCCGTTGTTTTTTAAAACATTGGCAAACTGGCAAACCTTATCATATAGCTGGGTATAGGTTAATATGCGATGGTTCTCGGCAGGGTCATTAGGTTCCCAGATGATGGCTGGCCTGTCGCCCCAGGCGTCCAGGTGACGGTCGAGACAGTTTTCAGTAATATTCAGTTTCGCTCCCTGGAACCATTTTATTTTTGGTTCCTCAAAGTTCCATTCCAAAACCTTATCCCAGGGTTTGCGCCATAGAAAATGGGAAGCAACACCCGCCCAAAATTCTTCGGGATGGTCAACACTTTTTTGGTAGGTTTTTTGGTACTCGTCGAAGGAGGTTATCTTCATGCTCATAGTTTTTTAGGATAAATATTGTTGTCGCTTAATGCTCCTGTCATTTCATTAAGCATGCAGAATATTTCAATAGCTAATTGGTGGGTGAAAATTAGTAAAAATCCGGGTAACGATTGTATTAATTTATATCTTTAGGTATCATAACCTTATCATGAAAAGATCATTTGTATTTTTCATTATTAGTATCTGTTTGTGTGCATGCAATAACAAACGATCCAAAGCTGTTTACGTTCCTATTCAAGATGGGATGGAGGCTTTCAATGGTCATGTAAAAGAAATCATAACAGAAGATGAAATCCGGTCGGGAACTGAGCGAGATTACTCCAGTACGATAAATTTGAGCAAGAGAGGCGACTCGATCGAGGTTAGTGGGGGCTCCCATGGCAGGATTTCGGTCACGAAGATGTATGCGGTTTATAACACTCAAGGAAAAATGACAAAAATGATTGAATATCATGATCTTGAGTATTTGGGCGGAACCCCATTTGATAATGATTCCGCTTATCAAAAACGGCGAGATAGTCTGGCAAAACAAGTGGCGGGAATATATACTTGCGACAGGAATGGGCATGTAATCAAATATAGCCCTGAATCGAACGATGTTGAAAGCTATATCTATAAATATAATACTGAAGGGGATATGATCGAATGCGATACTTATATAAAATCCATCGGGCTAAAATATGTTTCAAAATTCGCCTATAACTCACGACACTTGATCGATGAAGAAAATAAATTTGTTAATAGAACCCTCATGATGCACGTAAGTTATTCTTACCTCGCGCTCGATTCGAGGGATAATTGGACCAAAAGGCGGGTCTCTTATGATTATCCCAGCGGATTGGGAGGAAAGGAAACTAAAACACTTACCCGCAAAATCACCTATTATTAACGTAAACCGCGCCAGGGATAGGAGTGTATACCGGCCTGAGCCTAAGGCCTGCAGGCGTATAAGCGGATAGCACGCCCGGGCGCCCAAATTGAAAAGTGGCAGTTGCTGTAGCAGTTCTGAGGAATTCTTGTTAAATTTACTTAATGAACAAGCTGTTTAGGAAAAAACTATTGCTTCAAGTATATATCCCGATTGCGATAGCAGCTGGACCTTTTATAACGCTAATCACCGGTTGGAACTTGATCATTGGATTGGTTTTGGGAATGATATTAGCTGTATTTATTCAATTTATACTGAACAAAAGAAAAGAGTCAAGCCTTTGACTTTAATGCTTTTTACCCCACCCCAACTAACTTCAAAAATATTTTTAAATCCCTGTTGAATATTTGACTTAAAATCCTGATATTTGCAAACTCTTTTAAGAAAAGGGAGAGCATTAATCATATTTGTCATGTCAAGAGTTTGTGATTTAACGGGAAAAGGTTCACTGGTTGGTAATAACGTTTCTAACTCAAATGTTAAAACTAAACGCAGGTTTCACCCAAATTTAAAGCTGAAGAAGTTTTACATTCCTGAAGAAGATAAGTGGATCACTTTGAAAGTGTCTACATCGGCTGTTAAAACCATCACCAAGAATGGTATTACCGCCTGCATCAATAAATACATTAAAAAAGGATACATTTAGTAGTTGATTGAGTTGAGGTTGATTTGTTTCAATCAATAATTCAATAAATCGCTAATTCAATAATTAAAAAGATGGCTAAGAAAGGCAACAGGGTTCAGGTAATACTAGAGTGTACCGAGCATAAAGAAAGCGGTATGCCGGGCATGTCTCGTTATATCACCACCAAGAACAAGAAAAATACTACCGAAAGACTGGAACTGAAGAAATTCAATCCCGTTTTGCGTAAAGTAACCGTTCATAAGGAAATAAAATAATTGGTTGATTAAGTTGAATGGTTGATCAAGTTCAATCACTAATTCACTAACTCACTAATTCAATAATTAAAAAAGATGGCAAAGAAAGTAGTTGCAACCCTGAAGACAGGTAAAGGCAAAGAATATTCAAAAGTGATCACCATGGCGAAATCGCCAAAAACAGGTGCTTACTCATTCAAGACTGTTATTGTGCATAACGATCACGTTAAGGACGCGATCAATGCCGGAAAAGGTCACTAATTGACCCTATAAGAAAATTAAAGCCGTCTTGTTATAACGAGAGGGCTTTTTTTATTGATATGCAAACGTGCTGATTTGCAAATGTGCGGATATGCAGATGTGCAAATGATTTTGATAAGCACGCGCTTAAATTGACATTGAGTAAGTAATACAATCTGCATATTTGCAATGTTAGATATGCAGATGTGCGGATATGCAGATGTGCATATGGCTTTAATAAGAAAACAAATAAATCAATATTTTATAAGATTTGTTCATCTGCACATCTGAAATTTGCACATCTTCACATTAACCCATGGGATTATTTGATTTTTTTAAGAAGAAGGAAAGCACGCCGCAGGAACAGCAGGCGCTGGATACCGGCCTGGAAAAAACCAAGGACAGCTTTTTTGCAAAGATCACCAAGGTAGT
>JAYUEE010000019.1:0-19473 GCA_043739405.1 Mucilaginibacter sp. | reverse complement strand
ACAGTAAAGCCCCTGATGGGCAGGGGTCTTTACTAACCAATTATAAACCTAAATTATGAGAAGGGCTGTAGGAGAAGGAGTCGAACCTTCACGAAGTGCTTATTCTTATTGCTAAGAGTTTCGCAAGACCTTCGCCACCGCGACAAGGAGGTGTGTCTGCCATAAATTTCACCATCCTACAGTATATAATCTCGCCTCGTGCGAGAGTGCTGTTGGGGAAGGGGTCGAACCTTCAAGGAGTGGTTAGTCAGCATGAAGCCAATTTCCCATAATCTCCGCCACCGGGACAAGGAGGTGTGTCTGCCAAAAATTTCACCACCCAACATTGTTTTTTATTTAAAGAACGGAAAGCATCATCCAAATGCTTATTACAAATCTAACAGGACTATCAATTTCTTGCAAATATTTCAATAATATATTTGCATTTTTAATTTTATTTTAATTAAACTTGTATTTGAATACAGAAATCAAAATTTATGTCCCACAGAAAAGCTCAAAATTTAGAAATTGATAATCTCGACATACAGATTTTATCGATATTAATGAAAAATGCGACCACTCCTTACACCGAAATTGCCAAAGAGTTGATCGTTTCCGGCGGAACCATCCACGTCCGCATGAAAAAATTAGAAGAAATGGGCGTCATCAAAGGGGCCAGTTTAGAGGTTGATCCGCAGAAACTGGGATATGATATTACCGCCTTTTTGGGTATCTATTTGGAAAAGGGTTCGCAGTACCATGATGCGGTAAAGCAACTTAGGGCAGTAAAGGAAATTGTGGAACTCCATTACACTACCGGCAGCTACAGCATCTTCGCCAAAATTGTGTGCCACGATACCAATCACCTGCGCGAAGTGTTAAACGAGAACATACAGGGTGTAAAAGGAATACAACGTACTGAAACCTTCATTTCGTTAGAGGAAAGCATCAGGAGGCAGATAACTTTGGAGTAACTCTACTTTAAATTTACTGGTATAAAAAAAAGAGGGGTGTCACCCTGAGGTACTCGAAGGGTGCGCGTAGAGGCCTTTACCCACATGTTTCGAGAGCCTCAACATGACACTCACCCAGGATTTGGATCCTTATTACTTAAACTTCCCTCGTAACGCCGCCAGCTTAATAGCCATATCGGTTTCAGGCTCATTCTGTACCTTTTTTGCGGGGGGCGGTTTAGGTTGATATTTAGGCTGTTCCCGTGGTTTCTTTTGTTCCCGGGGTTTGGGCTGTTCCCGCGGTTCATTAGCTTTCATCGAAAGGGATATCCGTTTACGGTTAGCATCAACTTCGGTTACGGTTACTTCAACCTTCTCGCTCACTTTTAATACCTCGTTGGGGTCTTTAATATAACGATGGGTAATTTGGCTCAGGTGCACCAAACCATCCTGGTGAACGCCGATATCCACAAACGCGCCAAAATTGGTAATATTGGTTACAATGCCTGGCAGTTTCATGCCGATCTTTAAGTCATTTATCGAATTAACGCCTTCAGTAAAACTAAACGCCTCAAATTGCTCGCGCGGGTCGCGGCCAGGTTTGGCCAGCTCGGCCATGATATCATTCAGCGTAGGTAAGCCCACGGTATCGGTCACATATTTGTGAAGCGGTATACTTTTGCGGATTTGTGTATCGCTCATCAGTTCCTTTACGGAACATTTCAGGTCTTTGGCCATTTGCTCTACCAAAGCATACCTTTCAGGATGCACCGCACTGGTATCCAACGGATTTTCCGCATCGCGGATACGCAGGAAGCCGGCCGCCTGTTCAAAGGCTTTATCGCCAAGACGCGCTACTTTTTTTAATTGCTCACGGCGCTTGAAGGCGCCATGCTCGTTGCGATATTCTACAATATTTTGAGCCAGTTGAGGCCCCAGGCCAGAAACATAAGCGAGCACCTGCTTCGACGCCGTATTCAGTTCAACCCCAACAGCGTTCACACAACTGATAACCGTGTCATCAAGAGAGGTTTGCAGTTTAGCCTGATCCACATCGTGCTGGTACTGCCCTACGCCAATAGATTTTGGGTCAATTTTAACAAGCTCCGCCAACGGGTCCATCAACCGGCGACCAATGGATACCGCACCTCTCACTGTTACATCCTTGTCGGGAAATTCTTCCCGAGCCACATCCGATGCCGAATAGATGGATGCCCCACTTTCGTTCACCATTACAATGTTTATACCTTGTAAATTCAGGTTCCGCACAAAAAGTTCTGTCTCCCGGCCGGCGGTACCGTTGCCAATAGCAATAGATTCGATGTTGTATTTTTCAACCAAATGGCGGGTAGTTTTTTCAGCTTCTTTTGTACTGCCAGCCCCGGTATGCGGGAAGATGGCGGTATATTCCAATAGCTTCCCCTGTTCGTCTAAACAAACCACTTTGCAGCCAGTACGGAAACCGGGATCAATAGCCATAGTACGCTTTTGGCCAAGCGGCGCGGCCATCAATAACTGGCGTGCATTTTCCGCAAACACCCTTATCGCCTCTTCGTCCGCTTTCTTTTTGGTGAACAGGCGTATCTCCGTTTCCATCGACGGTTTCAGCAGGCGTTTATAACCATCACTTATCGCCAGTTTTACCTGTTGCGCCGACTCATTATTCCCTTTTACAAAAAGCTTTTCCAGTAAATCAACAGCCTCATCTTCGGGGGCCTGAATATCCATCCAAAGCATCTCTTCTTTTTCGCCGCGGCGGATAGCCAGTATGCGGTGCGAGGGGATAGACTTCACCGGCTCGGTCCAATCGAAATAATCTTTATACTTAATCCCAGCTTCTTCCTTGCCGGGAACTACTTTGGATACAAAAGTTCCTTTTTCTAAAAATAAGGCCCGCATTTTGGTTCGCACTTCAGCATTTTCACTGATATGTTCGGCAATAATATCCCTTGCCCCGGCAAGCGCTTCTTCAATCGATTTTACGCCTTTTTCTTCGTCAATATATTTTGTGGCTTCCAGCTCAAGGTCTGCTCTCCTTTGTTCCAAAATCAAATCAGCCAACGGCTGCAAACCTTTTTCGCGCGCTGCCGTTGCCCTTGTCTTCCGTTTGGGACGATAGGGCAGGTAGATATCTTCCAGCGCAACCATCGTTTCGGCTTCGTTTACCTGCTTTTCCAGTTCGGGCGTTAGTTTACCCATTTCGGTAAGCGATTTTAAGATAGCCTCGCGGCGCTTATCTAACTCACGTAACTGTTCCACACGGTCGCGGATGGCGGCTACCTGTACTTCGTCCAGGCTGCCGGTCAGTTCCTTGCGGTAACGGGAAATAAAGGGCACCGTAGCGCCCTCATCCAGCAGGGTGGCGGTGGTATTTACCTGTTTTTCGGTAATAGAAAGCTCGGCGGCAATTTTTTTATAATGGTTGTTCATATGGTTTTGATTTCACCGATTTGATTATGATTCCACTGATTTTATAACGATTCCACAGATCAATCAGTGTAATCAAATTATAATCGGTGTAATCTCAAATAAAGGATTGCGAATTTGGTACTCTTTAGCCGAAGTTGGAAATGGTGTTTAAAAGTATTTGGGTGCACATAGCTATCAAAAATTTCTTTGATTTTCATGTTTGCCCATAAACTACGATATTTATATAAAATTAAGAATAATGGCAACGGTAGATACTTTGCGTGATCATATTATTGATAAGTTACTTACCATATCAAATAAGGAGTATTTATCAGCATTAAATCAACTGGTTGAAAACAGTTCGGTTGATAAGGGATTGGTTAATCTTACAGCAGAACAGATATCAATGCTGAAACTCAGTGATCAGGACATTGAAAACGGGAGGCTGATCTCACAGGATGAATTGGATAAAAACGACCTGGAGTGGCTAAAAGAAAAGTAGTCTGGACTGAAACTGCTGCTAAACAAAGGCGCGAAATCCTTGAATACTGGACACTCCGAAACAAATCAACAGCTTATGCGGAGAAGCTGATCAGGCAAATAGCTGCAAGAGTAAAAGTAATTTTAAAGTACCCCGAATCTTATAAAACCACCATATATCCTGAAACAAGAATTTCAGCGATGGGTCACTTTAGCATTTTATACAAGCTGACGGAAGAGCAATTAATAATTACTGCATTTTGGGACAACCACCAGGACCCTCAAAAATTAATTGATATTATAAAAAAATAGCTACTACCCTATTGGTTATTGGGAATTGGAAATGGTGTTTAAAAGTATTTGCGCAAACTCATCGTATATTAGTTGCACTAAACCCGATTTATGAAATCCGCACTTAAGTTTAGCTCAAAGGTTTGGCTGACTACGATTATCATTGGCCCATTGATACTGGGCATACGCATATACTTTATGTATGACTGGGTATATGATCCGCTGGCACACGCATTTCTGGTTCCAGAAATGGGTATTCCTGTAGGAATCCTCTATTTTTTTCCTTCTTGGTTTATATCAACTATTGTGTGCTGGTACATGTTTAAAAAGAATGTACCAAATAAACTTACAAAAGTTTATTTAAGTTTCGTTGCCATTGTACTTGCCGTTGCTCCTTTTGCGGTCATGGACTATCGTTCACTTTTTGCTACTAATGTCGACTTTTTAGCCGGTTTCCCCCCAGACCTTTTTTGGACGAGTACTTATATCGGTCTTACAGTCGCCGGAGTTTGGTTCTATAAACTCAAGCCTGTAAACAATCCTTCCGGAATTATTGAAACGTCCCCAAAATGACACTCCCCCTACACATTCCCCGCCCCTTGCATTTTGATTTTACAACCTTATTGTGCAAATTTGCAGGGCTTATAGAGAAAGACGGAGGGATTAGACCCTGCGATGTCTTAGCAACCTGTGCTTACAAGGTGCTACGTTCTACTTAACCGCCTCAAAAATGGTTAGGAAAGATAAGCGAAGGTCAACTTAACACCCGACTTTTCGATATAAGCTTTTTAAGTATCAAGTAATTAGTACCAAGTATCAAGATGGCTTTTCGCCAAAATGTACTTTTCTAATTCTTGGCAGGTATTCATACTTGCGACTTGATACTAGCTACTTGATACCAAGAAATGGACATTAGAGAAGAATTACAAAAACGTATCCTGGTAATTGACGGCGCGATGGGTACCATGATTCAACGGTACCAATTGACCGAAGAGGATTTTCGTGGGGAAAGGTTTGCCAGTCACCATTCTGATCTGAAAGGGAATAACGACCTGCTGAATATTACGCGGCCAGATATTATCAAAGCGATCCATAAAGAATATATTGATGCGGGTGCCGATATTATCGAAACCAATACCTTCAGTACGCAGCGCATTTCGTTAGCCGATTACAATTTAGAAGAGCTGGCATATGCATTAAGTTACGAAGGTGCGCGCATTGCCCGCGAAGTGGTTGACGAATACAATGCAAAAAACCCCGATAAACCACGTTTTGTAGCCGGTGCTATTGGTCCAACTAACCGCACAGCTTCCATGTCGCCTGATGTAAACGACCCGGGTTACCGTGCCGTTACTTTTGATGACCTGGCCGAAGCTTATTACGAGCAGGTGCGGGGTTTGGTAGACGGCGGTTCGGATATTTTACTGATCGAGACCATATTTGATACGCTTAATGCGAAGGCGGCCCTTTTTGCGATCAAGCGTTATGAAAACGAATGCAAAGCCGCCGGGAACGATTATGCTGCTTTCCGAAAATCGGGGGGCATCATGATTTCGGGTACAATCACCGATGCTTCCGGACGTACTTTGTCGGGTCAAACTGTTGAGGCGTTCTGGAACTCTATCCGTCATGCTAACTTGTTATCTGTCGGATTGAATTGCGCTTTGGGTGCGAAAGAAATGCGCCCGCATTTGGAGGAACTTTCTGATAAGGCGGATGTATTTATCTCAGCCTATCCGAATGCAGGCCTGCCGAATGAGTTTGGCGGTTACGATGAAATGCCGCACGAAACAGCACATTTTATTGAAGATTTTATAGGGGCAGGAATGGTAAATATCGTCGGTGGCTGCTGTGGCACCACGCCTGACCATATACGCTGCATTGCCGAAAAAGCAGCAAAAGGAGCACCGCGAAAAGTTCCTACAGCCGAGCCTTTTTTAAGGTTAAGCGGACTGGAAGCGGTGACACTTACGCCCGAAGCCAACTTTGCGAACATAGGCGAACGTACCAATATTACCGGTTCGCCAAAGTTCTCCAAGCTCATTTTGGGCGAGGATTATGAAGGCGCTTTGGTAGTGGCACGCCAGCAGGTGGAAGGCGGTGCGCAGGTGATAGACGTGAACATGGACGAGGGGATGATCGATTCGGAAGCGGCAATGGTGAAGTTTTTAAACCTTATCGCATCCGAGCCTGATATTGCCAAACTGCCTATCATGGTCGATTCATCCAAATGGACAGTGATTGAAGCCGGGCTGAAATGTTTGCAGGGAAAAGGTATTGTCAATTCGATCTCGCTGAAGGAAGGCGAAGACAAATTCAAAGAGCAGGCACGTAAAATATTAAGTTATGGCGCTGCTGTGGTGGTTATGGCATTTGACGAGCAAGGCCAGGCCGATTCACTTGCCCGTCGTATTGAGATATGCAAACGCTGCTACGATATATTGGTGAACGAAGTCGGCTTTCCGCCACAGGATATCATTTTCGACCCGAATATCTTAACCGTAGCTACAGGATTAGAAGAACACAACAATTACGCGGTCGACTTTATTGAAGCCACCCGCTGGATAAAACAAAACCTGCCGCTGGCTAAAGTAAGCGGTGGCGTAAGTAATATTTCTTTTTCGTTCCGGGGTAACAACACCGTGCGCGAAGCGATGCACTCCGCATTTTTATATCATGCTATTAAGGCCGGACTGGATATGGGCATCGTAAATGCTGGGATGCTGGAAGTGTACGAAGAAATACCAAAGGACTTGCTGGTAATGGTAGAGGATGTCCTGCTTAACCGTCGCCCGGATGCTACCGAGCGCCTGGTTGAGTTTGCGGATACCATCAAATCAAAAGGTAAAGAAATAGTGCGCGATGAAGAATGGCGCAAGGACCCGGTTGAAAAACGCTTATCCCATGCTTTAGTAAAGGGTATCATCGAATACCTGGATGATGATGTGGAAGAAGCGCGCCTGAAATTTGATAAGCCGTTGGAGGTTATCGAAGGCCCGCTGATGGATGGCATGAACGTCGTGGGTGACCTGTTTGGATCGGGTAAGATGTTTTTACCACAAGTCGTAAAATCTGCACGGGTAATGAAAAAGGCCGTTGCGTATTTATTGCCTTTTATCGAACTGGAAAAACAGCGTGTGATTGATGCAGGTGAAGATAGCAGCGGAAGCCGCGCCAATGCAGGTAAGGTTTTAATGGCGACTGTTAAAGGCGATGTACACGATATCGGTAAAAACATAGTAGGTGTTGTACTGGCCTGTAATAACTTCGAGGTGATAGATCTTGGGGTGATGGTGCCGGCGCAGCGCATTATCGAAGAAGCAAAAAAACAAAACGTAGATATCATCGGCCTTAGTGGTTTGATTACGCCATCGCTGGATGAAATGGTGCATTTCGCCAAAGAAATGGAGCGTGAAGGCTTTACTATTCCGCTGATCATTGGCGGAGCAACAACATCGCGCATACATGCCGCTGTAAAGGTAGCACCTAACTATTCACACGGGGTAATACATGTATTGGATGCTTCGCGCAGTGTGGGTGTTTGCAGTAACCTGATGAATAAGGATCTGCGCGATGACTTTATAAAAACAACAAAAGCTGAATACGAAAAAGCACGTGAGGCACACCTGAACAAACGTTCGGATAAACGCTTTGTGAGCATTGAGGATGCGCGCAATTTAAGGCTGCAGATCAACCTGAATGGCTCAGTTCCGCCAAAACCGACTTTTACAGGAACTAAGGTTTTTGAAGCATTTCCGTTAGAAGAGCTTGTTCCTTATATCGATTGGACACCATTTTTCCATACCTGGGAACTGCGTGGCAGTTATCCTAAAATATTTAATGATAAGGTTGTCGGCGTTGAAGCCAAAAAGCTTTACGACGATGCGCAGGTGTTATTAAAAAAGATAGTTAAAGAAAAATTATTGCAAGCTAATGGGGTAATCGGTTTCTGGCCGGCTAACAGCGTTGGCGATGATATCGAATTATATACCGATGAAAGTCGTAAACAATTATTAACCCGCATCCATACCCTGCGTCAGCAATCCGAAAAAGTGAAAGGCGAGCCTTATTATGCTTTGTCGGATTTTATCGCACCAAAAGAAAGCGGTATTCCCGATTACTGGGGTGGTTTTGCTGTCACTGCAGGTATTGGCTGTGATGAATTGGTGGCAGGATTTGAACGTGACCACGATGATTACAACAGCATTATGGCCAAAGCGCTTGCCGACCGTTTAGCCGAGGCTTTCGCCGAAAAAATGCATGAACTGGTACGCCGCGAATACTGGGGTTATGCCAAAGATGAAAACCTGGGAGCCGAAGATTTAATTAAGGAAGAGTACCAGGGCATTCGCCCGGCACCGGGATACCCGGCCTGCCCTGACCACACCGAAAAACTTACTTTGTTCGAATTATTAAAAGCTGAAGACAATGCCAAAATGCACCTGACCGAAAGCCTGGCCATGACACCAGCCGCATCGGTAAGCGGGTTCTATTTCGCGCATCCAGAATCAAGGTATTTTGGCCTGGGTAAAATAAGTAAGGATCAGGTAGAGGATTATGCGAAAAGAAAAAACATGTCGGTCGATACTGTAGAACGTTGGCTTGGTCCTAACATAAACTACTAAATGAAAACTGTCATTGCGAGGAGTGAAACGACGAAGCAAACTCGTAGCTATGCTTGCGAAGAGATTGCCGCGCTATCGCTCGCAATGACAAACGTTAACTATATTTGACGCATACCGGATCACAATGAGAATTACGGAACATATACAAAACGCCAAAGGCAAAACACTTTTTTCATTTGAATTGCTGCCACCGGTTAAAGGCAACAGCATCCAAAGCATTTATAACGCCATCGATCCGCTGATGGAGTTTAAGCCGCCGTTTATTGACGTGACTTATCATCGCGAGGACTACATATACAAACAGCATGATAACGGCCTGCTCGAAAAGGTATCCTACCGTAAACGACCGGGTACAGTTGCTATTTGTGCCGCTATTATGAACAGGTATAAGGTTGACGCAGTGCCTCATTTAATATGCGGCGGCTTTACCAAAGAGGAAACCGAAAATGCACTTATCGACCTGCAATTTTTAGGTATTGACAATGTGTTGGTTCTCCGTGGCGATGCCCGTATGGCTGATTCAGGTTTTATTCCCACACCCGGCGGACATGCTTACGCGACGGATCTGTTAGAGCAGGTGGTAAATATGAACAAAGGCAAGTACCTGTACGAGGACCACGAGGTAATGAACGCCGATTTTTGCATCGGCGTGGCCGGTTATCCGGAAAAACATTTTGAGGCGCCTAACCTTAAAACTGACTTTAAATACCTGAAACAGAAAGTGGATATGGGCGCTAACTTCATCGTGACCCAGATGTTTTTTGATAATAACAAATACAAGGAGTTTGTAAAGCAATGCCGCGAAAACGGCATCAGTGTTCCTATCATTCCCGGACTAAAACCCATCACGTCATCAAAGCAGCTGATCAACCTGCCTAAAATATTTCACATAGATATTCCGGAAGATCTGAGCGAGGCTGTACACGAATGCAAATCAGAAAAAGATGTAAAAGAGGTTGGTATTGAATGGATGATAAATCAATGTAAAGAGCTAATGGACTTTGGCGTGCCTGTGCTGCATTTTTATACGATGAGTAACCCCGGACCGACAAGGAAAATTGCTGAAGCGATATTTTAACAGTCTTAAATAGCTGTTTTAGTTTCTTAATTTCGCAGAAGTGACACGGTATCGAAACATCTTCCTGTTTTTCTTAGTGTGTGCTATTTCGGCGCCCCTATTAGGCAGTGCGCAGAACGGCACTATCGCCCTGTACAAAGGTATCGTGATCAAACATTCCGTAACCATAAAGAACAAACTGTACTATTTTGGAGGAGCTGATTCTTTATCTGAGGCGCCCGTGGTTATCGAAGGTGATAATATTATAGTCGATTTCAACGGTGCTGTTATTGACGGCAGCACCGATCCGGAAAATCCGGATAAATTCAACGGGACAGGTATCATCATAAAAAGCGGCCGAAATATTACGCTGAAAAATGTCATTATTAAAGGATTTAAAGTGGGCATGATGGCCCGCAGAATAAATCATTTAAAAATAATCAACGGTGATTTTAGCTATAATTTCAGGCAGCACCTGAACAGCCGCCGCCAAATGGAAGACCTGGCCGACTGGCAAAGTTATCATCACAACGAAATGGATGAATGGCTTAGGTTCGGAGCTGGAATATATTTAAGGGATTGCGACAGCGCGGATATCCATAATAACACTATTATCGAAGGCCAGTGCGGGCTGATGATGACCAACTGCAATGGCGGATTGATTTACAACAATAACTTTTCGTTCAATTCCGGTCTTGGAATAGGCATGTACCGCAGCAGCCGAAACCGGGTTATGTACAATAAGCTCGACTGGAATGTACGCGGGTATAGTTTTGGCGTATACTATCGTGGCCAGGATTCGGCGGGTATTTTGGTGTTTGAGCAATGTAACGACAATATATTTGCATGGAACTCTGTTACCCATTCGGGTGACGGGTTTTTCCTTTGGGCAGGTCAAACTACCATGGACACCGGTGAAGGCGGCTGTAATGACAACCTGGTTTACGCCAACGATTTTTCCTATGCCCCTACCAATGCCGTTGAGATCACTTTTAGTCGCAATAAGATCATCAACAATATTTTACATGATAGCTGGCATGGCGTATGGGGCGGTTTCAGCTACAATACGGTAATTGCTAATAACGATTTCGCTGGGAATTTATCCGACATCGCCATAGAACATGGCAAGGACAATATTATCGACCAGAACACTTTTAGCGGCGATAAGGTTGGTATTGAATTATGGTCGAACCCGAAAAGGGCAAAAGATATTGGGTACCTTCAAAAAAGGGACACAAGAAGTATGAATTATCACATCGGCAATAACACGTTTACCAATGTGAAAAACGTTTTCAATATCAATAACAGCACGCAGGTAAATATCAGCAACAACAGAATATCCGGCAGCGTGATCCAGCAAAAAATGGACTCCACAGTAAAAGATATTATGTTTGATAAAATGGGCGACCAGGTTAAGCCAACTGTCGACAGCAGTTATTTCCCAAAATTAAAAGGCATGGCTGATGGGCAAAATGCGATGCTGCCGGCCGGTCATCCAAAAGGGAAGAAATACATCATGATGACCCAATGGGGGCCGTATAGTTTTAACTACCCGATACTTTGGTGGACCAAAACGGATAGCACGGGGAAAATGTATTTTGACCTGGCCGGCCCGGCAGGGGAATGGAAGATCGTCAGTATGAAAGGTGCTTCGAAACCATCGGTATCGACGGGTACACTTCCGGGCGGATTAGTTGTACAAAAAGATACCACCGCTTTAACGGATGTCGATATTGAGTTGCGATATCGCAGCGGAGAGGTCACTTCACCGTTCGGTGTAATATATAAAGCGGGTCGACCATATACTTTTCATTACAGGCAGTTTGAAATACCCTACCACTGGCAAATGAAATGGTTCGCATTCGACACGTTAAGCGATCCAATAAAGAATCAGCCAGTTTTTAAAAAGTTGCTGAGCGGTACGCCCGCCAAGGTTACTCAAGGCACCGACCTGGGTTCGGTTTTTGGAAAGGCATTCGGAAAAAATATTCCAAGAGAAAAAATTGCGACGGTTTCAACCTCCGATATTAATGTTCCGGAGGGCTTATACAGGGTAGGAATAAGCGCATCGGAAATGGTTAGAGTTTATATTGACGATAAATTAATTATTGAAAATTGGAACCCTGCTAAACTCATCTATGATGCCGATTATCATCGGGATGCTACTATTTCATTAAAAGGGAAACATACCATACGTATAGAGCAAGCGCAATATGGAGATTATGGGATGCTGAATTTAAGAATACAGCCGGTTTATAAGGACAATTAATTCCTGCTAAAGTATTCTCAAAGTGCTCAGTTCTTTTTCCAATTGCGCTGCTGAGGTAAAAAGAATGCATAGTATCCCCAATTTTTCTGCAGCCAGGATATTGCGGTGATTATCGTCAATAAATAGGGCTTCTTCTGCGTTAACATGATAGCGGTTAAGTAGGATGTGATAAAAATCGGGCGCTGGCTTGCGCATTTTTTCAGCGCCGGAAACCACGATACCATCAAACCATCTTAAAAATTCAAACCTATCTAAAGCCACTGGGAATGTTTCAGCCGACCAGTTAGTGAGCGCATATATTTTATACTTCCCACTTTCTTTTAGCTGTCGGAATATTTCGACTGTGTCATGAAAAGCATCACCCAGCATTTCGTCCCAGCGGCTATAAAAGGCTCGGATATGATGTTCGTGTTCCGGGAATTTTTGAACCAATATTTCTGTGCCTTCCTGTAGTGGTCGTCCGGCATCCTGTTCCTCGTTCCAGTCGGACGTGGTGATATCCGCCAGGAATTTTTCCATTTCTGCCTCGTCAGTAAATAATGTGCGATACATATACCTCGGGTTCCAGTCGATGAGTACCGCGCCAAGGTCGAAGATGATGGTGTTTATCATTAAGGGGGAAGCTAAAAAAGCCCTTTTTGTATAGTATTAACTACAAACGGTTGTTGTCAATATTCACCAAAGCCTTTTTCAAAGTAAATACCACGTAACCGCGATCGCGGTTCACCAGTTCCATTACACGGCTAATCAGGCTGTCCTCCTGGCCCTCGGTATATTGTAGCTGTTCATCGGTCAGATGGTTGTATTTGCGCTGTAATTTGATTTTTACGCGTTGCCAATCCTTATTGCTGATGCTAATTTCTGCCATGATTAAAAGTATTTCAGCAAAAATAGGAAAAATCTGTTTGCCGCAACGTGCAATAATTTGGCTTAACAATTGTTTAAACCTTGCTAACGGTTAACATCTAACCTATTTATAAACTAAAATAACTAACCATGAAAAAGTATCTTCTAAGTGCCGCATTGCTGATAGCAGTTTGTATCAGTGCAAAGGCACAAGTATCATTTGGCATTAAGGGCGGGGTAAATTTCTCCAAAATAGATGCCGACAACCTAAATCAATCAACCAAAACCGGCTACCAGGCGGGCTTATTTGCCCGTTTTGGTAATTCATTTTACTTACAGCCCGAGGTTTACTTAAGTAGTACAGGTGGAAATTTTACAGCAACCAACGATGCCACGGTAAATGGGAATGTAAAATTCACCAATTTAACCGTGCCGGTACTGATCGGGCATTCATTTGGCTCAAAAAACCTTAATTTTAGGTTATTTGTTGGGCCTGAGTATACTTATGTACTCAGTAAGAATGAAAGCTTCTCACAGAATTTCCAATCTGCTTACGCAGACTTTGGTAATTACAAAAACAGTACAATCGGTTTCCAGGCAGGCGGAGGCGTCGATATCGGCCCGATTACTGCCGATTTGCGCTACGAAGGCGGGTTAGATAAAGTAAACTCCAGTTTCGGCCAAACGCAAAAGCTTTGGGCGCTGAGTGTTGGCTTTAAGTTTTTTTAATCAAAATAACTCAAATGGAAAAGCCTCCCGGTTAACGGGAGGCTTTTTTTGTGAGGATGCAGTAAGCATAAAACTAAAACGAATACGAACCCGATAATTATTGAATAATTTTCCGTATATTAGAGTTGCTAAACCTTGGCAATTGAAGAAGATATACGCCCTATTGATTTTACTGACTATCTTCTTTAGAGGAAACGCTCAAACCCAACCGTACGGGATAGTGGATACAGCGGATCTTAAACTTACATCCTGCGAATTTGAAAAGAATGCCAAAGCCGAGCTGCTTTTCGATCACTGTTCGGCCTATTTATTCGAGCATCAACTGGTATTGACACGTCACCTGAGGCTTAAGGTATTTGATCTTACAGGCAGCAATGACCTCGGCAGTATCAGTATCGAGGAACCTAGTAAATGGAGTGATAAGTCTCTGTCCGACCTCCAGGCCGAGACTATCAACCTGGTCGATGGCAAGATCGAGATCACCAAAGTCGAGAAGAATTCTTTCTTTAAGCAAAGGGTCAATAAGTGGACTTGGAAAACGACATTCTCATTTCCGAAGGTTAAGAATGGGTCGATACTCGAATATACTTACAAAGAAACTTCTTTTGGCGTGTTCAACCCACCCGGCTGGTATTTTCAGGGTAATTTGCCTACACGATACAGTGAATATGACATCAAGGCGCCGAACAACCATTCCTTCAAACATGAGTTTTATGGTATCGGGCAGATATCAACTAATTCCGATTCGGTGGTAGCTATGGCCAATATACCTTCCCTTTCGCATGAGCCTTACATGGATACTTATCACGGCAACCTAAAACGAGTATCGTTCCTGACAGGCCATGCCGGTACCATTGCAGATGAATGGGAGAAAATAAGCACTGGATATATGTTAAATAACAATCAGGTGCTGCAGTTGAAGGAGAAATTGAAGAATGAAGAAATACTGATTAATGCAGTAAAAGGTATGAGTCCCAGGCTAAAGCTAACCTGGCTTTTCAAAAAAGTGAGGGATACGCTGTCGGTTGGCGAAGGAGATGAACTATTCTACGATATTGGGAAGGCCTGGACCACCAGAAAATGCGCGAGGGAACAGATCAATATAATACTTTGCCGTTTACTTGAACAGGCAGGCCTCGATGCCAATCTGGTAATCGTAAGCGGTGATAAAGATGAACGCATCTATCCTGATGAACCGTCGTTCCGCGGCCTGGATGAAACGCTGGTACATGTTAAAATAGCGGGTGACGTTTATGTGCTGGATGCATCAGACAAACAGGCCAAATGGAATGAAATGCCGGATTATATATTGAATACCTACGGCCTTTTGGTTAATGTACTCCAGGCTTCATGGAGCGTTGTGTTCCTGGATGACAAGACTAAGGCACGGGACGCGATTTTTGTAAATGCCCAGATACTTCCGAATGGTAAAATGACAGGTACTGCGCTGATAACCAATGCTGGGTACAGTAGGGTAAATGCGCTGAAAAAATATAAGAACGATGGTGAAAAGAAATTCAGGGATGCCTTACGTCAAAATGATAATAATCTAAATATAACTTCATTCAAGATCGACAACATGGAGATTGATACCCTGCCGCTTGTCGAGGATATTGAATTCACCTATGATTCACCCGACTCCGATGGAGATTACCTGTACATAAGCCCTAAATTGTTTTCAAGCTTTGAGTCAAACCCATTTATCAATGCCGAACGGGTATCCAATATCGACTTTGGCTACCTGAACAATAATACCATCAACGGCAGATATAAAATACCGCAAGGCTACAAGGTTGACGCATTGCCTAAAAGTATATCGATGATGATGCCAGACAGCAGCATCCGGTTCAGGCAAATAGCATCGGAAGAGGATGGCTTTGTCAATATTCGGTGGGTTATCGATTACAACAAATCGTTTTTCACCAAAGACGAATACCCATCATTGTATGTTTTTTTCAGGAAAATGTATGAAATGCTAAGTGGCCAGATTGTACTTAAAAAAACTTAGTATTTATTCGTTATTTCTTTGAATTGTGTCAGCCTTGGATACATAACTAAACCTGCCCATCGAATATAAATGCATTACCTGTTTCAGGCCATTCATAGCGTTTCGTTTGAGGATATTCTGCCTGGTTGGGTTACGGTAGACGCTATAATTTTTTTAAATTAATATTTAATTAATAACTTATCATTACATTCGGAATACCAAAACCCTGTTAGTGAAAAAGCTGGTTACCCTAATTGCCTTATTAACAATAGTTTCATTTACCATTAACGCTCAAACCCAACCGTACGGGATAGTGGATACAGCGGATCTGAGGCTGACGACGTGCGACTTTGAGAAAGGCGCCAGCGCCATGGTGTTATTTGACAATACCGATATAAATACAGGCTACACTTCAACGACAATATTAAGACACATAAGAATAAAGATATTGAACGATGCCGGGAAGGACGTTGCCAGCATAAGTCTTGACTATTACAGCGCCCATGGTATAGAAAATATAAGCGATGTTCAGGCTGAAACTATCAACCTGGATAAAAATAAGATTCAATACGTTAAGGTTGATGACAATGCTATTTATCATCAAACCGTTGACAAAACTACAAAAAAGCTAACATTCACTTTTCCGCAGGTAAAAGCAGGTTCGATTATAGAATACTCGTATAAGATAAACGTTGGCTTTGAGGGTGGTTTCCCTGATTGGGACTTCCAGGGCTCATTGCCCGTGAGGTATTGCAGGCTAAAGGCTTCTATTCGTAACGACTATGCCTATAAAATGACACCCCGGATTTATCAGCCTTATGTTGAAAACACTGCCACGCCCTGGATAAACAAAAATGGCGATACATTGGGCCATATATATGTTTGGGCCTTAAAAAATGTAAGCTCATATCACGAAGAGGCTTTTTCTACCAGTGAGCAGGACGATATACAAAAACTGGGTTTCAGGTTAACCGGTTATAAATATAATGTAAAAAGTGACCTGAAATCACTTGAGAGTTCGTGGTTCGCAGTATCTTACAGATTACTTAATGACGAGGATTTTGGAAAACAATGGGATCAAAATATTAAGGCTGATGATATTATAAAGCAGGCAAAATCCTTAAGTACCGATGATGAAAAGATTAGTCTCATTTTTGATAAAGTTAAAAATGAGATGAAATGGAACAACATCAATAGGTGGTACACAGAAGACGGGGTAAAAAAAGCCTGGGATAAGAAGGAAGGCAACTCTACTGAAATAAACTTCATACTTTATCATTTACTTTCCAAGGCCAGTGTTAAATGCTATCCGGAAGTTGTAAGTACACGTAGTCATGGCCGGGTATATACAGATTACCCCAGCCTGAGCCAATTCAATAAAACGGTAATACAGGTACCACTTCCCAATAAAAAATATTATGTCCTGGATGCCAGTGATAAATACAATAATTACCAGGATATTCCTTACGATATTTTGAACTCAAACGGATTAATGCTAAAACCCGATAGTAACATTTACATCATTTCGTTCCTGAAAACCGAAAATCCGTCACGAAAAGTTGTTTTTGTAAATGCCGACATCACCGCTGAGGGTAAAATGACGGGTACTACACAGATCAACGATTTTAGTTACCATAAAACCGATGCCATAAGAATGTATAAAAAGGATGGCGAAAAACAATTCAAAGACCATTTGCGCGATAATGATAATAACTTGAAAATATTGTCGCTCAAATTGGATAACATGGAAGTGGATTCGTTACCGCTCACGCAGACCATTGATTTTAATCTTGATCTCACCGGTTCTGACGAGAACTATATTTATTTCAGCCCCAACCTGTTCACTGGTTTGAACACAAACCCGTTTATAAGTGAACAACGCTTGGCCGATATAAACTTTAAATTTCTGCGTAATTATAATATTAGCGGACGGTATAAAATACCCTCGGGGTTCAAAACGGAAGCAATTCCAAAGAGTGTCAACCTGCTGATGTCAGATACCAGTATCACTTTTAAACGTGTTGTGGCCGAACAGGATGGATATATAATAGTTCGTTATCTTATTAATTTTAAAAATTCATATTATCCGAAAGAGGATTATTCGGCTTTGAGGGATTTTTATAGAAAAATGCATGAGATGCTGAACGAGCAAATAATTCTGAAAAAAAACTAATCAATATAAAAATTAATTAGTTTTCTTAAAAATCAACTAATAATACCTACTTTCAGCATACCAACCTAACCACTATTGATATGAATAAAACCTTTGCCTTCCTCTTTTTGTGCTCATTTGCCTGCACGGCCCACGCACAAACTACACCAGTCGTACAGCCTTACGGGAAAATAGACCAAGCCGACCTTGATTTAAAACAATGCGATTTTGAAAAGGATGCTAATGCAGAAGTATTGCTTAGTACGGGCAAGCTTTATTATGGCGGCGATTTAAAATCCATGACAATAGAGTACCATAAACGTATCAAAATTTTTAATGAGAATGGCAGCAAACAGGCCGACATACACCTGCCGTATTTTAGCTTCAATCATGCGGAATATATAAACGGGATAGAAGCCGAAACATTTAATTTAGTTGATGGAAAAGTAGTAATAACAAAATTGGACAAAAATGCCATTTTTAATAAGCTTATTGATAAATACAATAGCGAAATATCTTTCGCGATGCCTGATATCAAGCCGGGATGTATTTTAGACATCAAGTATAAATGGAATGCAAATTATAACAGTGGGATTCCTTATTGGCATTTTCAGGACAGAATACCAGTTAGGTACAGCGAACTAAGTACTTCAATACCCGACATTTTTTATTTCAGGCCAGATATTCGAATTTCAAAATCATTAGTTACAAATACAACCAAAATCGACGGACGGGTTTTACAGGTTTCAACCCATACGGTTTCAATTGGACAGCAGTCCACGACCAGTGATCAGCAGACGGATACGTACCCGTACAACGAAGAAACGATAGTAAGGGGAATGGCCAATGTGCCGTCACTTCCAGAAGAGCCGCATATGTCTTCATTTGATGACAATGTGCAAAGAATAGGATTTCAACTAGTGGGTAACAAGCCGATAGGCGGATTTAACAAGGACATATCAGACACATGGGCCAAAGTTGGCGGCGAATTAGCGCGGGACGATAATTTTGGTGGGCAGCTGAAAAAAAGTTTAAGCAACGGAGGCGAAATTTTAAGCCAGGCAAGGTTATTAAAAACGGATGATGCTAAAATTGCCTATATTTTTAACGCTGTAAAAAACACGATGAAGTGGAATGACAGAGACAGTTATCGTGTCGACGATGGTATAACACATGCTTGGGAAACTAAAACCGGTAATTCGGCCGAAGTTAATTTGATACTTTACCGTTTGCTAAAAGAGGCAGGGATAGATGCCTATCCTATGACGGTAAGTACGCGTAGCTATGGTAAGGTGTCACGTTACAATACATCAACGGATGAATTTAACAGGACCGTGGCTTATGTCCCTGTTGATAGTACAAAAAATTATGTACTCGATGCGACGGGAAAGTATAATTTATACAATGAAACCCCGGCCGAGTTGCTAAATTCAATGGGCCTTTATATTGATATTTCAAAGAAACTTTATTATACCACATATCTAAAAAAGGAGACTCCAGCGCGGCAGGTAACGATCATCAATGCCGAGATAAAGCCGGATGGCAAAATTGGAGGAACAGCGCAGATTAACAGTTTTAGTTACAACCGCATCAGCAGTCTAAAAGACTATAAAGTAAACGGTGAGAAAAAGTATATTGATTATTTAACAGGCGGCGATAATACGCTTAAAATCACCTCCCTGAAAATGGAGAATAT
>JAYUEE010000018.1:0-55353 GCA_043739405.1 Mucilaginibacter sp. | reverse complement strand
CAATGACGGCGGTGACATAAAGACTACTTTCTGTGAAAGTATAGTTTTGTGGTAATCGTTTTCCCAATTCCTGTACTTGTAAAGGGTCAAGTCTCCAGCGACTTCTGATCTCGGTACTAGTCTTATTATTGCGTCGTTCATTGTCTTAAGATTGAAACTACATTCCCAAAGATAGTTAAGACAGAAATAAGACAAGCAAGGCTATAGGGGATTATTAGAACTGTTACAATACGGCTATTGTTAACCTAACGATCATCGGTTGATATAGAGCCATCGAAGTAGCGCACCTTAACGACAGATATAGTGGGCATGTCAAAGTTCTTACGCTGAGTCGGTGGGATAAGTATCTTCCAAGTATTGGAATCGCCTGGTTTAAGTGCCCCGGTGATTTCGGAATAGCTAGAATATTCATTTGCCGCAATGGTGGATATACTCCCATCTTGTTCATCAGCAGTTGTAAACGTGAATCTTAAGACTACCTGGTCAATCTCCCTGCCCGTAGTGTTATGAAGCCTAATAGCGGCTATTGGACGGAAGCTTTCATCAAACGTTACTCCTGAACTATCTATAAGTGTACTCAACGAGTGATTACTACTATCCGAAACTGCCTGTGTATGCTGTATTTGAGCAATAGTTTCTGGCGGTGGAACAACATATACTTCGGAAGTATCCTTAGTGCGTTGGTGTTGAGCGTTCGATTGGTAGTTACTCGTCTCAGGTTGATTATTTGAAGTCGTGGGCTTCGATTTATCGCCAAAGTAAATGGCCCATATAATCCCGCCCATTATAATAACGGCTATAAAAAAGCCTACGACACCTGAGTAGTCGGAACCGGAAGACTGTTGGTTAGGTCTAGAGGTTTGAATAGACTGGTGCTGGTAAGGGTTTTGAAGGTCGGGGAGATTGGGGTTTATTTTGGCTCCACATTGAACGCAATTAAAGTTTGCTGTGGGTCGTGCCGCGAAACTGTGTTGCTTACTGCAAGCTGGGCAGTAAATAAAAAATGAAGGCATTGTAGTGAGATTTAAGCCCGAAGCAGCCCTTTCATCGGTAGGTTTAAAACACGAAAGCGCAGGACTGAACTTAGTCTGCACTTCAGAGGCACCTAGGAGAGCCCTTACGGTAACAAACAAGTCTTCGCCCTACGCTTGCGCGTGGACGTCGAACTCATTTGTTCCTACCGTATTGAAATTTCCTAGGTTTCCCGAAGTAGAACAAACAAAGCTTAACGCTTCATATCTTTATATAATCTGTAGTCTGGGTGTTTGTAGTTTCCTCCTTTTTTAAAAGCGAAGTTAACAAACTGTTGTGACACTAAGCCACAGAGAGTAACTGTTTTCTTTTCATGGCAGTCACCTTGTACTTAAGCTGTTTGAACGTATGGTATTTATTCCGGTCTTCGATGTATGAATACATTTCGTTGCAGGAATTAATGAACCAATCCGTACGGACGCAATTCTCAATGTCGATAGGATAAGCGTCTTTCGATGTAAGCTTGTAAAGCAAGCGAAGAAATGCGGTGGTAATCTCTGAAAGCTCTCCTTTCTCATGAACGCATTCGATGCCGAAATGGATTGACATTAGATTGTCAGTATGCAACTCCAAGCGGATGTAAATGAGTGGAGAAACCAACTCATGTACGATGGTGCCAATCTGTGGCGGCTTTCGATCTGTACGTTCCAAAGTAAACCGCAGTTCTTCTTGCTCAATCGTGCTAAGCATTTGTTTAGCTTGCTTTAGAAGCTGAAAATAGGCTAGTTGAACGCACTGGTTATACGTTAACTGGTTGTTAGTAAACTGTTTCATTTTATGGTGTTTAAAGTGTAAAGGCTTGTAAACAGAAAAGCCGGATGGTTTTAGCATCCGGCCTTATAGGTATTGCAATCAGCGTTGTTGCGTAATGTACTTTTTATCCTGATAGGCAAGTACGTTGCGGTAATGAGTGCTAAAATCCGGTCGAGGTGTTACCTCCTGTGCCCTTTCATCGAACGGATAACCCACCATAATAAGCCTTATAACCGATTCGAAAGGGCAATTATAAAAGCCATACTCAATCCTGTAGTTATAAAAATGGTCACACTCTAACAAAAAGTAAAAGTTGCTTGTAATATAAGCGTGCATGAAAGTGGCACTGTCTGTGCTGTCATTTCGGTAATCACGCTCGAAAATGGGCTGTGTATTGTTGGCAGATAGCTGCTTAGCTTTTGATAGGATTTGGCCGAATTTAACCTCTACCGTAACGTTTGTACGCTGCTGCTCAACCTGATTAGTTCTTCGCTGTGCTACTTTCCACAGCTTTTTTGACCGCAGAGGCCACGGTTTTGTTGGGTTATTTTCCATAGTTATAGGTTTGAGTTGTGATTTTATGTTTAAAAGGATGCGCGAAGCGCAGTTTCCCTCCTATGCTTTTAGCAGTAGGTGAACTAAGAGATGGCATCAGGCTTTTGTCTATAAGGATAGAAACCTGACCGACTTTTAAACGAGTGACCGAAATAAGGAGTCTCTTCCTTTGCAGGGTGCTGAAGAGAACGCAGTATAAAATGTTTCCCCTTAAATCCATGGTCGGGGGTGACATCGGCTTCTGGATTCTCGTTCGAGACATATTCGGGTTTTTCAAAAAGACGTTCCTATTTTCTTGACCGGGGGGCTATCTTTCTATAAGAGGGGGTGTTTTTTAGATTTTAGGAAAGGGAACTAGTGGCGGTTATCCATTTCCTCAAAAACCTGATTTCTTGTAATAGTCCCTATAAGAACAATTTCTCATTAAGTAGAGGAACTGTTTTACGTTTGCGTTATAGTTCAGCAATCGTATATTAGCAGGTAACTAAACCCCGGTCATGAATCAAGCGCTTGCATATAGTTTAAAGGTGTGGATCACCAACAGTTTGGTATGGCCAATCATTTTCCTGATTGCAACTGTCTTTTTATATAAGTATAATCCCTTGCATCTCAAATTTATTGGATGGTACTTTTCATCAGTGTGCCTCGCATTATTGTTAACGATAATCCCTTGGGTTGTGGTTTACTTTAGCTTGAAGGCTATGTACAAACGAGGCTGGCCCTTGGTAAAACTAAAGATTACAATCCTTATTGAAGTTGAATGCTTGCTGTTGATTATAGTGCCAATTGGATATTGGGTTAATCACGAAGATACGCTAACAGAAATTCTATATTGGGCTACTTGTGCGATCGCAACAGCATTTTGCTTTTGGCTTTACAAGCTGAAACCAAATGGAACTACAATTTCCACCCACTCTAAAGCATGAAACAGGCACTTATATACAGCCTGAAGGTGTGGATAACAGCATTGCTACTTGCTCCAACTTTAGCATATCCTATTTGGTGGCTGGTTGAATGGATTATTTCCTACGTCAACAGGGGCAAAGTATTTAGTATGGGGATCATTTATGGATTTGACATCAATGCATCCACAATAAGCTGGGGCATCCTATGGTCTGCATTGTATTTCCTACCGTATCTTGCTATTCTATTCGTTTCCGTTATCTTTCTTCGCAGGGGGTCAACTAGCATTAGAAGTAAGAAGACAGCTCTTACTGGACTAGCCATCATTCTAACTCTTTGCCCATTTCCTTTTGTCAAGGTATTAGAGTACGAGGTTATTTTCGATATACGGTTGGCATGGCTTATATCTTTCGGTTTAATCTTTATCGCGGGCGTTTGGTTCTATAGGCTCAAGCCGGTTAATAAAGCGCCCAACATAGAACCGACAATATGAGGCAGGCACTAATATATAGCTTAAAGGTCTGGCTGGCAACGTCAATAGTGTCGCCCACTATACTTACTATACTTCACCTCGTTTTCTTGCGCAGGAATCTCAATTTAGTGCATATCAACCAATATGATGCTCCGCAGGCGTATCATCGGGTGATCTCGAAGTTTCCTCTTATGGTTGTTGGAAATGTGGTATTGTTGATTCCGTTATGCGTGGCGCTTTACTTTGCACTTGTCGTATTACAGAGGCGCGGGTTGCCTTCAACCAGATATAAATGGTACTTAAGCATCGTGGGCATCTGCTTTGCGCCACTTCCAGAAGTGTTTCTAATCGGATATGAAATCTTAACCATGACCTCACAATACCTCCGAGAATCCTTAGTGTGGAATTTGGGTTTATCCTGTGTCGTCGTAGTACTGTCCGTATTAGCAAGCGTATGGTTCTATAAGCTTAAACCCACCAATGTCATACCTCCAAACCAGCCAACCCAATGAGCGAAGGCACAAACTATAGTTTGAAGGTCTGGCTGACGAGCGCATTACTAGCCTCTTTAATGGGAACGTTGGAACGCTTCATCGGTTTATGGCATGCAATGGGATTTGGGCATCTGAATCAGCCTATCGCTGATTTGCTATTCCATAATTTTGGGGTAGAACAACTAGGCACGGTCCCGGTTAATATTGCTCTACTCTTTCCTGTTCATATCGGTCTTAAATACGCTATAACGTGGTTCGCCAAGCATGAAAGGCCCTTGAGCGTCTATAAGCGTCACCTAGTGATGATTGGGGTTCCGCTTGCCGTGTTGCCTCAGATGCTGCTGATGGTCTACCTAACGGTTCCCCACTGGAGCGATTTTAGCTGGATTAACTACAAGGATATTATTCTTTACAGCGTCTACAATACAGTTGCAGTACTCGCTTGTATATGGTTCTACAAGCTTAAGCCGTCTATTGATCTACCTTCAACCACGCTTATCGCATGGAAACGAGCCAAAAGATATAGCCTTAAGGTATGGCTGACAACGCTCGTTGTCGCGCCTGTTATAGTAGTATTTCTGCAACGTCATCCGTTGCGGCCGCTTATCAATTATGTTCAAGAGTACCTCTGGACAGTCCTTGGTGACCTGCTTTTCTTTTTGCTCCCAATGCTTATTTTCAATGTGGTGACTTGTATAGTCATAGAGAAGTCTCTATCAGCTATAATGAAGAAGCTGCTGCTAATAGGACAAGCGATTGCTGTGTTCTTGTTGTGCTGGTGGCTATGTTATGGCAACATATTCGACGTAAACATCTTCTCGGACTCCCAACAGATGGCAATAATAGCTGCATACCTTGTGGTTATCGCCTTCGCCTCCCTTTTCTATCGGCTTGAATCTTTGGATGTTGGGCCCTCGAATCAAGTGGTAATGGATGAGCCTGACATACCCTCTAAAAGTTAAAAGGCCGCACCATTAAACAAGCAGCCCTAGCAAATGCCTGGACTTTTAAAAGCTTAGATTGTAAAGTAGACTGTTTAGGCCTATAAAGCTGCAAAAAGGACTGTTTAGCCCTCAAACACTGCAAACTGAATAGTTTTGACAGCATTCAAGGTAAGCTAGTAGATTTAAACAATAAAAGCTGCCCGATGACAGCTTTCATGATTTCCTCTAAAATCCCTGATTTTTCCCTACTCCCTTATAAGGTAGTTTTTGATATTTTGGAGGAAGCAAGTGGATACGCATTTAGGCAGCTACAGAAACGCTAAAGTACTTTTTAACGATAATGAATCCGTTTACCTGCTTCCCATTCACATTTTCCTTACACTCATCAATTTTGTAGCGACCTGGCCATCCCAGTTGGTTCGCGTATGCCCGCCTTACTTTCCCTGTGTTTGGGTTCTTGATCTGAAATAGATTATATCCATGCTGTAACAAGTTGGCTAAATCCTCTATTACCCTCCTGTCACCAACTTTCAATTTTGTATCCAGATAAGCTAGTAATTTGGGTTCGGCGTTCGTATTATGCAATTCTATTAAAGCCAGTTCGACCATGTTTTCCTTGTTTCCGAGTTCGTTCAGTTTATCTTTACCCAATAAGTAATATGCTTCAAAGCCGATGGGGTTTTCAGCTTGTAGTTTTGCCAGTTCTTTAGCGGCGAATCCCATTTTATAACTACCCTTGTTTTTCTCGAGACTGTCAATGAGGTCTATAAAATCCTTAAACTTATCAACCTTGGACTTACGCTTTTTCGCTTTAGCTTTGCTAAAGAATGGACGCTGCTCGACTTCAAATAAGGACCTCTCCCAGGCATTTACTATGCCTTCAAGATTGTTAAATTCTTCGTTGCAAGCTAGTTCGTTAAGCACCCCATCCAGTTTTGTTTCGTTGAGTGTTGCTTCAGCAGTCTCCTCATCAATATCCACGAATTTTTCGATTAGGCTCTCTGGGTTTTCTATTGGTTCTATACCCTCTTCTTCGCATCGTATAATGTAGCTATTATAGTCGTGTATCAACTTCGTCGTGTGTATCTCATACTCCTTCCTAAACTGGGCTAAAGTTTTCATTCCTGGTTTATTTCTGTTATTGGTTATGTGGTAGACTTGCGCTGGTGGAAACCTAACTCTGCCGACAGCCTGAACTCCTTTGTTTGTAATGCCTACTTTTGTATGTGCTTTGTGCACATCGGTTACAAGAAATATGGTGGCGTTTTCCTCCTCCAAATCAAAACCTTCAAAGTACTTACAGGTAAAGAAATTGATATCCGCATACTTTCCTGTCTCAGGTTCTTGCTGAAATGCTAATAGGTTTTCCGGAAGCTTCTCGAAGTTTTCCGTTTTATCTGCGCAATAGATATGGGGATCTCTTAGGTTATTGCGCCGTATAACATCCGCAATCTCCGTTACTGAATTGTAAAAGAAGAAGGGCTTACCAGGAAACAAATGTCTGTGGTTGATGTAAAAGTCCACGCAATCATTGAGGTTCAACGTATTTACTATGATTATTTTCCCTATATAAGGTTCATGGAACTTGATTCGGTATTGCGTGAGCTTCTTAATCTCCGGGTCACTAAAGTCAAAGGGGGTCGCCGAAATGAGCGTCTTGTTGGTAAAATTTCCGAAGTATTTGAACGGGACGAGCATTTTCTTTCTCCAGTTTTCGGTAATTGCTGAGTGAGATTCATCCATTAGCAGGAAGTACTCCCGATACAGCTCGTCTAACTTTCCTATACTAATAGCTGCGTCGATTATGTTCTGAAAGCTATCGGGTGTAAACATTATCTTCTTAAACTCTACGTTGGAATTCAAGTATTCGGCTATCTGAGGAACAAGTACGCCGCCTTTGACGGCGAATATTTCTGGGTGCTTTTTGCACTTGCAATCTATAACACCCTTTGTGGGTGCGAACATGAGTGAATGGCGGGGGGTGATGATTTCCAAATGTGTACCACCGATAGCGCATCTACCTTTGTGGATATTTGCATTGGAGGGTATCTTTTTAAATGCTTTATCTATACGGTCAGTTACATTCAGTGTAATGGTAACGGGTTTAATCACTTCAGTTGTGGTTCATAATTTAAACAAAGTGCATCTGTCTATTGGATATGAATCTTGGTAGGGAAACTGATCTGTTAAAAGCGCGGGACGGGAGGAAAAACTTGCCAAATAATAAGATCAGCTAGCTAAACTGACCTTAAAAAAAACCCGCTACCTGTTAGTAGGTATTGCTTCTGAAATGTTAGATAAAGGTACGAAAAAAGGCCCATTTGTGCAAGGGAACATGCTAGTTTAAGTGCACAATGCGTTGGCAATCAATGACGGAAAATTATTCTGATGAAAACTTTTGCTAAGACTTAAAACCTACATAGATTTGCATAAGCGATTCGGTTCTCAACCAACCAACCTCCTAATCGCACCATACATATCCCAACGCTGGATGGGTGGACAATCCCATAATGAAATGGCTTATGTTGCCGCGTTCTTTGACATCTTGGCATTAAGGCTAAACTTTTTTAAACGGGTTTTACCGTTTAGCATAGCCTCAAAATCTTGGCACTGACAGCCGGCGGTGGGCCAACCGTCTCTATAGTAACATCACGAACATGGCCGTGTGGTGTATTTAACAAACTATAAAAATCCAAATAAGATGGATAATGGTTCTAATGCCGCTTCAGATGGAGCAGGAAAGCATCCACGGATAACCAAAAGGGAAATCCGGCAAACCGCACTTTCAGTGTGGTTTAAGAATAATACCTCTGCGTTGATGCAGTATTTATCAAACCGCGGAGTCAACAGCGCCGACAAAGTTATTGTTCGAGCGAGCGCCGCGAACACCAGTAAAGACAAAGAGCTTAATTACTTACAACAACTCGCAAGCAGCTTATCAATCAATTCCTTTCTAGGGGTGAAAGATATTGTAAGACTAGTGTCAACGGCGCGAAACCGTAGTAATTTACCAGCTTTCACCGAAAATATTCAAAAGCAATGTATGAATGAAATACAACGAGTGGCGATACTCTTGGTACCAAAGAAAGGTGATGGCCCTACGGTAAACCACCGTGTTTACAAGGTGGTTTTTAAACTGCTGGTTGATTAATCCACACAGCCCATCCAATGTGGTGTGGGCTATTTTTAAGAAAAGCTAATGGAAACATTAAAAGAAGGTTTAGCTCCTGACTTGGAGCAAGAACCCACAGCAGCAAACGCTGTCAATGAAAAAAGTGATATTGACTCACTAGGGCCCAATCAGAAAAGACGGTACCACAAATGGTACCCTACATATCTTGAAAGGACGGTGTTTATGGTTAAAGCCATACCAACCTATGGCCGAAACTGCTACACCCAGGTTAATGGAAAAATTGAGAAGTTCAAAAACGCAAGTGATGACGACAACTTGTATTATGATGCATTGATTGCTGCCTTCGAGTTAGAGAAAGTTTATACGAAGGCCGATATTGAACGCATCGTAAAGAAAGTCCGTGAGAATTTGGGCTTAGAAAGTTACGGCTCACAGTTGTGGAAGCGTGCTAAAGCAGACATTATGCTACTGTTTTATGTAGAGGAAATTAAGGCGTCATATTCTCATCCCACTAAAGGGTCACTTGACACAATAATTGGCTACAAGCTTCAATTTACCTTTAAACCTACCAAACCTTCCGAAAGTTAGGAAGGTAATTAACTATCGAACCCGCTGACATGCGGGTTTTTTTATGCTATAGGTCGAAAATTTGACTTTCAAATACCTCTATAGCACCTTCTTCAAACTCATCAAGGTATGTCTGCGTCTGTTCTTGGGTTGCGTGCCCTAATGCTTCAGTTATATAGCTCGTTCCAACTCCTGCACGCTTTAGTCCGGTTGCATAACTGTGTCGCAGTACATTGGTTGATAGCTTTAACGTTGGCTCCCCAATCATAGCCGCCAGCTTCTTTAGGTTATAGTTGGCCGCACTGAGAGCCGTCTTCTTACGGGTGTATTGCTGTTTTAGTGTTATGTGAATCGTCGGGTTTATTAGAGGAAACACGTAGCCGTGATTGTTGGGGTACGCTTCTTTAAAGTAAGCCAGTATCTCGCGGTTATACTTATGCAGCGGTATACGGAACTTTCCCCTCGTCTTTTTCCTGACATATTCCAGATGTGTATCCGAAATATCCTCCCAGCGCAAGTAGCATATATCGATGAAGTTCATGCCTCGGCAGTAATAACTGAACAGGCATATCTGCTGTGTCAAGTGCAATGCCGAACCTACTTCTAGGTTTAACGCCTTAAGTTTGCCTACCTTGTCTACCGTGATAGCTATTTTCCTGGTACTGTTGTCTAACCGTTTGTTGACACTGTACTTCTTCTCTCCGAATGGGTAATCCTCTTGCTTTATCAGTTTATCCTCTATAGCCTTGTTTATGATGCCCTGTAGATTGCGCATCTTGATACCGATAGTCGTATCCTTGTTCTTGCGTTCGTGCCGCAGCCAATACTCAAAGCTTTCAAGGAACCGGACATTCACGTCCTTTAGTAGAGCTCCCGGTCTGAACATTTTCAATATGCGCTGTACCTCATAGCATAATCCAGCTAAGCCGATACGTTTTTGTTCTTCAAGGATAGTTATTTGCTGAGCATAATATTCTTCAAGCAATGTAACTACCGGCTTCTCTTTATGCTTCAGGTCTGCCTCAAACCGATCAAAACTAAATCCTATTGCTTCGCTATCGTATCGCTGTAAGATTCGGTTTGCCTCTATAAGCTTAGATTCCAAAACAGAGTTCGCGTCCTTATATAGGTTGAAAGTCTTACGGAACTTACCGAAACCGTTGTCCTCGGCGGTTGGCGATTTCCAATGCTCTGGTTTGCACCTGAACTTAGTCGCCTGGTTAGTTATTAGACTGTTGATTGAATAGTACTTCCTCTTGTAATCATGTGTTACCCTGAGTGAGACAGGGTATTCGTCATTGGTAAGTTTCTTCGATGTGTTAAGTACAATAGCTACGGTTGCCATACAAATGGTTTTGTAGCCTACGATTTGGTAGTACAACTGGTATTACAAATGAGATGAGATTCCTATAGGTTAATCACCACCTTCCTCCAGAAATGAAAGCCCGAAGGGCTTTTAGGCTGAGCGAAGCGAAGACCCCATGCTGGCGCGATACCGGGCTACGCTACATCCCGAAAACAAGGACGACAAATATATATTATCTGTCAGAAATTTAAAATACCACCCGAAAGTAGTTGCTTATGTTGCATAATTGGCTGTTTTGCCGTAAAGATTTCCGTTAAATAGTCTACCTATAAATTTTAAACTATTTTTTTAGTAATAAGTAGTGTAAATTAAAATCGCTGGCTTATATTTGAATTTTACCTATTAGCGAATTAAATAAACCTTACCATGAAATTGGTCCTATGAGAAAACTTCGCATTGCTTGTTATGTATTAATACTGGCTTTTTTTAGTTGTAAAAAGCCTTACAATCCAAAAATTGTGTCTTCGCCAAACAGCTACCTGGTGGTAGAGGGGGTAATAAATTTATCTAATGATTCAACCGTTATAAAAGTAAGCCGGACATTTAACCTGGATAGTAAGGTAACTTCCCGCCCGGAATTAGGGGCTATTGTAACCGTAGAGGGTGAGCACGAATATGTTATAAACCTTTCTGACTTATATAGTAATGGTCACTATTTTACTTATGATATCAACCTCCTCCCGCTAACCCAGCGTTACCGCCTCAGGATAGTGACCAGTACCGGGGACCAATATTTATCAGACTACCTGGTTTACAAGCCCACGCCGCCGATCGATAGCATTGGCTATTCGGTAACCAATGGTATCTTAAATTTATATGTCAACTCCCACGATCCGTCAAACAGTACCCGCCTTTACCGGTTTGACTATGAAGACACCTGGAGGTTTCATGCAAAATATCAATCAAACTATGTGTTAGATCCTAATACAAATTCTATTGTGCCCCGCAACACTTATGCATCGGTTTATTATTGTTACGGCAACAGTTTATCATCAAATGTTCTATTAGCTTCAACCACCAAACTAAGCCAGGATGTGGTTTACCAAAGCACGCTGGCGCATATCCCTTTAAATTCGGAAAAGCTTGAATCTGAATATTCTGTGTATGTTAAGCAATATGCGATGACGCCGGACGCATTCGCATTTTATGAAAATATGCAAAAAAACACGGAGCAGGTTGGGGGTATTTTTGATGTGCAGCCCACGCAATTCACTAATGGTAATATTCACAATATAATCAACCCTAAAGAACCTGTGGTTGGCTATGTAAGCATGACCAATATTCAAACAAAAAGGATATTTATTCATCACGAGGACCTACCCGGAAATGTACTACCCGTATATCCATATGACTGTGCGCAGGACACGGCTTTGTTTGCCAATAAACAAGGGCACAATGACGTCCAGGAGATATTGATAACTCCGCCTGCGGTTTACATACCTACAAGTGCCATTATAGTAAATGGTAGTATAATCGGGTATTTATACAGCAGCCGCGAATGTGCGGATTGCACTTTAAGAGGCATCACGTACCCACCGTATTGGTGGCAATAGATGTGAATGGCTAAGAGCACAGAAAAGTCTACCTTTATAGGTATGCGCACGCTTTCAAGACGCCTTTTTTTTCTTTTCTTGACCGATGTTTTACTCTTATCAAACTGGAGTTGTAAAAAGAAACCAATTATAGTTCCTGCACTCATCGAAAACCTAAAATCCACGGCACCGTTTCCCATGGGCTCGGCAGTTGTCTCAAATGGTATTCAAAATAATTACTATTACCAGGGCACACTTTTGAATGAATACAATAGCGTGACGGCCGATTATGAGATGAAATTTGACATAATCGAGCCACAGCAAGGTACTTTCAACTATGCCCCAGGCGATTTTATTGTTGGATTTGCCGCACAGCATCATATCCGCATGCATGGACACAATTTTATCTGGCACCAGGCGCTGCCGGCATGGGTGCTCAATTTCCAGGGTGATTCGATGGCCTGGGAAAATCTTTTTAAGACGCACATTGAAACCGAAGCCGCGCATTATAAAGGCGAAGTGGCGTCCTGGGATGTAGTAAATGAGGCTTTAAGAGATGACGACGGAACATTACGCAATAAAGATGTAAAACCGGGCGACGGCAGTATATGGCGCAGGCACCTTGGTCCGGATTATGTTGCGCGCGCGTTCCAGTACGCACATGAAGCTGACCCAAATGCGCTTTTGTTTTATAACGACTATGGCCAGGAGTGGGGCGGCCGAAAACTTGATTCCATGATATCCATGATCAATCAATTTAAAAAACGGGGAATACCCATTTCTGGCATTGGTATGCAAATGCATATTGACATCAATGTGGATACCACGGGAATTACCTCGGCATTGAAACGATTAGCTGCAACAGGGCTTAGGGTTCATATATCCGAGCTGGACATTTCTGTAAATCCGGATAATGACCCCAGTATTACGTTTACCACTGCATTGCAACTCAAACAATCCGCTTTATACCAATTTATTGCAGAAACCTACCGGGCCTCGGTTCCTCCGGCACAGCGTTACGGCATTACGACCTGGGAGTTTTGTGATGCTGACAGCTGGATACCGGCTTTTTTTCACCGCAAAGACTGGCCCTTGCCCTTTGATTCCCTGTACAAAAAGAAAGCTACGTATTATGGGTTACTGAAGGGGATCAAAAATTGACGTACTATTGAACTGGTTGCATGTTTTCACACAAGTTAATTATCATTAAAATGTTATAATTTTGATTGACTGGTTTTCGTTATATTTAATCTTTGGCATTTTTACCTAATTAACATGCGGTCCTCAGAAAACTATGATTTATTAATCGGGAAGATCAATACCTTCATTCGAAAGTATTACTTCAACAGTTTTTTGCGCGGCCTGATATTTTTAGGCGCCGGTTTGTTCTCAGCGTATGTGGTTATCACTCTTGGCGAGTACTTTGGTAATTTTAATACCGCCTTCCGTACTTTTCTTTTTTACTTTTTTATCCTGCTGAATTTGGGTTTAACGGCTTGGCTGGTAATCCCCTCATTAATGGCCTGGCTTAAACTGGGCAAGACGATTACACATGACCAGGCAGCAGAGATCATAGGCAAACACTTTACAGATGTTAGTGATAAACTGCTTAATACACTCCAGCTCAAAAAACTGGCGGACGCAAATCAGGAGCAAAGAGAACTGATTGAGGCAAGCATCGATCAAAAAATTGAATCGCTGAAGCCTGTGAGTTTCCCATCGGCCATCAATATCCGCGAAAACAGGAAATATCTCAAATGGGTTGTGTTCCCTGTTGCCGTGGTTTGTATTATCGCTTTAGCCGCACCCACTGTATTGACTGAAAGCACCAAAAGGCTCATCAGGCATAATGAGTATTTTGCCCCGGTAGCGCCCTTTCAATTTTTATTACTTAACAACTCTTTATCTGCGGTACAGGGCGAGGACATTAAACTTGACTTAAAACTGGATGGCGACAAACTGCCGGCCGATGTTTATATCGAAACAGGCAGTAATACTTTTAAGCTGGATAAGGATAATATCAGTCGCTTTCATTACCAGTTTAGTAATCTTCAGAAAAATACAGTTTTCCGCTTCAGCGGGAACGGATTTTCGTCGCAAGCTTTTGAAATTAAGGTTAATCTTAAACCTTCCCTATTGCATTTTGATGCTGAGTTAAACTATCCGGCATATCTTCACAAAAAAAATGAAAAGGTTCTTAATGCAGGCGATCTAACAATTCCTACCGGAACACTTGTAAAATGGGAATTGCACACCCAAAACGCCGACGGTCTGCTATTCAAAATGAATGATAAACAAACCGAAGCAACACAGACGGCTAACGACTTATTCGAGCATACTGAAAAGGTATATCAAAACTCCTTTTACCGGTTAAGCCCGATAAGCAAGTCGGTAAGCAGGGGAGATTCTGCTTCGTACCGCATTAATGTCATAGCCGATGAAATGCCTGCCATAACTGTAAACGAGAAAACCGATTCTATAAGCACGAAAGCTTTGTATTTTGATGGTAAGATCCAAGATGACCATGGCTTTACTTCCCTAACGTTCAACTATAAAATTGGTACTCCCGGTGATAAAGGCGCCGAAAAAACTATTGTGAAAAGCGTTAAAGCCGATTTAAGCAAGGTCCAGTCGGATTTTTTCTATTACTGGAACTTGAAAGATATCGGCGCTAAACCCGGCGACCAGGTTTCCTATTTTTTCGAAGTAGCTGACAATGATGGCGTGGCTGGTCCAAAAAAAGTACGCTCACCCGAACGTACGCTTAACATTCCCGATCAAAAAGAGCTCGATGAACAGCTGGATAAAAGCAGCCAGGCGGTTAAGCAAAAAACGGAGGATGCCATTAAACTGGCAGGCCAGATAGAGCACGATGCCCAAAAGCTTAATCAGTTGTTATTGAATAAAAGCACACTTTCATTCGATGAGAAAAAACAAATAGACGAGTTGCTGCAAAAAAAGCAGGATCTGGACAATTTGGTTAAGGATATACAGGCGGATAATAAAAAGAACACGGTTGAAAGGCAGGAAAACCAGCAGCAAAACCAGGAACTTGCCGAAAAGCAAAAACAGATAGAAAATCTGTTTAATAACGTACTCGATCAAAAAACCCGCGATCTGCTCCAAAAGTTGCAGCAACTGATGAACGAGGAGCAGAAAGACGCAACGCGCGATCAGCTGTCTAAAATGCAGATGGATAATAAATCGCTCAAAAAAGAACTTGACCGAATACTGGAGCTGTATAAAAAACTGGAATTTGACCAAAAATTGGATCAGAACGTTAGCCAATTAAATCAGCTGGCTGAAAAACAGCAAAAATTGTCGGACCAAACTAAGCAAACGACAGGTGATCAAAAGGATCTGCAGCAACAGCAGCAAAAACTGCAACAGGATTTCCAGAACGTAAAAAAATCGCTCGATGATCTGCAAAAACAGGATGAAGCTTCCGAACAAAAAAATAACTTTGAAAACCCTAAAGCTGAAGAGCAGAATATAGATCAACAGATGAGCAAAAGTTCCGAAAGTTTGCAAAAGAACGAAAACAAAAAAGCATCTCAATCGCAGCAGCAAGCAGCTAAACAAATGCAGCAATTAGCCAGTAAATTGCAGCAAAAAAACGAAGAGCAGGAGAATGAACAAAACAGTGTTGATGCGCAGCAATTGCGCGAATTATTGAAAAATTTGGTGAACAGCTCCTTCGACCAGGAAAAAGTGATGGAAACATTAAAAAATACTTCCCCATCTGACCCGAATTATATTATATTAGCACAAAAACAAAAAGACATAAAAGATAATTTAAAAACAGCGGAGGACAGTTTATATACACTAAGCCGGCGGGTGCCGCAAATACAATCAACTGTTAACCAGGAGATAGCAAGCATTAATAGCCATATTAACCAGTCATTGGACAATTTAGGCGATCGCCGGACCCCGGAAGCTAACCGGAACCAGCAGTATGCCATGACATCGATGAACAACCTGGCTCTGATGTTAAGTGAAGCGCTGGACGCCCTGCAGAAATCGATGAAGAATGGAAAGGGCGGGAGCGGGAAGAAACAACCATCGCTATCACAACTGAACCAGATGCAGCAGCAGCTGAACAGGAATATGCAAAAGATGCGAAATCAAATGCAAAAGCAGGGAAATATGTCGCAGAGCCAGCATGGGGCCATGAGTCAGCAGTTGGCACAGATGGCACGGGAGCAGCAAATGATTAGGGAAGCGCTGCAAAAAATTAACGAACAAGACAATAAAGACGGTACCGGGCGTTTGGGCAATTTGGACAAAATTTCAAAAGAAATGGAACAAACTGAAAACGATATCGTAAACAGGAGAATAACTGATGATTTGCTGAAGAGGCAGCAACAAATCCAAACCCGGCTATTAGAAGCAGAAAAAGCGGAAAAACAGCAGGAACAGGATCAGCAGCGCGAAAGCAATGCCGGAAAAGATCTGCCTCCGGGATACATAAAAGCGTTGCAGAATTATCAGAAACTAAATGAAAAACAGACCGAACAGATTAAGACAGTATCTCCGGCACTTAATTTGTATTATAAACAAAAAATAAAATCTTACTTTGATCAACTTAATGCCAAATAGTATGACAGAAGCGAATGTACAGACCAGCGAGCTTTATACTTTACAGCTTCCCTCGAAACCGGAAAGCATAACTTTGCTGGAGGCCCTGATAGAAAAAATTGCTGACAAGCACAATATCAGCGAAGATACATTCGCCAATATGATGACTTGTCTTAACGAAATTGCTATAAATGCTATTGTCCACGGCAATAAACTTGATGAAAGTAAAAAAGTGATAGTTAATGCGGAAGTTGAACCCAAGCGCGTTATCTGGACGGTTACCGACGAAGGGCCCGGCTTTGATTATGATCATTTACCCGATCCTACGGCGGCTGAAAACATCGAAAACTTAACCGGCAGGGGCGTTTTTATTGTAAAACAGCTTGCTGACCAATGCGTATTCAATTCTAGAGGAAATGAAGTTGAACTTCATTTTAAGATATAATGCCCTCAATCAATTTTTTTGAAGAAGACATCCGTTTCAAATTAAAAGATAAAACCAAAGTAAAAACCTGGGTTAGGGCCACTATTGAAGCCGAGGGACACAAACTACAGGAGCTAAATTATATCTTCTGCTCAGATGAGTATTTGCTCGGTATAAACCAGCAATACCTGGATCACGACACATATACCGACATTATCACCTTCGACAATTCCGAAAATGACAAAGTCATTACAGGTGATATTTTTATTTCTATTGAGCGCATTCGCGAAAACGCCAAAAAATTCAGTTCCGGCGAACTTAATGAACTGCATCGTGTAATTATCCACGGCGCTCTCCACCTGCTGGGTTATACCGACAAAACGGCAGGCTCCAAAAAAATAATGACCTCCAAAGAAGATCATTATTTAAGCGCGATGACTACAATGTTTTCCAAATAAGCGTATTGCTACTCCGCACTCAACAACTTTACCGGGTTTATCCTTACCGCTTGCCAAACTTTGATACCCGAGGTAATTGCTACGATAACAAACAGCACGATCACCGACCCGATAAGGGAATTTACCTCGACCCCGGCATTTACTTTAAAAATTGAATCAAGCAATAGTTTTGATAAGCTCCAGCCACCGTAACAACCCACTACGGATGATATCATGAATATCCAGAAATAACCCTTGTTAATCAATACCAGGATATGAACAGGCTTGGCCCCCACAACCTTTCTTACAGCTATTTCTTTCATCTTCTTTAATGCGGTTAATGAAACAAGTGCAAAGAGCCCTGTAGCTGTGAGTAAAACACTCAGTATAGCAAACCAAAAAAATATGGAGGCAATGTTATTAGTTGTCTGGTATGCCTCTGCCTTAACCTGGTTCTGGTAAAACCCGTTAAAAGGCTTCAACGGGTATAATCGTTTCCAGGCAGCTTTCACCTGTGAATAAACGCTGGTCAAGTCTTGTGGTTTTGCCTGTACGATGAGAAATTGGCATCTCCTTTCCTTACACAACTTTACCGCCGTAGGTTGTAATGGCTCGAACAAGGTTTCCGATTGAAAATCATTTAATACGCCGACTACCGAGTAATTGGCACTGTCAATATGTATGCGCTTACCCAAAGCCTGCGATTTGTTCCATCCATACACCGCGGCCATTTTTTCCGTTATCAGCAAGGCATTTGTATAATCCGACTCCATGTTTGCATTAAAGCTCCTCCCGGCAGCAATTTTCAAATGCATGGTCGAAGGATATTCTCTTCCTACTTCAAAAAGCCTGATCTCTTTTTTTACTCCTTCTGTTTCGGCTACCGCATTCAGCCTGCTAAAACCCATATGCTGGCGGGTTCCGGCCAATGCGGTTATTTTCGGTATAGTAGCTAACTCATTTTTTAGGGCGGCATAGGTAGTTGTGTCATTCAGTAACACACCCATTGTATTTTCGATGCTGTATCCATAATCATAGTTACGCTGAAAATCACCATTGCGCGCAAATGCAATACCCGCAATAACTGTTATGATGGCGATAGTTAATTGCAAGCCAAGCATCAACCGCGAAAACAGGTTGGAGCCGCCAAATTTTACAGTGCCCCTGAAAATAGATGTTGCGTTAAACCTGCTTAAATAAAAAGCAGGGTAGGCCCCGGCAAGCAGCGTGGCGCCAATGAGCATGCCTGCAATAAACAGCAGCAGGGTGCCATCGTGCAAATAATTTGCCTTGACATCTATTCCGTCAAACATTCGGTTGAACGTGGGCAACCACCACGAATTGAAGAAAATAGAAAGAAAAATTGATGCAAGTACAATGATGGAACATTCGATGAGCAGCTGCCACATTAGTTGCATATGCGTGCTGCCCATCACTTTACGCATGCCAATTTCCTTTAACCGCCTGTTTGCCCGGGCAACGGTAGTATTTGAAAAATTAAGACAGGCGGAAAAAAAGATCAGGATCGCCAACGCCAACCCGCCATACGTGGCAGCGTCATCCGGCCGTCTGTATAGGCTGTTATCGCCCACGACATCGTTCCAGGATGCATTTTGCCGGAGCGTGACCAATTTAAATGCAGATACCTTCGAATCCACTCTTGCTTTGTTTTGCAGCGGTATGTATTTTGCAAGTTCCTTTTCCAAACGGGGTACATTTGAAGGATCGGGGATATAAAAATATGCCGCATCGAGAAACTGGTGCCAGTCATCCCCTAAAATCTTCTTTCCGTCCCCGGCTAGCTGGTTATCAAAATCAGTTATAATGCTGAACCGTAATGTTGAATTAACAGGTACATTTTTCAGTACCCCTCTTACTGTAAGTGGTTTTGCGTAGGGTTCGCCAGCATAAAACGTCAGCACTTTGCCTATAGGGTTTTGGTCACCGAAATATTTTTTCGCAACAGCTTCAGTAATTAATACGGCGCTGCGGTCGCTGATATTATTGTCTCCTGCAACCACCGGAAAATTAAATAGTTTAAAAAATGCGGGATCAGTAAAATGTACCTGTTCCAAAAAAATATCCCTTGTCCCATGACTTACGTTCATGCCGCGGCTGTCAAAACGCACAGCTTCTTTTATTCCGGCAAAATCTTTTTTTGCTGTTTGCACCGCCGCAGCCGGGAAAACACCTTTCAATCCGTCAGCACCTTTCTTATAGGTGAGCGCACGGTAAACATTGTCCTGGTCTTTATGAAAATTATCAAAACTGAAGGAGTACCGGTAAGTCTGATACCCCCATACCATAGCGGCAATGCCCACGCCCATACCTATTATATTTATTGTAGCGTAGCTTTTGTATCTCCACAAATTGCGAAATACAATTTTTAAAAAGTTCTTATACATCCGTTTTAATTTTATCGTTTGTTAGTGAATTTGGTTTGTGGCCAACATTTCGAAATTTATTATTTCAAATGCCTTCCTCTTCAGAAAATCTCCGACTGTTGCCTCAGCATAATCGCAGAATAAGAAAAGGGCTTAAAAACTCTTTCAATAATGTTGCCAGTATGCTATTATGTTGACAATGAATTAGTTACTTTGATTAAACTCCGTTTCACTGTTCGTTTCTGATACATCGGGCGTGCGATTTTGAAACTGGCTTAGATCGCCGATTTTTTAGGAATTCGCATAGAAATTTTACATAAGCCGGATGTTAAAAGCCAATTATTAGCTTTAATTTTACGCTTATCATACTGAAACCAAATTTTTAAATACATGAAAATATTAGCATTCGTATTCACATTATTATTTGTTACTCCAACTTCAATCTATGATTTTAAATTGAAAGACATTGACGGGCAAGCCTTTTCATTAGCCAAATACAAGGGCAAAAAAGTATTGGTCGTAAACACGGCATCAAAATGTGGCTTTACCCCACAGTATGCGGAGCTGCAAAAACTGGCAGATCTGTATAAAGACAAAGTTGTAGTAGTTGGCTTCCCGGCAAATAATTTTGGCCAGCAGGAACCAGGCAACGCCACAGAGATCAAATCATTTTGCCAAAAGAACTTTGGCGTAACTTTCCCGTTAAGCCAAAAAGTTAGCGTTAAAGGCGATGATATCGACCCGTTATTCAAATACCTGACATCGGCTGCAAACCCAGATTTTACTGGTGAGATAAAATGGAATTTTGAAAAGTTCCTGATTGATGAAAACGGCAATCTAATACACCGCTTCCGTTCGCAAACTACCCCGCTTTCGCCTGAATTGACCAAGTATCTTTAACACCGGGACAAGGTTATCAATAAAAAAAAGCCTCCGAAATTTCGGAGGCTTTTTTTTATTAGTTCTTTTTAGCGGTATCCTGTTTCATTTTTTTGGCAGCTTTAGTGGAGTCTTTTTGTACTTTCTTGATAGAGTCCTGCCTTGCTTTTTCAATCTTCTTTTTCTTGTCCTTAAAAAAACCCTTTAACAAAAAATTGCTTTGGGCTGCTTTTAAGTCCGTGTTTAAAGTGGTGGTAGTGGCGTGCACATTGGCCATGGTGGTTTTAGCCTGGGTTACTGTGCCCTCAAGGTCGCGGGCCATTTTATCATTGTTCAGCAACCTGCCTATGCTGCCTTTTCCGCTGTTCACTTTAGTCACCAGGGTTGATAGGCCCTGTACCAGATCGCCTGCATTATCGGCTATTTTAGTAAACTTATTGATGATCTTATCTACATCAAATGGGTTAACGCCGGCTAGTTGATCCCCATTTTTAACCATTTCAGTGGTTTCAGCGCCGCCAGGTAATATTACGACCAGTTTATCACCCATCAGGCCATCGCTGCCGATACTTAATTTGGCATCTTTTTTAATAAACTTCTTTACACTCTCATTAAGGGTTAATACCACATTTACCGTTGTGTCATTAATGATCTCTATTTGTTCAACTACGCCCACGTTAATACCAGCAAAGCGCGCATTATTACCCACTTGCAGTCCGTTTACATTTTTAAACAGGCCGTGTACATTAAAAGTAGTGCTAAAGAGGCTCTTTTTATTTCCTATAAAAAAAATGGCGAGCACCAATACGGTTAAACCTGCAATTACAAATACACCGATCTTTATTTTTTGTCCCGAAGTGGTTTTCATATTATTTAGTTAAAAAATGATCTAACAAATTCGTCTTTCGACTTTTTTAGCGCCTCAAATGCGCCCTCTGCTATATATTCCCCGTCTTTCATTACAACTACTCGATCGGCAGTAATGCTTGCACATTCCATATCGTGCGTAATAATTATTGATGTTGTTTTATACTTCTTTTGCATGCGGAGTATAAGTTCGCTGATCTCTCTTGACGTGATCGGGTCCAAACCGGTTGTAGGTTCATCGTAAAGCATTATCTCTGGCTTTATGATCAATGTACGCGCCAGGCCAACTCTTTTGCGCATGCCACCCGACAAGTCGGACGGCATCTTGTCAATAGCATCTAACAGCCCCACGCCATCAAGCACTTCCTCAACCCGTTGGTCTATCTCGTTTTGGTCCTTTAATTTTAATACCCTTGTTAATGGAAATTCAAGGTTTTCTCTTACCGTCATGGAGTCGTACAAGGCTCCTCCCTGGAACAGGAAACCTATTTTCATACGTAATTCCTTCAGCTGTCTTTCTTTAAGATCGGCAACCTCCTCGCCAAAAACACTCAATTCACCCTCGTCAGGCGTAAGCATACCCACAATACATTGAATCGTAACAGACTTACCAGTGCCCGATTTGCCGAGTATCACCAGGTTTTCACCTTTTTTTACATCAAGGTTTATATTCTTTAACACATCGTTTAAGCCAAACGATTTTTTGAGACCCTTTATATGGATAATGATCTCATCTTTTGAGTCGGATAGCTTCCTTTCCTGTTCGGTATTTTTGTCCTTCTCTCCCATGTTATTTATAAAAAAGTATGCTGCTTAACTGAACGACAATAGCATCAACAACAAAGATCCAAAGCGATGCCGTTACAACAGCCGAATTCGCGGCCAGTCCTACACTTTCCGTCCCACGATTTGAGTTATAACCTTTATAGCAACCTACGAAACCGATGATAAACCCAAAAAATATACTTTTAATGAACGCCGGCAGAAAGTCGGTAAAGTCAAGGGATGCAATACACTTATTAAAGTAAAGCAGGGCGCTTACATTGCTGGTAATATTAATGGCAAGGAAACCCCCTATAAGGCCTAAAACATCGCCTAAGAGCGTTAAAACAGGCAACATAAAGGTTGTGGCCAGTATACGCGTAACCACGAGGTATTGAACGGGGTTAGCGCCGGAGACCTCCATTGCGTCTATCTGCTCGGTCACCTTCATGCTACCCAACTCGGCGCCTATTCCCGACCCAACTTTCCCGGCACAAATGATAGCGGTAATTATGGGGCCTATTTCGCGGACAATAGATACTGCCAGGGTTTTTGGGAGCATGCTTAACGCCCCAAAATTAATAAGGGTTGGCCTCAGCTGTAACGCTAAAACCAACCCCATTATAAATGCCGTTGTACCAACGAGCATGAAAGATTTATAACCTATCTCGTAACACTGACGAACCAATTCGGACCATTCAAAGCCTCCGCGGAACATATTCCTGAAAAATCCTTTCAAGAATATCACCTGGTCGCCGCTTCCTTCAAGCCACTTTTTCCATCCCGGTATTGCCTGTTCTGCCATAGGTTGTATCTGTTTTGCCTGTTATAAACAATTCAAAATCAAATTGTTTGTCAGTTCAAAAACATTTAACCCCGCGGAATGGCTGTTTATCTCATCGGAACTTCCATGATTAATACGCGCGATTGCGATTTGGTTTCAATGGTGAATGAACTTGTATCATAAACACCAATAGCATCCCTTTTGTTTAACAGCGTACCTTCTATATCTGCGCTGCCTTCGATAAGGAAGATATAAGCACCATTTCCGGCTATCTTGATATCATACTTCAGGCTTTGGCCGGCATCAAAGTCGCCCATCGAAAAAATAGCATCCTGGTTGATCCACAATGCATCGCCATTCTTATCCGGCGAAACTAAAACGGTCAGCTGGTTTTGCTTCAACTCATCTTTAAAGCTTTTCTGATCATAGCGTGGCTCTATATTCATTTCCTTCGGGAAAAGCCATATCTGCAAAGTATTGGCAGCTTCAGTTTTGGAATGGTTGTATTCTGAATGCTGGAGGCCCGTACCAGCCGACATTACCTGCACTTCGCCTGCCGAGATCACACCATTGCCACCTGTGTTATCCCTGTGCTCTAAGGCTCCGGATATCGGGATGGTGATGATCTCCATATTATCGTGCGGGTGGGTACCAAACCCTGTACCGCCGGCAATAATATCGTCGTTTAATACACGCAATGCGCCGAAATGCACTTTTTCCGGGTTATAATATGGCCCAAAGCTGAATGAGAAATTGGCTTTTAACCAACCGATGTCATTGTGACCCCGCTCATTGGCAGGGTGAAATACTTTTTTCATGTTTTTTTGAGAACTCCTTATGTTCTTGAGTAATTTACATGTTTAAACACACAATTCTTATTCCATAAATTTAGAATTCGTATTTTTGCCTAAAATTAAGGTATTCATGTCAAATAAAGCAATAATTGCCGGCGCGAGCGGACTAATTGGCAGTAAATTGCTGGAGATACTGCTGCAAGAACCTTTTTATGATGAGGTTTTAATTTTAGTGAGAAAAGAGTTGCCAATTCAGCACAAGAAATTGGTTCAACTCGTGATCGATTTCAATGAGTTGGAAAGACATGCTGCTGCCATAACCGGCCATGCTATTTTTTGCTGTTTAGGTACGACAAAAAAGAAGACACCCGATTTGAATGACTACCGTAAAATTGACCATGACTACCCGCTTCAACTGGCGCAATTAGCTAAACAAAACGGCGTAAACCAATATCACCTCGTGTCATCCCTGGGAGCTAATGCGAAATCTTCTGGTTTCTATTTAAAAATTAAAGGCGAAACTGAAAACGATATCCAAAAAGTAGGATTAAAAAGCCTGAATATATACCAGCCATCATTTTTAACCGGGGACAGAACAGAGAATAGACCAGTTGAGCGTTTTGGAAGTAGCTTAATGAAGTTTATTGACCCGCTTTTGATCGGCAGACTCAAAAAATACCGCAGCATACCTGCCGAAACCGTGGCAAAAGCCATGTTTAATCAATCATTAAAAACCGAAGAAGGTATATTTGTGCATCCTTCGGATAAAATAAAATTATTAGCGTGAGTACTTATCTATCTGCCGAAAGCCTCGGCCATTCATTTCATGACCACTGGCTGTTTAAAAATATGACGATTGGTATCAACCGCGGCCAGCGTGTGGCTTTGGTAGGTATCAACGGTGCGGGCAAATCAACATTTTTAAAATTATTGGCCGGCAAGTTTCTGCCGACAGAAGGAAAAATAGTCCAGGCCCGCGATTTAAGATTGGGATACCTGGAACAGGACCCATCCTTTGAGAAGGCCTATACAATCAGCGATTATATCTTTCATTCGGATAACAAGCAACAACAACTAATCCGCAAATATGAGGAATTGCTTGAAAATGAGCCAGATAACGCAAAAGCTATCGATAAAGTAACCGAGGAGATCAGCAATTCCGATGCCTGGGAATATGAATATAAGATAAAGACCATCCTTGGCCGTTTGGATATTCATCACTTGAATCAAAGCATTGACACCTTATCGGGAGGTCAAAAGAAGCGCCTTGCGCTGGCAAAACTGCTTATTGAAGAACCTGATGTTTATCTATTGGACGAGCCAACTAACCATTTGGACATTGATACGATCGAGTGGCTGGAAAAATTGATGACCGAGGGCAACAAAACCTTATTAATGGTTACGCACGACAGATATTTCCTGGATAATGTGTGTAACGAGATAATGGAAATTGATAATGGTAAAGTATTCCCCTATCATGGCAACTATGGTTATTATTTAGAAAAGAAAGCGGAGCGCGAAAGCACATTGGAGTTACAATTTCAGAAAAACTCAAATCTTTTAAAGAAGGAACTGGAATGGATGCGCAGGCAGCCCCAGGCGCGTGGCACCAAGTCAAAGGGTCGTATCAATGCTTTTTATGAGCTTGAAGAGAAGACAAAAAATGCCGGGCCAAACGGAAAGGTTGAATTGAGTGTTAAAACCTCGCGCCAGGGAAATAAAATAATGGAGCTGCATCATTTGCAAAAAGGCTTCAATGGCAATACATACGTTGGTGATTTCAGTTATGTATTCAAAAAGGGCGATCGTATAGGTCTTGCCGGCAAAAATGGCAGTGGTAAATCAACCTTGTTGAATTTGATCACTGGCACTATAAACCCAGATAAGGGCGAGGTAGTAAAAGGGGAAACGACTGTTTTAGGTTATTTCCATCAATCGGGCATGACCTTTAAAGAGGATGACCGCGTAATTGAGGTAGTTACCGATGTAGCGGAGTTTATCACGATGGCAGATGGGAAGCAAATATCGGCTTCTGCCCTCTTAACACTGTTTTTATTCCCGCCTAAAAAGCAATACGGTTTTATATCAAATTTAAGCGGCGGCGAGAAGAAGCGCCTGCAGTTGCTACAGATATTGATGAAAAACCCAAACTTCCTGATACTGGATGAACCCACCAACGACCTGGATATTGACACCCTGAACGTACTGGAAGAGTTTCTAACCAACTATCCCGGTGTCCTGATGCTGGTATCCCACGACCGCTATTTATTGGATAAGCTAACCGATCAGCTTTTCATTATGGAGGGAAACGGTGCTGTAAGGCTGTTTAATGGAAATTATTCATCATACCGTTACGAGCTGGAGATTGAAAAGCAGCAGGCTAAAACGAATCAGGCCGCTGCTAAGATAGAGCCCAAGCCACAGCCTAAGAAAAGCAAATTAGCCTTCAAGGAGCAGCAGGAGTTAAGTACGCTGGATAAAGAGATTCCGGGTGTAGAAAACAAAATAAAGGCGCTGACAGAGCAATTGAATTCTGGTTTATCTGATCATGCTCAATTGAGCGAATTAGCAAGGCAAATACAATCATTGACCAACGAGTTAGATGAAAAAAGCCTGCGGTGGATGGAATTGACTGAACTTAGCGGGTTGTAAAATGAAAACATCAGATATCATTGCTTCTATCGGCGTTATCATTTTATTGATCGCTTTCTTTCTTAACCTCAATAAAAAATTATCGCCCGAAAGCCGAGCTTATATTTTGATGAATTTTATAGGCGCCGGAATATGTTGCTATGCATCTTATATGGTTAAATTTTATCCATTTGTGATATTGGAAGGTATTTGGGCGTTTGTTGCACTTGTATCATTATTTAAAGTTCCACGTGGAACATCCGGAGATTGATTTAACTTTGTACGTTCCACGTGGAACATGGAGGAGAAATGTTTAAGAAATATGATGTAATAGTTGTTGGTGCGGGTCACGCCGGTTGCGAGGCCGCTGCTGCTGCTGCAAACCTCGGTTCGTCTGTGTTGCTGATTACCATGAACATGGGTACCATAGCGCAGATGAGCTGTAACCCGGCTATGGGCGGCGTTGCAAAAGGGCAGATTGTGCGGGAGATTGATGCAATGGGCGGTTACTCCGGAATCATTGCAGATAAGACGACTATACAATTCCGGATGCTAAACCTTTCAAAGGGACCCGCGATGTGGAGTCCTCGGGCTCAAAATGACAGGGCGCGCTTTGCCGAAGAATGGCGACTGGCTTTGGAAAGAACACCTAGTGTTGATTTCTGGCAGGACACCGTTTCCTCATTATTAGTAACAAACAATACCATAAAAGGCGTGCGCACCTCTTTGGGCATCGAAATAGAATGTGATGCTGTAGTGCTTACGAATGGCACGTTCCTAAATGGTCTTATTCATATCGGCGAGAAAAAATTTGGTGGCGGCCGTGCGGCTGAACGTTCGGCAACTGGCCTCACAGAGCAATTGGTCGAATTGGGTTTTGAAGCCGGCCGCATGAAAACCGGTACCCCGCCCCGGGTAGATGGCCGTTCATTGAATTATTCTGTGATGGAAGAACAATGGGGTGATGAAAATCCAGGCAGGTTTTCTTTTACCGACGTAGAACGTTCAACAGATCAAAGATGCTGCTGGATCACCTATACCAATAACAAAGTACACGAAACACTAAAGGAAGGGTTTGAAAAGTCTCCGATGTTCACCGGCCGGATTAAAGGCCTTGGCCCAAGGTATTGTCCTTCTATAGAGGATAAGATCAATCGTTTTGCCGAACGCGAGCGCCACCAGATATTTGTAGAGCCAGAGGGTTGGAACACTGTAGAAATATATGTCAATGGTTTTTCGACCTCGTTACCTGAGGACGTTCAGTACCGTGCGCTTATACAAATACCAGGTTTTGAAAAAGCAAAAATGTTCCGCCCGGGATATGCAATTGAATACGACTACTTCCCGCCTACCCAACTCGGGCTAACCTTGGAAACCAAGCTGGTGAGCAACCTTTACTTCGCCGGGCAAATAAACGGAACCACAGGATATGAGGAAGCGGCTTCACAAGGGTTTATTGCAGGTATCAATGCGCATCAAAAACTAAAAGATAAACACGAGCTGATCATGAAAAGGTCGGAGTCGTATATCGGTGTATTGATAGACGACCTGGTGACCAAAGGCACGGAAGAGCCTTACCGCATGTTTACCTCCCGCGCCGAGCATCGTTTATTGCTTCGCCAAGATAATGCCGATATCCGGCTCACCCCAATCGGGTACGAACTTGGTTTGATAAGCGATGAGCGAATGGATAAAGTGAATCAAAAAGTAAAAGACTCCGACGATATCGTAACCTACTCCAGGAACGCCTCCCTCGAAGCCGGCGGTATTAATTCATTACTGGAAGAATTGGGAACCGCAGCCGTATCACAAAAAACAAAAATATTTAACCTGGTTAGCCGGCCGCAGGTTTCACTTTATGATCTTCGAAAAGCTAACATTGCGCTTGATGAATTTTTGGACAGCTACGATAAAGAAACTATCGAGCAGGCTGAAATAAAAATCAAATATGAGAGTTATTTTGAAAAGGAATTAGAGATCGTAGACAAGATGCGGAAAATGGAGGACAAAGAGATCAACGCCGAATTTAATTACCAGTCGTTAGTCTCTCTGTCAAAAGAAGCCCGTGAAAAGTTGATGAAGATAAAACCACGTACTTTGGGCCAGGCGTCCAGGATATCGGGCGTATCGCCTTCAGATATCTCGGTCTTGATGGTCCATATGTCAAGATAGTTTTATAAATATTTGATTATCAGGTTATTAATGAAATTTAGTACCACTTTTTAAAATCTCGTTTTAAATCAATTATTTTTAAATCCGAATAATAATCTTCATCAAAAAACAAAAATCAATTATAGAGGCTAAAAATGGGGTTAAATAAAAAAGCTGGCTTTTCTTTCAAAATTTTAGTGTTTTTGGCGGTCGTAACATTCATTTTTGGGTGCGCGAGCATGCAAAAACCCCAAGGCGGTCCCAGGGACCGCACTCCTCCAAAAATGGTGAAGGCCACGCCACCAAACATGACCCGCAATTTTTCGGCAAAACAAATTCGCCTGGATTTTGATGAATACTTTAATTTGAAAAATCCTTTCCAGGAAATTACCATAAGCCCGGCCCAGGAAAAGGTCCCGACTTACAAGGTCAGCAAAAAATCAATCGTTATAGATTTTAAAGACAGCCTTCAAAAGAACACAACTTATGTTATAAATTTCGGCAAGGCCATCGCGGATGTAAACGAAGGAAACGTGCTTAACAATTTCACTTACGTTTTTTCTACCGGGCCACATATCGATTCGTTAAGCATCGCAGGATCCGTGCAAAACTCGCTAACCGGTGAAAAAGAAAAAGATGTAACGGTGATGCTTCTTACACCTAAACAGGATACAAGCATATTCGGAAAAAAGAAACCCACTATCTATGCTACAACCGATTCCGCCGGGAACTTTAGCCTCAACAACCTGCACACAGGCGATTATCATATTTACGCCCTCAAAGAAACCAGTCCCAATAAAATATATGACAAAGATGACGAGCTGATCGCCTTCCTGAAGAAACCGATCCATCTAACAAAAGATACCTCCAACGTACATTTGAGCTTGTTTAAACAGGAGCCCGAAAAGCTGCGCCAGGTAGATCACCGCTTTGACCTTGACGGGAAAATGTTTTTTACTTTTTCCAAAGGCCTTGACCATCCATCGGTAAGAATACTTTCGCCCGCGGATCTCGACCAACAAAAGATGGTTGAGTTTAGCAAAACAAGGGACACGGCTAATATTTATATCCGCAATTTAGATTTTGACTCCATAAAGGTTGTGTTCTATCAGAACAATAAGCCGCTGGATACCACAGTAATACGTAAAGGCCGTAAGGAGACATATGACCGAGCCATTAAACTGCAATACAATACGAGCTTTGATAATAAACTAAAACCCACCAGCAACCTTATTATAACCTCCAACTTGCCCATTGAAAGTTTTGACCAATCGCTGATTACCCTAAATGAGGATTCGGCCAACGTCTCCAATTACACACTGGCCAAGGATACATCGAACTTCAAGAGGCTTATTCTTAAATATCCCTGGAAACAAAACACCCGGTATCAATTAGTATTTAACGAAGGCTCGATAACGGATATATATGGCGATAAAGTTAAAAAGCTTCCCAAGATATTCCAGGCCGATAAACCGGATAACTATGGCCAGCTTAGTCTAAAAATTACCTTACCCGATACATCAAAAGCCTATGTCGTTGAACTGCTCAATGATCAGAAAAAAGTAGTTCACACCGACCCGGTAACTAAAAACAGCAGCCTTCTTTATAAAGACTACCCTGTAGGAAAATACAACGTACGGGTGGTTTACGATAGCAACAAAAATGGCAAATGGGACAGCGGAAACGTGAAGCGAAAGGAATACCCGGAAAATATATGGATATACAGTAAGGATATCACGCTCCGCTCAAATTGGGACGCCGAAGAAACGATTGATATCCCTAAAGAAGTTATTGTTCCTTAAACCAGCCTGAATACATAATATAATTGTGCGGCAATTGGCGCAGCATGTCTTTTTGCTCCTCGCTTAGTGGCTTTATCTTTTTTGCAGGAGTTCCGGCGTATAAATAGCCCGACTCACAAATTGTATACTCCAGTACCACAGACCCGGCTCCTATAATAACGAATTCTTCCACTACTGCGTGATCCATTACAATAGCGCCCATGCCTACCAGTACGTGATCTTTAAGCATACAACCATGTACGAGGGCATTATGGCCGATAGATACATTATTGCCTATCTCTGTAGCCGCCTTTAAATAAGTACAATGAATCACCGCGCCGTCCTGTATATTCGTGTTGTTGCCTATGCGGATATAATGCACATCGCCGCGTATTACGGCATTAAACCACACCGAGCAATTATCGCCCATAACCACATCGCCAACAATAGTTGCATTTTCGGCGATAAAACAATCACTTCCCCAGGTGGGGGTTTTATCTTTTACAGGCAGTATTAGCGGCATTTCAATTTTTTCTACTTAATTTTATAAAAACCTTACAAGTCCCGCACGATGTATTTAAAACAATCGATACTATCCATTATAGCTATCCTGGCAACGATAATGACTTGCTACGGTCAAGTCGGTCATGACCTTGATAAAGATACTTCCAAATATAAAGATCTGCCACTTTTTATAATAAAAAGCAATCCAAATTCTGAATTACAAATTTCAAGTATGATAGGAATCGACCCCAATGACATTAATTCGATAAACGTGTTCAAAAATCAGGATACTATAAAAATATATGGTGAAAGAGCGAAAAATGGCGTTATTTATATTGGGCTGAAAAACGCTGTTCAATTATTAAATATTGATCAGCTTTATTCTAAATTCAATATTCACGATAAAAGTATACCACTTTTCATAGATAGTGCGATTGCCTATAGACCTCAGAATGTCTATCTCGAACCAAAACTCATAAAATATGTTACCATCCAAGAAGAGAAAAATACGGGAATGAAATATGTAAGTATACGTACCGTCTATCCTATAAAACGATTAGAAAAAGGAGGCATTGTACTTCGGGGAACAACTGAAAATATAAAAATAAACTCAACCAATAACTGACATATCAATTTTATACTAAATTTGACAACATAATTAGCGGAAATAGCTCAGTCGGTAGAGCATCAGTTTCCCAAACTGAAGGCCGCGGGTTCGAATCCCGTTTTCCGCTCTTACCCAATTCCTTTTTCCGATTTTATCCGCTTCAGCGCAATTTGTGCTTCATCGGGGTAATCATTGTACATTTTAAAAACACCAGTTAGTTCTGTATCTGAGCAATTACTGAACTTTTTATAATAAAAATCTATTTTCTTGATCTTATCTTCTTCCTGGTCCTTTTCAGACCCTTTGGTAAGTAATTGATAAAAAGCTACTAAGGCATCTATATTGACTATAATATAAACTATTAAAATAATAAATACGATTGGATTAATGATTCCATTAAATCGACTGGAATGATACGTCGTCGAAACGTTACCTTCGACAACAGTATAAGAAAAATCAAACACGTTGAATAACAATATGATCAAAAGAAAAAATAGCGCATATTGAGCTATCTTTAGTTTGTATATTCTGGCAGGCAAACTTATGCAAAGAAATACCATTGCTATTGATTCGCTGACCATCCTGATATCATTACTGACTTGCCAGGTGATGAACAATCCTGTCAATAAAAGAAAAACAATAAAAAGAATCCAATTGATATATACAGATTTCGCTTTCATATTAAATAACCTTTATACCCACCAACCCACTTCAAAGTGCACTTTAGGCTGTTCCTTATTGTAAAACTTTAAGGCAACCTTAACCGCTTTAACCTTCCATTCCAAAGATATATCACCCGCCTGCAGGTCCTCATGTGCATTTGGTTCCCCCAAAATACTTTCAAGGTGCTTATTTATTCCCTGAAAATTGGCTTCGGCACCAGCACCTTCCGCCAAAAACTCGATCGACTCAAACGATTTAGCATCACCGTGTTGCTTATGATTCCAGCAAATCGTTTTTAAGGGGAGCTTAAGGCCCTGTAAGACTGCCTTCTCGCCCCAGTGATAAATAGTACGGTCAGCGCGATACTCCTTTTTAGCATAACACTTATCTTTCTCAATATCCGAGCCCCACTTCAGGAAAATATCTTCATTCTCAAACAATACCCCATCGGCAAGTGCCTTTATACTATTGTTTGGTATTACTACTACTTCCTGTTCTGTCTTCTTCTTAAAAAAAGTAAATAGTCCCATATTTAATCAAAACACCGTATCATGCACCTTTTCGGCATGGACCGGGTAGTCGGTTGTATAGTGTAATCCCCTGCTTTCCTTCCGAAGCATCGCTGATTTTACGACAATATACGATACCTGGATAAGATTTCGCAACTCGCATAATTTTACTGATATCTTGGTCTTCTTGTAAAAATCCTCTGTTTCTTCATATAATAAATGCAACCGTCGCATAGCCCTGTCAAGCCTGAAATCAGACCTGACTATACCTACGTAGTCACTCATCAGCTTTTGCATTTCACGCACGTTGTGGGTCACTAAAATATCTTCGTTTGATAGTGTTACGCCATGTTCATCCCAGTCGGGAATATTCTCTGGAATAACATTTTTATTAAACTGTTCTATAGCATCCTTATAAATTCGGTGTGCAAACACCAAAGCTTCAAGCAACGAATTGGACGCCAACCTGTTGGCGCCATGCAAACCCGTTGACGAACACTCCCCACAGGCATACAGGCGCATAATAGATGACCGGCCTGAATGATCGACCATAACACCCCCGCACATGTAATGGCAGGCCGGGGCAACAGGTATCATATCTTTCGTCATGTCAATACCTATCTCCAAACACTTGGCGTATATATTAGGGAAGTGCGTTAAAATATCTTTTTTCTTCCGGTGCCTGATATCCAGGTAGACAAAATCCTCACCCGACTTTTTTATCTCCGCGTCAATTGCCCTGGCTACAATATCGCGCGGGGCCAGCGATTTACGCTCGTCGTACTCCTGCATAAACTCCTGCCCGTTTGTTCGTTTGAGTATACCACCAAATCCTCTCACCGCTTCGGAAATAAGAAATGATGGATATTCGCCGGGATTATACAAAGCTGTTGGATGGAACTGTATAAACTCCATGTTCCTAACCTTACCCTTAGCCCTATAAACCATCGCTACACCGTCTCCGGTTGCTATCGTGGGATTTGTGGTGATGGAATAAATATGCCCCGCACCACCAGAAGCCATCACAGTTACTTTGGACAATATTTTTTCAACGAGCCCATTCAGCGTGTTCAGTACATAAACACCATAACAGGTAATATCTTGAGTCGACTTGTCTACAAATGTGCCCAAATGGTGCTGCGTGATAATATCAACAGCGAAATAGTGTGTTAATACAGTTATATTAGGGTTCTGATGTATCTGGTCCAATAATGATCTCTCTATCTCCCAGCCCGTAATATCTTTATAATGGAGTACCCTAAATTCCGAGTGACCACCCTCTTTTGCCAGGTCAAAAAGCCCCTCGTTGGTCTTGTCAAAATTGGTTCCGTAATCTATAATCTCACGAATCCGCTCCGGCCCTTCTTCAACAACAATTTCTACAACCTTCTTATCACAAAGATCATCACCGGCTATTAACGTATCCTCTATGTGTTTTTCAAAAGAATCTTCCTTTTTATCCACAACCACTGCAACACCTCCCTGGGCATACTTAGTGTTCGATTCATCTTCATTTGATTTGGTAACTATCAGTACCTTACCATGCTTTGCAGCCTTTAGTGCAAAACTCAATCCGGCTATCCCCGAACCTATCACCAGGAAATCCGCATTTCTTGTCATATAGATGTATTATGTTGTGCAAAAGTACTACTTGTGTTAAGATTAGGGTCAACACATGTTAACTTTGTGTAAGTAAAAAACTAACAAAATATCAAGAAGTTGATAACTCTGTTTTTTGCTTGTCATACCAATATTCTTTGCGCTACTTTTGAGACTAATTATCCCGGTAACTAACATTTACAAGAGCAAGGAAATATTAACAAATAAGTTTTAAAATAAAATATTGGATATTACATCAATCTTAAAATCAAATAAATATAATATAAATTACTTCTATAAATTGTTGATAAAAGGTTAAAACTAATCTTTCATACAGTTTGTATAGCTACTTTTACACATCACTAACACCCTAATAACAATAGCTTCTTTTTATATTTAAAAGTAATTGTTATTAATTGAATTGTTGAAATGGATACCTTCGAAGAACTAAATGTAAAAGGATTTGTGGACGAGTACATCGATCCCACACTTGACCTTTTTGATGAAATAGAACGCTTAAAAAAAGAGAAGAATGCGGTTATTTTGGCCCACTATTACCAGGAACCTGATATACAGGATATTGCCGATTATATTGGCGACAGCCTTGGTTTATCGCAGCAAGCGGCCAAAACAGATGCGGATATTATCGTTTTTGCAGGTGTTCATTTTATGGCTGAAACCGCTAAGATATTATCACCGCAGAAAAAGGTCCTTTTACCCGACTTAAAGGCAGGTTGCTCATTAGCAGATAGTTGTCCGCCGCACTTGTTCAGGAAGTTTAAAGAAAATTACCCCGATCACCTCGTAATCACTTATGTGAATTGCACGGCAGAACTAAAAGCATTGAGCGATATAGTTTGTACCTCGAGCAATGCGGTGCAAATAGTAGAAAGTTTACCGAAAGATCAGAAGATCATATTCGGACCGGATAAAAACCTTGGTGCGTACGTAGCCAAAAAAACAGGAAGGGATTTGGTATTATGGAATGGGGCCTGTATGGTTCATGAGATATTTTCGAGAGAAAAGATAACGAAACTGAAAGAGCGCTATCCAAATGCGAAATTACTGGCACATCCTGAATGCGAAGAGGTTATATTGAAAATGGCCGATTATATTGGTTCGACAACAGGTTTATTGAAATATGCCACTAAAAGTCCCGAAAAGGAATTTATAGTGGCGACGGAATCGGGTATTATCCACCAGATGCAGAAGGATAACCCGGATAAAGTGTTTATACCAGCGCCGCCGAATAATAATTGTGCCTGCAATGATTGCCCGCATATGAAAAGGAACACATTGGAAAAACTTTATTTGTGTATAAAAAATGGAATGCCGGAAGTAACAGTTCCGGAGGATATTATTAAAAGAGCGGTAAAACCGATTGAAAGAATGCTCTCTATTTCGGCCCGATTGGGCCTTTGATTACACCGATTATGGTGTGATTCATCGGTGTAATCATAAGAATAATCAGTGTAATCATTAATAGTATGTTTGAGAATAGCGAGAAAACCAATATAGAAACCCTTGGAGAGTTTGGATTAATAAAACACCTCACCAAACAAATTGAACTCAAGCAAAATAGTACGATAAAAGGCGTAGGTGATGATGCAGCAGTGCTCGATTTTGGAGGAAAGAAAGTGTTGGTTTCGACTGATATGCTTTTAGAGGGTATACACTTTGATCTGGCCTATACCCCGTTAAAACACTTGGGTTATAAAGCTATCCAGGTAAACCTGAGTGATATTTATGCCATGAATGGAATCGCTACGCAGGTAACGGTATCATTAGGATTATCAAGCAAGTTTCCTTTAGAAGCTATTGAAGAGCTGTACGAAGGCATCTACCTGGCTTGTGAAAAATATAAAATTGACCTGGTAGGTGGTGATACATCTTCTTCGAGGCAAGGGTTGGTTATTAGCGTGACAGCGATAGGATATGCCGATGAAAAAGATATTGTTTACCGAAATACCGCGGAAGAAGGTGATTTGATATGTGTATCAGGTGACTTAGGCGGTGCTTACACCGGATTGCAATTATTGGAACGTGAAAAACAGGTTTATTTGGATAACCCAAATATTCAACCTGATCTGGAGGGTAAAGATTACATTGTTGAAAGGCAATTGAAACCGGAAGCCCGCCGGGATATTATAGAATTATTGAAGGATATTGAAGTAAAACCAACCTCTATGATCGATATTTCCGACGGTTTGGCTTCGGAGATATTGCATATATGCACCCAAAGCAATAAAGGCTGCAACCTGTACGAGGAAAAAATACCGATAGACCCAATGACTTATGAAACGGCCAGGGAGTTTAATTTGGACCCAACAGTATGCGCTTTAAGTGGTGGTGAGGATTATGAACTGCTGTTTACAGTAAAGCAATCCGACTATGATAAAATAAAAAACCTTGCTGATATTAGTTTTATCGGCTATATTACAGAGCCGTCCGCAGGGAAAAACCTTATTGCCAAAAGTGGCGCCGTGCACGAATTGAAGGCACAGGGATGGAATGCGTTTAAGCAGTAACCTTATTAAAGAAAAAATGAAAAAAATCGGTTTGCTGGCACTAGTGTGCTTAGCCTTCGTCCAACTAAAGGCACAGGATGGGGTTGTGTATAAAATAAAATACCTCCCCAATCACGAGTATAAAATGGCCATTAAAATGGGTATGAAACTCAATGCGACAATAAAAGGCGATCAATCTATTATAGATAAACTTAATGCAGAGGGCATAACTCAACCCGTTACAGTCGATTTTCAATTTGCTGTGGACGCAGACACAAAAACTGGTGCTTTGGGTGGAGACAATATGATACCGCTAAATATGGATGTAAAAATTGACAATTTATCGGTAACAGCAAATGGAAAACCAGCCCCTATTCCAGCAACCATAGCCGGGAAAGATATAAAAATAGTGGGTCGTGCGGGTCTGGATGGTTTATCAATGTTAATTGATTCTGTTGGCGGGAAAAAGACAAATGATTCGACACAAAAGAATATGAAGCAGATGATGAACTTGTTTCAGAAACAGATCAAATTCCCGGAAAAAGGGTTAAAACCGGGAGAATCTTTTACCCAAACCATGCCACTTAATATTCCCATGGGTAAAAACAGCACCAATAGCGTTCATATGGATTACAGTATTACCTATAAATTGACGAACGTTGCTGATGGAAAGGCCTTTTTTGATGTAGTGCCAAATTTCTCTATGAATTTCGAGATACAAAAGTTGGCCATAAATATGTCGGGAACGGGATTAGGAAAAATGGTTTACAGCATTAAGGATAATTTCCCGATATCTAATAATGGCAACTTTAATATGACCATCAAAGTAACATCGGATAAGATAAATGTTGATGGAACGGCTGTGATTACTACTAGTTCAAAAACGGAGATAAATTAGCAGACCGATAACCTAAACTTATCTAAAATGAGAAGAAATGTCGCTCTCATATGTGCTTTTTGCTTGTTTTTCATTTGTGCGGAGGGGCAACGGCCTATTCTTTTTAAAATAAAATATCTTCCCAATCGAACTTATGAGTCTACTGTTTCGATGACTTCTAATATCGAAATGAATATTGACCTTAATAAAGAAGAAACAGATAAATTGAAAGAGAAAGGCATTACGATGCCTATGATGGCATCAACTTCAACAATATCAGATTTGTCGATAGTTACAGGAAAGGTAAATGATAATGGTGTATTTCCGATTATATTTAAATATAATAATGTCACTAACAAAGTGACGTTAAGCGGCAAAGAAGTGCCCGCAGAACAAAGCCCGCTTATTGGTCATGCAATGTACGGCACGGCTACAGAGGCGGGTGACATGCAACTGGATTCGATATCGGGCGCCTTAAAGGATACAAGTTTGCGCGCGGAGTTAGTAAATGTCTTTAATAATTTGACAAGCGAGTTAAAACTTCCGGAAAAAACAGTCAAAGTGGGCGACACATTATTTTTAGAAATCCCCTTTAACATGCCAATCGGGGGTATTGATACGAAATTCATAGTTAAAGCAACCTACAGGCTTGTTTCAATAAGGAAAGGAATCGCAAATTTCGATATTGACCAACATGTACAATTTAATATGAATAGCGCGGATACTACATCGGCTTTTATAGGAAATGGAAGTGGCAGCGGAAAAATGGCGTACAGCATTAAGGAAAGTTTTTTTAAAAGTATCGATAGAGATATTTCATTTGATTACCAAATGAAATATAAAGGAAAAACGATGAAAGGTGAAGCAAAAATAAATAGCTCTTATTTTTTCGGTGTTAAGTAGCAAATGCTGAAATATCACTACTCCTCTTCCAAATATTTCTGATCCAATTGCTTATTGGCTTTGGCACCAAGGCCCTTAATTTTTTCAGCAGTTTTGGTTAGGTTGCCGTTGCCTTCGGTAAGTTTGCTGATGGCGCTGTCATAAGCGGTTTGGCTTTGTTTTATGTTTTTGCCGATCCCTTCCATATCGCCAATAAAGCCCACAAACTTATCGTACATGGCGCCGCTTAAGCGGGCAATTTCAAGCACATTGCGGTTTTGACGTTCCTGTTTCCAGATGCTCGAGATAGTACGTAGCGTAGCCAACAGCGTCGAAGGGCTCACAATAACTACCTTCTTCTCCCAGGCGTCGCTAAACAATTCAGCATCCAGCTGCACGGCAAAACTGAAGGATGATTCGATCGGCACAAAAAGCAACACAAAATCTGGTGAGTTGATTTGGTAGAGGTCGTGGTAATTTTTTGAGGAAAGATTAAGCACGTGATTCCTGATGGATTCCACATGTGCCTTTGAGTAAAGCTTTCGCTCATCTTCCGTTTCACAGTTGACGAGACGTTCGTACGCTACAAGAGAAACCTTAGCATCAATAATAAGGTGCTTTTCATCAGGCAGGTCGATGATAACGTCCGGCTGTAACCGGTTGCCATCGGCGGTTACAAAACTTGCCTGCATGCGGTATTCGCGGTCTTTAACCAGGCCTGAGCGTTCTAATACTCTTTCAAGAATAACTTCGCCCCAGTTGCCTTGTTTTTTGCTATCGCCTTTCAAAGCTTTGGTTAGATTTTGAGCCTCATTACTGATGAGTTTATTTAACTCCATCAGCTGTGATATTACACCTTTAAGCGTATTCCGTTCAGCAGCTTCCATGTTGTATACCTTATCTACCTTTTCTTCGAAAGCTTTAATGTTTTCCTTTAAAGGATTTAACAGGATATCCAGGTGGGCACGGTTGGTCTCAACAAATTTCTGCGACTTTTCATCAAGTAACTTATTGGCAACATTTTGAAATTCAAGCTGGAATTTTTGCTGTATTTCCTGTATAGATTTTTCCTGGTCGGCCAAACGTTCGCGCTGCGCTTTAAAGGCCTCTTCAGCTTTTACGATGCGGCTTTTTTCGGTATTAAGTTCCTGGTTAAGTGCTGTAATAGCAGCGTCATACCTTACACGTTCATCTTGTAACGATTTATCAGCTTTATCCCGTTCGAGAGTTAAGCCTGAGGCACGCTCTTCGGCTTTAGCCAGCCCAATTTGCAATTGATTATTATCAGCCTTTAATCTTGCGACCTCATCGGCGGATATGCCATCGGCATTCTTTGGTTTTTTTAAGAAGAACCAAACGGCGACTAACAATATAACAATGGATACAATAAGAAAAGCCACACTCATTTTGATAAAAATATTAGCAAAACGAAGGTAGGAAATTTGCCGAAATGCACTAAAAACTATTTACAAAACTTTTGAAGATTTTCCGTGGCGTATTCATTTCCCAGCTCTATAGCTTTTTTGAAATCCGCACAGGCGCCGGCGTGATCATTCAATTGGTACTTAACCAATCCGCGGCTGTTATAGGCATCGCTATATTTGGCGTCCAACGCTATAGTTTGGGTGTAATCATCAAGGGCTCCTTTATAATCTTCTGAGTGTTTTTTTGCAAGGCCCCGGTTATACCAGGCATCTACATATTTGGGATCAAAAGTTAGGGTTTGGTTATAATCGTCTATTGCGCCCTTGTAATCCTCAAGGTTTGATTTAGCGTTACCGCGCTCGAAAAAGCCATCCGGGTCTTTTGGGGCGAGAGGGATGTATATGTTAAAATCATCAACGGCATCACTATAATTTTGCTGTGCATTATGTGCCACCCCGCGGTTGTAATAACCATTAGCATACTTGGGGTCTATCGAAATTATTTTGTTATCATCAGCTATTTCACCGGCGTAATCCTTCAAACCATGTTTAGCCAGGCCCCGGTTATTGTATGCGTCCGTAAAATCAGGGAAAAGCCTAATAGCTTCCGTATAGTCGTTAATGGCGCCCTGGTAGTTTTTTAAATGCCGCTTTGCATCACCACGGGCATACCATGCGTTGGCATCATCCGGTTTTAGCGCCAGCGCCTTGTCAAAATCTATTAATGAACCCTGGTAATCTTTAATATCATATTTAGCCAGCCCCCGGTTATAATACGGTTTGGAAAATTGGGGATTAACGGCTATGGATCGGGTATAATCGTCAATGGCCCCTTTAATATCATCCAAGTGCTTTCTGGCAATACCACGGTCGTTGTAAAAGTCCTGGTCTTTGGGGTCAATAGCTATAGCTTGCGAGTAATCGGCAACAGCGCCCTTAAAATCCTCCAGTTTCCGCTTGGCCAAACCGCGGTTGTAATAGGCGGCCGAGCTTGTGGGTTTGTAAGTGATAGCCATTGTATAATCGTCAATGGCTCCCTTATTGTCTTTTAACGCATATTTGGCGCGCCCCCTGTCCAGGTATGCGTCCTCATTTTTGGGGTCGATAGATATAGCTTTGTCAAAATCGGGTATTGATCCCTGGTAGTCGTTAAGGTTAGATTTTGCATTGCCCAGTTTGTAATAAGCCGAGGCATCGTTCGGTTGCTCGGCTATCATTTTAGTATAGTATCTAACAATACCAGCGTACTTGGCGCTGTCGGCATTTTGGGCCAGTGCGAACAAGGGCAGTAAGAATACCACCGTCAATAGTTTTCTCATGAGTTTAAGCTTTAGGATTGCAATCCTAATTTACACTTATTCCACATAAAAAACAAAAGGACAAATAGTTAGCAGAATAATTACCTGGATTTTTCAACCCTAAGCCCGGCATCACTAACTTCATGCAGGGGGTTATCGCGCATGTTTTGCTCAATTTCGAATTGGTAGGTGCCTTTTTGTGGAAACTTAAAATTGGTAATAACCGGGACCTGGTAGCTGTACAGGTTGCCCGAACCCTGCCCCAGCCATTGCCCGTCGGGATTGGCCAATTTGATTTCGAAGCGCGTTACGGCCTTTAATTTTGGTCCGTTGCGCCTGAGAAGCAGGAATATATTAGAGTACCTATAGTCGCCTGTTACCCGCAAGTTGATGTATACGTTATAGGGGATAGATGCATCATCAATTTTAACCGCATACTTGATTTTATTGGCATATGACCAGTTATGGTTTTCGATTGTAGTATTTGTATCTAAAATGGATGCAGGGTCATTGCAACCGGCAATAAATAGCAAAAACACAGCCGGTATAGCCATACGAAATACTTTATGCGCCACCTTCATTTCCTTTATTTTGGTCGTTACGGTTTGGTTTATTCTTATTCGGCCGGTTCCTACGGTTATTCCGGTTCCTGTTATTATTCTGGCCTTCATTTTGGGTAGGTTCGCCGGGCGCGCGGGCTGGGCTTGCCTGATGCGGAGCCCTTGAGGTCTCCTGTGCGCCAGGCGCTGTTGCAGGCTGCGGCCTGTTACCCTGTGGCTTGTTGCGGTTCTTGTTTTTCTTTTTATTCCGGTTGCGCTCATCCAGGCGGGTAAGGCTGTCCTGGCCAACAACATTTTCATAGTCCAGCACTTTTACAGGCTTTGTTTCTTCCACTTTAACCTGGCCAAGATCGGCCGGAAATACACCATCCTTATTCAGTTGTTGTATTTCCTTTACTCGGTTAATTTCAAGCGGTATCCAGGTATCATCCATCGGATAGCTGAACCACATTAGCTTCTTGAATATATCCGTTTTTTGCAGGCGGGCGTCACCCCTCTCCGTCTTAAGTACATTAACATTATCCGGTATGCCTTTAAGGGCATCCATATAAGTGTCCAGTTCGTAGTTGAGACAGCATTTCAGTTTGCCGCATTGTCCGGCCAGCTTTAACGTATTTAATGATAGATTCTGATACCTTGCTGCAGATGTGGATACTGTTTTAAAATCGGTTAACCAGGTTGAGCAGCACAATTCGCGACCACATGATCCTATTCCACCTAAACGACTTGCTTCCTGGCGCATGCCTATCTGGCGCATCTCGATACGTATCCTGAAGGCTTCTGCCATTCGCTTGATCAGTTCGCGGAAATCCACGCGGCCCTCTGCGGTATAATAAAAGGTAGCTTTGGTTTTATCGCCCTGGTAATCAACATCACTTATCTTCATTTGCAGGCCCAGTTCCAGCGCCAGCTTCCGAGATTTGTGCATGGTTTCCCACTCCAGTTCTTTGGCCGCTTTCCACTTGTCTACATCAACCGAAGTAGCTTTGCGGTATATTTTTTTGGTTACATCGTCTTCCTTTACGCGGTGTTTCGCCATCTGCATGCGCACCAGTTCGCCGGTTACCGAAACGTGCCCAACGTCAAATCCACCGGTAGTGGTTTCCACAGCTACCAGTTCACCGGCTTCCAGGTAAACATTGTCGTTATTTACGTAAAAATCCTTTCGTGAACCCTTAAATTTAACTTCAACGATGGAGAAAGGCTTATAATTTGATGGCATATCCATGTCGGACAGCCAGTCGTATACATCTAATTTGCTGCATCCATTTGTAAGGCACGAGCCGTTACTTTTGCAGCCAGCAGGCGAACATCCGCCTGTTGAACAACTTCCACATCCCATAATTTAGATCGGTATATAATGAGTCCCTTGCGGGAGCGTTTTAAAATTTAAAACTTTAATAATTTGTAAAGATACATCTAAAAATAAAATTTTAGGATTTGCATTTCTTTCTATGTGGTAATGTGCTTTTTCCAACTCGGCGCTGATCGCTTGCGCCATGGCTGTATTCATCACATTGGTCATTTTTTGAGCGGTATCCAGCTCCTGTGCCGGCAGGTGTACAAGGCTTCCCGCGCCCGCTATCAACAAACAGCATTCGCGGATAAAGCTAATGCCGTAACGTAAAAAATTCTTTTGATTTTCACGTCCCAGTTTAGCGGTTTGCTCCACAAATGCCATTACTTCAGGGCCTTTATTGCCATAACAGAGCCTCAGCCATTGTACAAACAAGGTATGATAGCTTTTGCCCTCATGCTGCAGCATGGTCAACGCTTCGGTCATATTCCCATTGCTCAGGTAGGCAATTTCCGAGGCGGCCATTTCGGTTTGATGATGATTGATCATTAAATCATCCTTAATTTCATCATAACTGAGGGCCGGAATTTTTACCAGTTGCGTACGAGAAAGAATAGTGTTCAGTATTTGGTCCTGGTTTTGAGCGACAAGCAGGAACAGGGTGTTGGGCTGCGGCTCCTCTATAATTTTTAAAAGCGAGTTACCCTCTTTGTCCAAATATTCGGGTAACCAAAGTATCAGAACTTTATAGGTTGACTCAAAGGGTTTAAAGCTTAATTTTTTTATGATTTGGTGGCATTCGGCAATGTTGATATTCGCTTGTTTATTTTCAGCATCCAGGTACCCACGCCATATATCAAGACTTATATATGGATTAGCCAGGAAAGCCTCACGCCATTGCTCAATAAAAGAAAGTGCCGTATCCTTAGCATCTTTTGCAAAAAACGGGTAGGAAAAATGCAAATCAGGGTGCGCCAGTTTCTGGTATTTGCGGCACGACGAACATACACCACAAGAATCTTCAGGCTGCTTATCCTCGCACGACAGGTATTGCGCATACGCGACCGCCAGTGCCAGGCTGCCCGAGCCTTCGGGCCCCAAAAACAATTGCGCATGGCTCACGCGGTTATCATTTACCGTGTTGATAAGCCTTTTTTTAACCGCTTCCTGCCCGATTATGTGTTTAAACTGCATTTGGTGCAAGATAATAATTAGCTGTTAGATTTGAGATATTACCGTAGATTTGACACAATCCAAGCAATAATCTGTGCATATATGAGAGTAATGGCTTTTGATTACGGTACCAAACGCATAGGAATTGCTGTTACCGACCCTATTCAAATTATTGCCACCGGATTGGACACCATTCATCCGAAGGATATTATCGAGTACCTCAAAAAATACCTGCAAACTGAACAGGTAGAACGCTTTGTTGTGGGCGAACCCAAGCAGATGGATAACACCCCCTCTCAATCGGCTATGCACGTAAAAGGATTTGTAACGTTACTTAGGAAAAACTTTCCGGAAATTCCTATCGAAATGCTGGATGAGCGCTTTACGTCCAAAATGGCTTCAGCGGCAATAGCCCAAAGTGGCATGGGCAAAAAGGCCAGGCAGAATAAGGCACTGGTGGATAATGTGTCGGCGGTTATCTTACTGCAATCCTGGATGGAAAAATTCCATTAATTTAATTTTCGTAAATTTGTGGCGATGGAGATTCTACCCCATGACCTTCAGCTTTACCTGGAAGACCATTGCGACCCCGAGCCTTCGGAGCTGCAAAAAATCAATAGGGAGACTTATGCAAAGGTGTTGAAGCCGCACATGTTATCCGGCCATTACCAGGGCCGGTTGCTCAGCATGCTCAGCAAATTGATGCAGCCAAAGCTCATCCTGGAGATAGGGACCTTTACCGGTTATGCCACTATTTGCCTTGCTGAGGGGTTAACCGAAGACGGGATCATCCATACCATTGAAGTAAACCACGAGATGGAAGAAATGCTTAATCAACATTTCAAATCAACAAATGTGGATAAAAAGGTAAGACTGCATTTCGGCACAGCAGCGCAGATTATCGTAGAAATACCGGAGAACAACTTCGATATGGTTTTTATCGATGCGGATAAGAAGAATAATTTACTTTACTTTAATTTAATATTTGATAAAGTAAGGTCAGGCGGGCTAATTATAATTGATAATGTTTTATGGAAAGGGAAAGTATACGGCGACGAAAGCGACCCAGATACAAGATCGATCCGTGAACTTAATGATCACATTGCAAAAGAAACAAGGGTTGAAAAACTGATACTCCCCGTTCGCGATGGCATCATGATCATTAGAAAAAAATAGATTATGAAGAAAACAATTCTGATCATCACTCTTTTAATATCTTCAATTGCAGCCTCGGCTCAAAATTCCTCTACATCTTATATTGAGAAATTTAAAGATAACGCTATCAGCATCATGCACCAGACTGGCATTCCGGCAAGTATAGTTCTCGCAGTGGCTATGCACGAGTCGGGTTGCGGCAATAGCCTCCTTGCTAAAGAGTTCAACAACCAGTTTGGCGTAAAAGGCTTTGACAAACATGTGCTGATGGTTCATAATAAAAAGAAACTTACTTCATACAAAAAGTACAGTTCGGTGAAGGATTCTTTCGAAGACTTTTCGCGTATTATAACAGGCCGCAAGCAATTGAGCTACCTGCAGAACCTAACTCATTACGATTACGTGGCCTGGGCCAAAGGCATCCAGAAAAGTGGATATGCGGCAAGCCACAAATGGTCGAAGCAAGTTTTAGGCCTGATCACCAAATATCACCTCAATCTTTTCGATGAAAATCCCGCCGATCAGCAGCAATTGGTGGCCAAAGCGCCATAAATTTATTTATAAATCTTAAGTTTGGGATGGAATAGTACGTTCCGTTTACAAGGTTTATTTATGATGTCAAAATCAACCCAAACAGTCTTCATTTTTCTTTCTTCTATTTTTTTGAGTTCATGCGCAGTGCATAACGAGTTGATCAGCAACCGCGATGCCCACCGTAATAACCAGCAAATTCAACAACAAAACAAAGATGCCATAGCGGGTTATACCCCGATGACTTCCCTGCAATATATTGACCATTTTAAAGCAATCGCGATACAGGAGATGAACCTGTATGGTATACCAGCAAGTATTACGCTGGCACAGGGATTATTTGAATCGGGTAGCGGAAATAGCGAACTGGCCCGGGTAGCCAATAACCATTTTGGAATAAAATGCAATAGCAGCTGGACCGGAAAAAGCTATTTCAAGGACGATGATAACCATAACGATTGCTTCAGGGTATATAATAAAGCCGAAGACTCTTTCCGGGATCACTCTGAGTTTTTGAAACGCCCCAACTATGCCAAATTGTTCCAATTGGACAAAAACGATTATACCGGTTGGGCTAATGGTTTGAAAGCGGCTGGCTATGCGACGAACCCGAACTATCCGCAACTGCTTATCACAATCATCAAGAAATATAACCTTTATCAATACGACAGTCCGGAAACCGCGGTTCAAAAGGAAAAACGCGAGGACAAAGTCTTAGTACAGATCGAAGATAATGCGATCACGGCCCTAAAGGATTCTGTTGCCGCTATGAACAATCGTGTTAATAATACAGGCAGTTCGGCCAATAAAACGTATACCGTTGTGCAGGGTGATACACTATACTCTATTTCCCGGCGTTTTGGATTAACCGTTGACGATCTTAAAACGATTAACAATTTGCCCGATAATAAGTTAAAATTAGGGCAAAGGCTGATAGTGGTTAAGTGACGGTTTAATTTATTTAATGAAGTGATGCACGTTAGCTATACACATTGTTTTGCCGCGAGGATGAAGTGGGCGCTATTGTTAATAGCCATGTTAAAGGCATTCAATGGGTTTGCACAAGGGACGCAGCCACCGGCGAATGGTACCATTGAAGGAATAATTTTTGACCACGATACCAAGGATCGTGTTGCCCGGACTATCATATATAACATCAATTCCAGGAAATTTTGGTACGACAACCTGAAGGGCGAATTTAAAGTGGATGCTAGCCCCGGGGATAAACTTGTTTTCAGCAAACAGGACTACTTACCTGACACGGTTTTGATAAAGGATGGCTCCAACATTGCTGTTTACCTGCAACGCACAGCAATAATGCTGCACGAAGTAACGATTAACGATTCGTTGCATACGCCGTTGCAGCGGCTTGCTGCCACAAAAAAGGAATATAACAAGGCTTACGGGTCAAGCGCCTATAGTGATCCTTTTAGCTCGGTACCCGGTGGCGGAGCTGGTATCAGCATTGACGCACTTTATAATTCACTGAGCAAAAGCGGTCGCGATGCCGAGCATTTGCGAGGTCTGATACAACACGATTACGAGCAAAATGTGATCGATTATCGTTTTAACAAATCATACGTGGGCAATATTACCAAGCTCAAGGGCACTGACCTGGCCGATTTTATGATCAAGTATCGTCCAAGCTATTACTTAGTTACTACCGACTCGGAATACGAATTTATTACCTATATCCGCACGAGTTTAAGAAGATATCAGCGTAACAAAAGGGTATTTTCGCAACCACCACTGCGACCACCTCAAAGCTGATAATCGCTCAATAATAATTGTCATAGCTACAATAAACACCTATATTATCCTGTTATAGCGTAGGGATTTCTTTTAAAAAGCAATAGGTTTTGCTTTAATTTGTACCAATATGTTAAAAACAAGCCTGGGAATAATTCTTTCTATATTCTTCTTTTCATCCGCCTTTGGGCAAAAAACCGATACCCTTAAAGCAGACACTAATCTACTTAACAAATACCGCCTCGATCCGGGAAAAAATGCACTTCCTATGCGATCGAGGCCCGTCCAGATCAGCGAACAACTGATACCGGTGGAATTGCTTGATTACAAAGTAAGCTACTGGCGTAAAAGCGCAGTTTTTGGATTGAATTTTAACCAGGCAGCCTTTACAAACAACTGGAGTGCAGGGGGCATCAGCTCCATTGCCTTGGCGTCCACCTTCGATTTTAAAGCCGAATACAGTAAAACGCCGTTAGATTATACGACGGAAACTAATTTCCAGTATGGTATCGCAGCAACTAAAGGGCAGGGGTCGCGCAAAACCAATGACAGGATATTTTTAGATAACAAACTGGCCAGCCGGTTATCCAAGCACTGGTATATTTTTGGTTCGTTAAGTTTTGAATCGCAGTTTGCTGCAGGTTATACCTACACCGATGCCAGCGGAAATCCGGCCAGCCAGGGCTTGATCATTTCCAATTTTATGGCGCCCGGTTATTTGACAGAATCGGTAGGTTTTGAATACAAGCCCAATAAGTTTTATGATTTACGCCTTGGAACAGGTACGGCAAAACAAACCTTCGTGGAAGACACCACAATTTATCATAACCTGCCCGCAAACTATGGCGTAAAACCGGGCCACACTTTTTACAACCAGCTGGCTGTGCAGGCAGTTGGCAGCGTCGACAAGGACATCATGAAAAACCTGCACCTCACGGCCCGCTACGCGATATTTATACCTTACATACAGCCATTGGCCCATACAACGCACCGCCTGGATGCGACGTTAACAGCAAAGGTAAACAGGCTCATCAACGTAAGCATGAATGCCACAATGTTGTATGACAAAAACACCTCATCAAGTCCGCAGGCTACTGAGGGGATCTCGATGGGGGTGGCCTATATGTTTCCTTAATGAACAGGATGCCATATAACGCTATATGCTGATATGCTTCAAAATCTTAACTTTGCAGCCTTAATTGAGATATAAGTACAATGTTTGAAAATCTTTCAGATAAACTCGACAGGGCGTTTAAGGTCCTGAAGGGACAAGGAACTATTACCGAGATAAACGTGGCTGAGACCATGAAGGAGATCCGCAAGGCGCTCCTCGACGCCGACGTTAACTATAAAACTGCCAAAACTTTTACAGATGAGGTAAGGCAAAAAGCTTTAGGGCAAAATGTGCTTACCGCCATTTCGCCGGGTCAGTTGCTTACCAAGATCATGAATGACGAGCTTTCCACCCTGATGGGTGGTACGACCGCCGAACTGACTTTTCCGGCTACGCCGACCGTGATACTGATTGCAGGTTTGAATGGTGCTGGTAAAACTACCTTCAGCGGTAAGCTGGCTAACTTCCTGAAGACACAAAAGAATAAAAAACCTTTACTGGTAGCCGGAGACGTTTACCGTCCCGCTGCTATTGAGCAATTGAAGGTTTTGGGCGAGCAGATCGGCATCCCGGTTTATGCTAACCTTGAATCAAAGGATCCTATTGCTATTGCCCGGGAAGGCCTTGCCTTAGCAAAACAGAACGGTAATAATGTGGTCATCATCGATACCGCCGGCCGCTTGTCAATTGACGAAGCCATGATGGTGGAGATCGAGGAGGTGAAAAAGGCGGTTAATCCGCATGAAATATTATTTGTGGTCGACTCTATGACGGGCCAGGATGCTGTGAATACCGCAAAAGTATTTAACGACAGGCTTGACTTTACCGGTGTGGTATTGACCAAGCTTGACGGCGATACCCGTGGTGGTGCGGCACTTTCTATCAAATCAGTTGTTGATAAGCCGATCAAGTTTATTGGTACCGGCGAGAAGATGGAAGCGCTGGATGTGTTCCACCCCGACCGTATGGCATCGCGCATACTGGGCATGGGCGACGTTATCTCTTTGGTGGAACGCGCGCAGCAGCAGTTTGACGAGAAGGAAGCGGCCGAACTGCAAAAGAAGATCCGCAAGAATAAATTCGATTTCAACGATTTCTACGGCCAGATCCAGCAGATCAAAAAAATGGGCAACATGAAGGATTTGATGGGGATGATTCCTGGTGTGGGTAAGATGATGAAGAATGTTGAAATTGACGATAATGCTTTCAAGAATATCGAGGCCATTATTCAGTCAATGACCCCATTTGAAAAGGAAAACCCGGATTCGATCAATCAGAGCCGCAGAAACCGTATTGCAAAAGGCTCAGGGACTGATTTGCCCGAAGTGAACCGTCTTATCAAGCAGTTTGAGGATATGCGTAAGGTGATGAAGCAGATGAGCAATCCTGCTGCCATGGCCAACATGATGCGCCGGATGCCGAAGTAAATAATATGTCAAAATAACCATAAAGCGGCAACAGCCGCTTTTTTTGTTTAAATGGTTTACATTTGGTTACTCAATAATCGGCTATGAAGAAAACTTTCCTGTACACTTTGTTACTGTTTCTGTTAATTTCGTTTTCCTTAAAAGCCCAGGTACCCGGCTCCCTTATCGATGTGCAGCATTACAGTTTTGCTATTCAATTAAACGATAAGAATGATATTATACAGGGGAAGGCAGACATAGCCGTTAAGTTTTTGCAGAAAGCAGATTCATTCCATCTCGACCTTGTAAAGCAAAATGCTACCGGTAAAGGCATGCTGGTGAGCAGTGTTACTGAAAAAGGGAATCCTGTCCAGTTTCAGCAAATCAGCGATACCCTCAATATTATTGCGTCAGCAAGAGAAGGCAGCATGCATACTTACCGTGTTACTTACCATGGGGTCCCGGCCGACGGACTTATCATCTCGACCAATAAATTCGGACATCGCACTTTTTTTGGCGATAACTGGCCCAACCGTGCACATAACTGGTTGCCCTGTGTGGATAATATCGCCGATAAGGCAACAGTAGATTTTACCGTAACAGCTCCCGCCCACTACCAGGTTGTGGCCAATGGCTTGAAAGTAAGTGAGACTTCGCTACCGAACAATTTAAAACAAACCAAATGGAAAGAGTTGGCCCCCTTGCCCACCAAAGTAATGGTGATAGGCGTCGCCGATTTTGCTATAGACCACGCCGGGGATGTAAACAAAATACCCGTATATACTTATGTATTTCCTGAAAACAAATCAGTTGGGTTCAGCGGGTATGGAGTAGCTAAAGAAATATTAGGCTACTACATCAATAAAGTGGGCCCATATGCTTATGAAAAACTGGCCAACGTGCAGTCCAAAACCATTTTTGGCGGCATGGAAAATGCGAGCTGCATTTTTTACTACGAAAACTCGGTTGGAGACAAAGGCGTAGAGGAATTGATGGCACATGAGATAGCGCACCAATGGTTTGGTGATGCCGCCAGTGAGAAAAGTTTTGCGCATTTGTGGCTGAGCGAGGGATTTGCTACTTACATGACCAATGTTTATCTCGAAAGTAAATATGGAGAGGGTTTGTTAAAACAGCGTCTTGAAACGGACAGGAAGGAAGTATTCGGCTTCGAAAAGCAGCGACTCACACCGGTTGTCGACACAGCTGTGAAAGATAATTACATGCAGCTGTTGAATGCCAATAGCTATCAGAAGGGTGGTTGGGTATTGCATATGCTCCGTCGGAAAATGGGAGATGAGTTATTTTGGAAGGGCATTCGCTCCTATTACGAGATATATGATGGCAGCAACGCCAATACCGGGGACCTGCAGGCTGTAATGCAAAATGTATACGGGCAATCCCTGGATCAGTTTTTTAAACAGTGGTTGCGTACGCCGGGGCATCCGCAACTGCATATTTATTTATCATATAATAATGCTAAAAAATCTTTCACTATCAACATAGAACAAAAGCAAAGCAACCTTTATGAGTTTACGCTTGATTGTTCTATTGATGGCCAGATACATAAAATTGAAGTGAAAGATAAAAAGACCCATATTGAAATCCCTGGCAATGGAGATTTTAAGCAGGTGATTTTTGACCCTGATGTTAATTTATTGGGAGAGTTTGATATGTCTGAGGATGAGTAATTATATGTGTTTTATAAACGCGATAATAATAATTTAGTTCGGTCATTTGACGTATTATCTCCAAATTATTTGCCTATAGAAAATAATTTCCGAATTATATACTTATTTCTGTGGTTTTGCGTTTACATACTAATTAAGCCAAAAATCACAGATGCTTCCCCTGGCATCGCTAAACCGTTAACCTTTAAACACGTACAGCCATGTCAAAAACCTATCAATCCATTTACGTAGTATCTCATAGGTGGATGTTCAAAAATTTCGGCCAGGGCAAATTGCCACAGTTTAAATCGATGTTTAATGTAAGCTTCCTGCTTATTATCCTGCTTACAACAGCATTGCTTATCATGCAATTCCTTTTAAAATCGGGCTTATTGGCGGTCAATGCTTATTCAGCTACGGCTATTATGCTGGGAACGGTGTTTTTTGTCTTTTTAAATCACCTGATATTTCTCAATAACAGATGGTTCAAAAGCATCAATGCGCGTATGGCACTTCTAAGCCGGCATAATCTCAACACCTGGTTGATAGTAGTGCTGGTTAACGTGATTATTATTTGCGGTTTCCTGCTTTTTACAGCACGATAAGTTAGCAATTGCTTATTTTGGTTTCGTTTTATCAAGCTTTATTGACATGGCGAAATCAAGCAATATCGTCTTTCAAACTGTAGATTGGTCAGCAATCGAGAAGTCATTTCACCCGGGTGAAACAGGCGAAGCTTTTTGGCGGACATTACAATTCCCGGGATTGCGCATCAGGATAGTCGAATACTCTGCCGGTTACCTGGCCGACCATTGGTGTCAGAAGGGACATATAGTACATTGCCTGGAAGGAGAGTTTGAAAGCGAACTGGAAACAGGGGAGGTTTTTGCATTCACGTCAGGGATGACTTATGTAGTATCCGATAATTTAAGTTCGCATCGCTCGATTTCCAAAAACGGCGTTAAATTATTGATCATCGACGGCGACTTTCTTAAATAAAGGTGCTCCTTTAATCACATAAAATTGTGATATCCATCATCATAAGCTAATATCGTACTCCTAATTTTGCCTAAAAGAATTTCTCATCATCCGGGCAATGAAGTCAGATACGATAAACCAGGTACGGCAACAGCTGATCAAACTTGAAAAAAAGATGCTGGCCGAGACCGGCAAAAGGCAATCGACATTACAAGACATTCATCCGCTACAGCTTCATGCCGCTCAAAACATGATACAATATCTAACGCTGCGAAAGGAGGATATCCGCGAACTGCAGTATGCCCTGCACATACATGGCCTGTCTTCACTTGCCAGTTCTGAAAGTCACATTCACAAACAACTACAATCCATTTTACAACGGCTGGATAAGGATTATTCCCCGGTTGAGCCGGATAGCTGCACGTATGAATTTGGTATGGATCAGATCGCACAAAAAAGTAAAACGCTCTTTGGTGAAAAAAATGACCGGATGATACCTTATATTATGGTAACATTCGATTCTTCCTTTGCCGATAACTATGTTTTGATCAGGGACCTGATGCAAAACGGGATGAACGTTGCGCGCATCAATTGCGCCCATGATGATGAAGCCACCTGGACAAAAATGATCCACCAGCTAAAAAGAGCTTGTGATTATACGGGTCTTAATTGTAAAATATACATGGATTTGGCCGGGCCTAAGATCAGAACCAAATTAATGAACAAGGGCAGAAAAAAAGGCAAGGTAAAAATAAAAGAAGGGGAACTAGTATGGCTTGCGGATCACTCTAAAGGTTTTCAGGATGACGATATCGTAATAAGCCCTAACGTGGAGGGGATTATTCCAATGCTGAAAAAAGGTGAAAGAGTGTATATTGATGACGGGATGATAAAAGGTGTTATTGAAGATGTCAAAAAGGAAGGTGTAGCCATGCGGATAATCCGTATCTCGGGCCGGCCCCAAATTAAAGCAGAGAAAGGTATCAATTTCCCCGACTCAGAGATATCCATTGCACCGCTTACTGATTTTGACAAAGCCTGTTTACCATTTGTTTGTGAACATGCGGATGTGGTAGGTTATTCTTTTGTCCGCAATCCTTCTGACCTGGCAAATCTGCAGGATGCTTTAAAGGAGCTTTCCGAAAGCCCACCACATATTGTCCTTAAAATTGAAACCCCCGAATCAGTGAGAAATCTTCCTGACCTTTTACTGCAGGGGATGCAGCAGGAGGTGGTTGGTGTGATGATAGCCCGCGGCGACCTGGCAATCGAAATTGGTTTTGAACGAATGGGAGAGATACAGGAAGAAATTCTATGGATATGTGAAGCGGCACATGTCCCGGTAGTATGGGCCACACAGGTATTGGAAACTTTAAATAAGACCGGAGTTGCTACCCGCTCAGAAATTACGGATGCTTCGCATAGTGCTATGGCCGAATGCGTGATGATCAACAAGGGCGATCATACCATAAAAGTCGTCGAAACGCTGCGTGATATTCTGCATCGTACCGGGGGCCACCATGTCAAGAAAAGATTTACTTTTCGCCCTTTAAGTATAGCCGAAAAGTTTATTAACGAGCAGCCGGAAGTAGTCTCAGTTCTATAATACGGCATGGGTTGACGGCATAGTATTCTTTTTATCACTCACAAAAATTCTATATCTTACACCCTGATTAAGCTTTATCATAGTGTTAGTTAAAACTTTTGGGAGTGCGGTTTACGGCATACAGGCAATAACAATTACCATTGAAGTAAACATTAGTAGTGGTAAACCGCAATATTTTATTGTAGGACTGCCTGACAATGCCGTGCGCGAATCAATGCAGCGGGTGGAAGCCGCATTACAAACCAACAATTTCAGGATGCCGCGACAAAAAATCGTGGTTAATATGGCGCCGGCAGATATCCGCAAGGAAGGCTCATCATATGATCTGACGATAGCTACGGCCATACTTGCCAGTTCGGGCCAGATAGAGGTTGATAACCTTGATAAGTACATTGTTATGGGCGAGCTTTCGCTTGATGGCAGTCTACAACCTATCAAAGGGGCCTTACCTATTGCTATACAGGCTCGCAAGGATGGGTTCAAGGGATTTATATTGCCAAAACAAAACGCCCGCGAGGCGGCCATTGTAAATGATATCGAAGTTTATGGAGTAGAAAGTGTTACAGAAGTCGCCCGTTTTTTTAATGGCGAATCCGAGCTAAAACAGGAAGTAGTAAATACGCGCGAGGAGTTCTTCAATAGTCTTTGCAACTATGACAGCGACTTCAGCGAAGTCAAAGGACAGGAAAATATAAAACGGGCGTTGGAAATAGCTGCAGCAGGTGGGCACAATGTAATTTTGATCGGTCCGCCGGGTGCGGGCAAAACCATGCTTGCGCGACGATTGCCATCAATTCTTCCACCTCTTACCTTGCATGAGTCGCTCGAAACCACCAAAATACATTCTGTTGCCGGTAAATTATCCGCTTCGGATGCGCTGGTAACCATACGACCCTTCCGGTCGCCACACCATACCATCAGCGATGTGGCTTTGGTGGGCGGCGGCAGTAATCCGCAACCGGGCGAAATCTCGCTGGCTCACAACGGGGTACTTTTCCTGGATGAGTTGCCTGAGTTTAAA
>JAYUEE010000017.1:0-56057 GCA_043739405.1 Mucilaginibacter sp. | reverse complement strand
GGCCCTATTAAATATTGGTACCATGGTTATTTGCTTATTGGTGTTGATAATTCCATCGTTGCTGGTTACCAAAATATCACCCGTAAAAGCTATCCGGTTTAAATAGGCTGTAATTATCTTTTAAACCCGGTGAAATTAAATTTCAGATTCACCCCACCGGCGCCAAAGCGTAGTTGTTGCGAACCCAAACCTTCCAGGGGATATTTAAGGAACGGCTCAACCACAAGGCGGCTGTGCCCTATCGTATACCCCGTACCAACCGCCAGGTTCAAAGTTTTGGCAAAATAAAAGCCATTAAAGCTGCTGCGCGTTGACTGGTCCTGCACCTGCGATACATTCGCAGAAAAGAAGGAGGGATTATTATAGCTGTAAGTATAAGTTTCGTTAATATAAGTGCCCGAACTTACACCTGCTAACAAATAAGTGCCGCTCTTTTGCGGGTCGACAACAAATTTGAGGTTCAATGGTATATCCAGGCCAACGAGATTGGCGCTGTAATTTCTAAATGCAGGAGGTGCAGAGGATGCTGTAAATGCGTACCTGGAGGCATTGAGACTTGATGGTGCATCAGCTGTTGTTGCAAAACTGCTCGCTGCCGCGCTCTCGACCGGGGGCTGCCCGGCATAGTTTAAGCTGTTTTGACCGATTGAGAAACCCGTTGAGAATTGCAGGTTTTTTGTTAGTTTAATATCAGATGTAAAACCGGCTCCCATGTTAAACTGGTGGTTGCTCCCTTTGGCGTAATTAACATATGTGGTCGTGTAAACCTCAAAGCTCACAGGTTTATTTTTTGACAACGATTTTTGTTTTACGTAACTATTATCCGCAAAAGCCTGTTTGTTATTTTTATTAGGCTGTTGGGCCAGCATATTTACTTCTGACGCAGGTTTAGTAGTATTAGATTTTATGGGCGACTTACTTCCGGTGTCAACTTTTGCAATAACTTCACTGTTAGGATTCGGTGCCGTCACAAGCTGGTTTTTAGGCGCAACAGCGACTGTTAAACCCGGCTTCTCCGGAGATGCGGTCGCACTTTGAGTTTTAGCCTGAGCTGAAATATTAGCCTGCGCAATAGTGTTGGTTTGCGCAATAGCGTTAGCGACTGAAGCGTTTGCCGGGGTTTTTGGCACTGACTGGTTTTTGTTTTTCTGACTATTTAATGCCAATTCCTGCTGTTCCTTGTTCGATGGAGTAGCTGGGTTTGATTTATGTGCGATATTACCGCGCGCAGCGTCGGGCTTTTGGACATTCTGCGCAATCTCCTGATTATTTTCCCGTACTGCGGCACTATCGCGTACAATGCTGCCGTTCTTTTTCCCTTCGGCCTCTTTTATAGACGGATGCACTGGCTGTACTTTCGCGATCGCAACCTGTTGCTGCTTCGGCGTAGTTTTAAACAAAACAATGCCCACGAAAAGCAATAGCAAGGCGGCGATAGGCGCCCAGTACATCCAGGCGGCAATAATTCGTTTGGCTTTCTCAGGATATTTCTTCCTGAGCTGCAGCCATCCCTCGTCTGCAGAAGTGTCTTCATAATTATCAAACACTTCTTTGATACGATTTTTTAGGTCGTTATCCAACTGATCGTCCATGATCTTGTGTTTCTGCTTTAATTATTTTTCTTAATTTCTCTTTGGCCCTGCTTAAATACACTCTCGACGAACTCGCCGGAATATTGAGCATTTCGCCAATTTCGTCATGATTGTAACCGTCAATTTCGTATAGATTGAATATTGCCAGTTGGACAGGAGGCAAACCCTGCATCAGGTTTAAAATATCCTGTGCATTCAGGTTATCGATGGTTGTGACACGGCCCGGTACCAGTTCGGCATAATCTAAATCCATATTTAATTGGAGTTTCAGGTCCTTTCGCCTTCGGTCAATCGCGGTGTTTACTATTATGGTGCGAAGCCATGCTTTGAAAGGTTTGCCGGTGTCATAGCTGCCCATCGAATTAAATGCTTTGATGAAAGCATCGTTAACAACCTCCATAGCGTCATCTCTGCTAATACAATACCGCAAGCCTATACCCATGGCGTAGCCATAGTAATGCTTATAAAGCAGTTCCTGGTATTTTAAGCTGCCTGATTTGCATTGCCTAATTAATTCATCTTCGGCGATGCGGCGAGATGGATGCATTAAATATTATTATTCAACCTATTACTCAAACAATCTTTTTAATTGGATACGATGTAAATACCAATATCGCTACAATAAATGAAAATATTTCTGGAATGGCCTCAATAAAAAAGCCGGTACGTGATACCGGCCTTCCCTAAAACTCAAAATGAAATATATTAATTACCCGTTTTCTTTAAGTCATACTGTACGCCAAGGGTATCAGCATTATAAGCAAGCATTTGAAAAACGTTACCGTCATAATAGTAAAGATATGCACCGTTCAAATGCTGTTTCGTTGGTGTACCAGAAGTGGGGAATGTCTTATCGGTAAAAACTATATAAGGTGATGTTAGGGAAAATGACCCAAAACTTCCGGCGTGTACCGTAGCTGTATCTCCTGTTACGGTATAGGTAAAAGGATTGGTGTTAGTCAGTAATTTTATGGTGATATTGGCTTTTAAAGTATCAAAAGGAACCAAATCAGTATGCCGGTGCAGATATCGGAACGTACCGGTGAATGTTCCGGATGGTACAATGGGTGCTGTAGGAGTAGTTTGACTGAGTTTTTTGCACCCTACGCCGAGTGATGCAACCACTAATAAAAAGTAAATTAATCTGAACTTCATGTCTGTTTTTTATAGTTACGCGATTTTACCTAAAAACGTTACAAGGATAAGTATATTTTATATTTTTTTGGCTTCATCCCAAAATACATCCATTTCAGCCAGGCTCATGTCATGCAGCTGCCTTCCGCTTTCTTTAGCCTTACTCTCCAGGTATTGGAAACGCTTAATAAATTTGCGGTTGGTTTTCTCAAGGGCATCTTCGGGATTAATATTTATAAAACGTGCATAGTTAATGAGGGAAAATAGCAGGTCACCGAACTCGCCTTCCGCTTTCTCATGGTCTATGGCGCTTTCATCTTCCACATTAAATTCATTTTTAAATTCCCTTAGCTCTTCTTCAACTTTAGCCCAAACCTGTCCTTTTTCTTCCCAATCGAAGCCGACGCCGCGCGCTTTTTCCTGTATGCGTGATGCTTTCACCAGTGCAGGTAACGACGCAGGTACGCCCCCCAGAACCGATTTGTTGCCTTCCTTTAGTTTTATTTGTTCCCAGTTACGTTTTACATCAGCTTCGTCATTTACTTCAACATCGCCATAGATATGGGGGTGGCGGTTAACCAGTTTGTCACAAATACTATTCAGCACATCGGTGATATTGAAATCATTAGTTTCAGAAGCTATCCGGGCATAAAAAACCAGGTGAAGCATGATATCCCCCAGTTCTTTTTTGATTTCGGGCATGTCCGCGCTCAAAATCGAATCGGAAAGCTCATATACTTCTTCGATAGTGAGGTGGCGCAGGCTTTCGAGCGTTTGTTTTTTGTCCCAGGGACAATTCAGGCGCAGATCGTCCATGATAGTGAGCAGGCGTTCAAACGCCGATGACGGGGTGTTTGCTGTTACAGGTGGTGTTATGGGCATTTTTTTTATGTGCGAATATGCAGATATGCAAATGTGCGGATTTTAGAAGTGCGAATGAAATTATGAGCGGATGTATGAATCATTAAAACCCACATTAATTTAATGTTTCAGCTATCCCATTTGCACATCCGCACATCTATAAATCTGCACATCGCATTGCCCGCAGCATTTCTCTTTTACCGGGCGCTCCCGGCGCTTTTTCCACTTTAAGATCGAGACTTTTCAGGATACGCTTGAGGTTACCTGTGATCGCATACGTGACAAATATCCCCCCCGGTTTTAGAAATTGTATAGTGTGGGTTATTGCCTTTTCGTCCCACATTTCAGGTTGGCGGGCCGAGGCAAACGCATCAAAATAAATGACGTCGTATTGCTTTTCGCCGGTAAAATTCAAGAGTTCGCATCCGGCAATTTGCAGTTTGCAAAGCGAGTTTATTGCTTCAGGTTGTTTTTGCGAAGCCTTATATTGTTGAATAAAACTATCCCAAACTTCTTTAGACACGTATTCATTATATCCCGTTTGGCTAATCATTTCGTCACTTAGCGGGTAGGCTTCTATGCCGGTATATTCCAGTTTTATTCGCTTATCAGTGCAATAATCAGCACTTAATAAAAAATTGAGACCAGTGCCAAAACCTACTTCTAAAACGGATACTTCCTTTTGCGTGTAATTCGCTAAAAAATATAGAAGCCCGGCGTTTAGAAAAACATGCCGGCTTTCCTGCACTGCACCATGTGTTGAATGATAATTCTCGCCAACTGCGCTATTGTAAATGGTTTTGGAACCGTCAGCGGTTGTGACAAATTTTAACAAATCCAACATATCAGACCTTTGTCTTTTGATTGGCTATTTCTGTAACCGCCTCGCCCAGATCATAAACCGGTACGTTTGTTATTTTGGCTGCTATGATGCTGGTGGCAGCAGCCGACCGGTAACCCGCGGCACAATGTACAACTATAGGTCTGTGAACAGGAATTTCATTTATCCATTCCCTAAGTTCTGGCAAGGGGATGGCAATGGCATGAGAAAATATTTTACCGAGATTAATTTCACCCCAGTTTCTCACATCAACTATGGTGTATTTATTAGGTTGAAAAGCGTCCCCAATCACCTCTGGCATTTCGGGTAACTTTTCAATGGCAGTAATCGGGTTTAATAGTGCTCCCTTGATATTTTTTTCGTAACCAATTTTTGCTGCTTTTTTGATCATCGTATCTATGGCTCCTTCGGTAGAGGCTATTAAATAAAATTCTTCATCCGGGCCAATGATCGAACCTAACCAGGTTTCAAATTTATCGCCGTCTTGTATATTCATCGCACCATGCATGTGGCCGTTTCTGAATTCATCGCGCGGACGGGTGTCTACTATCAGGACGCCTTTTTCCAAAGGGCTATTCCTGCTAATTCTTGGAACGAATGCAATGCTTTTATCAAACGATTCGGCCCCTTTTTTATTCAGATCCACGTCATGCCCGAAATATTTCGGCATAAAGGGCTGATCGGCTATAATTTCATTCACAAAAGTGAATTCGTCCATCAGCCTTAGGGCATAGTTTTCACGCAGTTCGCGGCCAATAGTGCTTTCCAAATCCGGACTTAAATTTTTGCCACATAGCGAGCCCGGCCCGTGGGCCGGGTAAACCTTAACATTTGGCGGCAGCTTCATCAGCTTATCACGGGTTGAATGGTACAACTGCTTTGCAAGTTCTTCTTTGGCGGCAGTTATATTGCCCACATTCTCGCGCAAATCGGGTCGGCCTACGTCGCCTACAAATAAGGTATCACCTGTAAAAATAGCTTTATCATTACCCTCCTCATCCTGCACCAAAATGCATATTGAATCGGGGGAATGGCCCGGAGTATTAAGAGCCTCCAATTTAATATCAGCGAGACGGACAACATCGCCATCATCAAAAGTTTCGTGCGGATACTCAGCGCCAAGCAACTTGCTCACATAAATAGTAGCCCCGGTTGTTTGGTGTATCTCGAGGTGCGAGCTAACAAAATCGGCATGCGGATGCGTTTCGATAACGCCTACAATATCTGCATTGTTGAAGGATGCAAAATCATAGTAAGGCTGAGGGTCGCGGGCCGGGTCTATCACAATCATTTTCCCAAGCCTGATGATGGCGTAGGACGCATGGGCCAGTCCCTTATCGTAAAATTGATGGATGATCATAACTATGCACAAAGATACATGTTTGCCGGGGACGTTGGAATTGATGGATTGTTTTATTGTTATGTGGTTGTAAAGTTTGATTATTTTTTCAAATATCAAAGCCCGGCTCTCACCGGGCTTCGACTTATAACTTAAAACTCAAGACTTAGAACTACCAAACATGTATCCTGTCCTCGGGTTTCTTATAATTTTTATCGCCGGGCTGTATGTTAAATGCAGCATACCATGCATCAATATTGGTGATCGGAGCATTGCAACGATATTGTTCAGGCGAGTGCGGGTCGGTCAGGATGCGTTGTGCAGCAGCCTCCGGGCGTTGTAAGCCGCGCCATACCTGTGCCCATGACAGGAAGAAGCGCTGGTCTGGCGTAAATCCGTCTATTTTAGCCCCTGATTGGCCTTCTTTGGTACGTTTAAATGCCTCGTAGGCGATGTTAATCCCACCCAAATCGGCAAGGTTTTCGCCTAAAGTTAGTTTACCGTTTACATGCACTGTATCCAGCACGGTAAAGGCATTATATTGGGCGACAACTTGGTCGGCACGAACTTTAAACTTGTCGGCATCATCTTTGGTCCACCAGTCATGCAGTGAACCGTCTGAGTCATATTGACGGCCCTGGTCGTCAAAACCATGGGTCATTTCGTGACCAATAACAGCCCCTATGCCGCCATAATTTACAGCATCGTCAGCTTTAAAATCAAAGAATGGGAACTGCAAAATACCCGCCGGGAAAACGATCTCATTGTTAACGGGATTATAATAAGCATTTACGGTTGGCGGTGTCATACCCCAGCGTTTTTTATCAACCGGTTTACCCAATTGAGAGATGTTATAGTTATACCTCCATTTCGAAATGCTTTTTAGGTTACCATAATAATCGTTACGTTCAATAACCAGGCCATCATAATTTTGCCATTTATCGGGATATCCGATCTTAACCGTAAAAGCATTCAGTTTTTTAAGAGCCTTTGCTTTAGTTTCGTCGCTCATCCAGTCGAGTCTTTTGATGCGATCGCCTAATACGCCTTTCAGGTTATTTACGAGGTCAACCATATACTGCTTGGCTGCAGGAGTGAAATATTTTTCGACGTAAAGTTGCCCCAGCAATTCGCCCAGGCTGCCATCAACCAGACCAGACGTGCGTTCATTACGCGGTGTTTGGACCTTTTGGCCGCTCAAAGCGCTGCTGAACTGGAAGCTTGCCAGCACAAAAGGAGAACTTAATGACGAAGCGGAACCTTTCAGCATATTCCATTCTAAATAAACTTTCCAATCGGCAACAGGAGTTGAGGCAAATAAAGCATCGGCTGTTTTGAAGAAATCGGGCTGCGCTACCAGTACAGTATCCTGTCCGTTCAGTTTTAATGCCGGCATTAACTGAGTCCAGTTCAAATGCGGTGTGATTTTATCAAAATCGGTAACCGCAAATTTGTTATAGGTTTTATTGGGATCGCGCATGGCAACACGACTCATTTGCGCTTTTGCCAGGGTTGCTTCGATGGTAAATATAGTCGCAGCGTTTTTCTCAGCCTGGTCAGGAGTTGTTCCGGTAAGCGTAAATAAACTTACAATGTATTTTGTGTATGCATCCTGTATCTTTTTGGTACGCGCATCATCCTTCAGGTAATAATCCCTGTCGGGAAGGGTTGTGCCTCCCTGTCTGAATTCCACTATGTTTTTTGTTGGGTGCTTTGAGTCAGCACCAACCCCTGAACCAAAAAGGGGACTCGCGTCGCCATTTACTTTTTCATGAACGATTTCGTTGATTACGCCATTTAAATCCTTTATGGCAGCAATACGTACCAGGTCGGCTTTAATTGGTTCATAGCCTTTTTTTTCTATTGCCAGGCTATCCATGCCGCTGGCGTAAAGATCACCCACACGTTGTTTTAGGCTACCTTTAGCTAAGCCCTGGGCTTTACTAACCTCATTGAGCAGGCCAAGCAATTTATCGGTATTTTCTTGGTGCAGGATATTAAAACTTCCCCAGCGCGTTTCCTTTGCCGGGATGGCATTTTCCTTCATCCAGGTGCCATTGGCATATTCAAAAAAGTTGTCGCCCGGTTTAACCGAAAGATCCATGTTAGCCGGATCGATAAATTTTGTTGGGGGGCCGGTCTGGGCCTTTTTACTGCCATCGGGTGTAAACGCGGCAATTGAAACCAATACTGCTCCTGTCAGCAGCATGCTTGTTAGTTTTATTTTCATGTCAGTTAATTGAGAAAGGCTGAAAGTAATAAAATCCACTTGTATTGGGATATATTGTAACAAGAATGTGATGATTGTTGGTTCATAGTTGATCGTTCATGGGTCATAGCTAAATACTCGCTATGAACTATGATCCATGAACTATTCCCTAAAAAAGTTATTTTTGCGCACTATGAGTATTTCTACTAAGTATCAGCCCAAAGAAGCAGAGGATAAATGGTATAACTATTGGATGGAGCACAAGTTTTTCAGGTCAGTGCCTGACGAACGCGAGCCTTATACCATAGTCATTCCGCCGCCAAATGTTACCGGCGTTTTGCACATGGGCCACATGCTGAATAACACCCTTCAGGATGTACTGATACGGCGTGCCCGTATGAAAGGTAAAAATGCCTGCTGGGTACCAGGAACTGACCATGCCAGCATTGCCACCGAGGCAAAAGTTGTTGCCATGCTTAAAGAGAAAGGCATTAATAAAAAAGATATTGGCCGCGAAGCATTTTTAGAATATGCCTGGGAGTGGAAGAAAAAATACGGCGGCATTATACTGGAACAACTAAAAAAACTCGGCGCATCCTGCGACTGGGACCGTACCCGTTTTACCATGGATGACGACCTGTCGGATGCCGTTATAGATACGTTTATACACCTGTACAAGAAAGGTTGGATATATCGCGGGGTACGTATGGTGAACTGGGACCCACAAGGGAAAACTGCAGTATCTGATGAAGAAGTTATTCGTAAAGAAGTAAATCAGAAGCTTTATTACATTAAGTATCAGGTATCGAGTATCAAGTATCAAGATGTTGCGAACAAAAAGTCTAGCGACTTGATACCTGATACTAACTACTTAACTATAGCCACTACCCGTCCTGAAACTATCATGGCCGATACAGCAATCTGTGTCAATCCTAATGATGAACGTTACAAGCATTTGCATGGCAAGAGCGCTTTTATTCCGCTTATCAACAAAGAGATCCCCATCATCCTTGATGAATATGTGGATATGGAGTTTGGTACAGGGTGTTTGAAAGTAACTCCTGCGCATGACCTGAATGACTATGAATTGGGCCTGAAACACCATTTGCCTGTAATCGACATCCTTAATGATGACGGTACCCTGAACGATAAGGCTCAAATATTAGTGGGTGAGGACCGCTTTGCTGCGCGAAAGAAAATAATCCCGCTGCTGGAAGAAGCCGGTCAGCTTGAAAAAATAGAAGATTATAAATCTCAGATAGGTTTTTCAGAACGTACCGACGCGGTCATCGAACCAAAGCTATCCATGCAATGGTTTTGCAAGATGGACGAAATGGCCAAACCTGCGCTGGATTATGTGCTGAAAGGCGATATCAAACTGATACCCGAAAAATTCATCAACACCTATCGGTATTGGATGGAGAATGTGAAGGATTGGTGTATCAGTCGCCAGTTGTGGTGGGGGCAGCGGATTCCGGCGTGGTTTAATGAAAAAGGACAATGGGTAGTTGCCAAAACTAAAGCAGGGGCTGAAGAGCAATTTAGAATTTCGGGTTTAGAGTTTAGTGCTTTAACGCAGGAAGACGATGTAGTGGATACCTGGTTCTCCGCTTGGTTATGGCCGATATCGGTATTTGATGGGTTTAAGGACCCCAATAACGAGGATATAAATTATTATTACCCTACAAACGACCTGGTAACGGCGCCCGAAATATTGTTTTTTTGGGTGGCGAGAATGATTATGGCCGGGCACGAGTTCAGGGGCGAACTGCCGTTCAGGAATGTTTACCTGACGGGAATAGTTCGCGATAAGCTGGGCCGAAAAATGTCAAAATCTTTAGGGAACTCGCCCGACCCATTGGATTTGATTAGCGAATACGGCGCGGATGGTGTGCGTATTGGTATGCTGCGAAGCTCGCCGGCCGGTAACGACCTGATGTTTGATGTGGAACACTGTGTTTGGGGCCGCAATTTTGCCAATAAAATATGGAATGCATTCCGTTTGATAAAAGGTTGGGAGGTTGATAATAGCCTTGCAAATCCTAATGAAATAGCCATATCCTGGTTCAAAAGTCGTTTTAATGAGGGCATCGCTGAAATAGAAAACAATTTTGGCCAGTTCCGCATCTCCGAAGCTATGATGTCGACTTACAAACTTGTCAGGGATGAATTTTGTGACTGGTATTTAGAGATGATAAAGCCGGGCTTTGAAAAGCCTATTGACAGGGTAACTTATACCCGAACCATTGCATTTTTCGAAGATATATTGAGGGTATTGCACCCCTTTATGCCTTTTATCACCGAGGAGCTCTGGCACGATGATATTTTTGGGGAACGGGGTGTCATGGATTGCTGTATTGTAGCTAAAATGCCGGAAATCGGGCAAATAGATACCCAATTACTTCAGGAATTAGAAATAGTGAAAGAAGTGGTCACCGGTATACGCAATACAAGGCAGAGTAAGCATATTTCGCCAAAAGAAACGCTCGACCTTTATATCAAAGAGAGTTCGGGTGTACCTTATGCTAAATACAAAAGCATAATAAGTGTTACCGCAAACACCGGCAATTTTCATTTTGTAAGCGACAAAATAAACGATGCTGCCAGCTTTAGGGTGTCAAAAGACGAGTTTTACATGCCCCTGGCCATTAATATCGATAAACCGGCGGAAATTGAAAGGCTTACAAAGGAGAAGGAATATTTGCTTGGATTTTTAAAATCGGTTGAAGCAAAACTTGGGAATGAGCGTTTTATGAACAATGCCAAACCGGAAATAGTTGATATTGAATTGAGGAAAAAGGCCGATACCTTAGCCAAATTGAAAATAATTGACGAAAATATCGAAGGATTGGCAGATTAATTGCTAATAAAAAGGCGTCAGTTAAAAATTAATACTTGGTCATTTTGCCCCCGTATTGTATTTTTAACTATTATTTAATGGATCTCAGGCAACCGCCTTATGATGAATACAGACGTAGGTTTTTTCAATTTTTCTATCAATAAAATACTTACAAAGGAACAAACCATCCTTGACAAGGCACGAATCCGTTTATTATATTATGGTTTGTGGCTTGCCATTATCGGGATAATTGCGCTGGTAGTTAATTTATATCTCGATCATCAGTATGTGCTTGCCCTTAGTTCGAGCGTGCTGCTGTTCAGCCTTATCATCCTGTTTAAGTATTTGACGTTCAGGCCGCGCTGGGCCATTATATCGCATATTTTGCTCGTGTTGGCGACCATGATAAACCTGTGCGATGTGTTTTTTCTGCTGCAAACGGTCGATATTATTACTGCGCAAATAATCCTGCTTATCATCATATTCAGCTTTTATATGCTTGGGCAGGAGAGCGGTATGTTTTACTCGCTAATGAACCTGATACCAGTATTGTTGTTTTTAATACTGGAGTATAATAATAACTATGTTATTGGCCTCAAGCCGTTGGCAATCGACCCGTCAACCATCATTATTGCTGTTTGCGCCAACTTTATACTTATAATTTTTATGCACAGCCATTTTTATACTGCTTTTATAAAAAGCATGAAGCAGTTAAAGGCGACAGCTGAGGAACGCGGGGTACTGAACGTAGAACTTGAACAGGTAATAGAAAAATCCGAGAAATCAGCACAAGCCAAGTCGGAGTTTCTTTCCATCATGTCTCACGAAATTCGCACGCCGCTCAACGCTGTAATAGGCATGGGTAATTTACTGATGATGGGAAACCCGCGACCCGATCAGAAGGATAACCTTGAAATATTAAAGTTTTCAGCAAATAACCTTTTGGCACTGGTGAATGACGTGCTCGATTTTAATAAAATAGAAGCGGGCAAAGTTGTATTTGAAAACATAAAATTCAGCATTCCTGAATTGATGCAAAACGTGTGCGGCGGCCTGATGCTGAAGGCACAGGAGAAGGAACTGGATTTTAAAGTAAATATTGACAATTCGCTGAAAAGCAAAATTGTTATCGGTGACCCTACCCGGTTGAGCCAAATAGTTTTCAACCTGATGAGCAATGCTATCAAATTTACGCACTCAGGTTCGGTATGGGTAAGGGTAGACTGCCTTGAAGACAGGCACAATACGGTGAATGTTAATTTTTCGATAAAGGACACCGGGATTGGCATCGATAAAGAAAATCTCGATGTAATTTTTGAACCATTTACACAGGAATCAATAACTACCACCAGGCAATACGGTGGCACAGGCCTTGGGCTTGCTATCGTTAAACGCCTGCTCGAATTGCAGGGCCTGCATATGGAAGTGGCATCCAAGCCGGGCGAAGGTTCGGAATTCTCATTCAACATGGAGTTTCCTGTATCAACAGAACATGTTGTTCTTCACGAAGAAAAGCAGCCGCTTGGTGTTGGCGAATTAACAGATGCTATCGGCCATTTGCGTGTACTTATTGCAGAAGACAATATGGTGAATGTGATGCTGATGAAAAAGTTATTTTCCAAGTGGGGCATCGTGCCGACAATTGCGGAAAACGGTGAACGCGCCATTGAAATGGTACAATATGGCAACTTCGATATCATCCTGATGGATCTTCAAATGCCTGTATTGAATGGTTTTGATGCTGCGATGGAAATACGAAAAATGCGAGATCCCAAAAAGGCAAATACCCCAATAATCGCATTGACTGCTTCGGCCTTGTTTGACATTAAAGAGCGTGTATTTAATTCGGGTATGAATGACTACGTTTCAAAACCATTCAAACCGGATGAGTTGCGGGAAAAAATGCAAAACCTGGTAGCAGCCTTCGGCTAAATATGTATCTCCCCGTAGTTGGGTAATTCCTCAATAAATATATAATCGCGACTTTCAAAGTTGATCCGGCAGTAATAGTGTTGCAGGCCATTGCTCACAGCAAGTAGTGCCACTTTATGCACCATGTTATAACGGGCCACCTGGTCGAAAACTTTCTGATCAATACCAACGGAAGGCGCCTTGCATTCGATCAGTAATATACGTTCCCCCTCATTATTAAAAACGACAATATCGGTGCGTCGGGCCTTCCCATGGAGTTTCAAGCCGCCCTCTAGTTTAATTAATGATTTAGGATAGCCTTTTTGATTGATGAGGTACTGTACAAAATGCTGGCGAACCCATTCTTCCGGGGTAAGCAAAATATGTTTCTTCCTGATATCATCAAACAGCGTTAGCTTCCCATTATCTTCGGTGATTTTGAAAGGGTAGGGTGGTAATTTTAGCGGCTGAAGCATTTGTCAAAAATAGTTGATTAAGTTGACTAAGTGAGTGGTTGATTAAGTTAATTGAACACCACAACTCAATCAACCATTTAACTCATTCTAACTAACTTATTCAACTAAATATTTACTTTTGACTTCCATCATGACTGCAACCGATATTATTAAAGATTTCAAAAATCGAAAGCTAAAGCCCCTTTACTTATTGCATGGCGAAGAACCTTATTTTGTTGACATGATAAGCGATTTTGCCGAGCACCACTTTTTGAGTGATGCCGAAAAGGGGTTTAACCAGACGGTACTATATGGTAAGGACACTGATATCATGACGGTTTTAGGCGCTGCCAAGCGCTATCCTATGATGTCGGATTATCAACTGGTATTGGTAAAGGAGGCGCAGGACATGAAATGGGGCCGCGAGGATGATGATAAAAAAGGCCTTGACCCGATGCTGAGCTATCTTGAAAACCCGTTGCCGGGCAGTGTGCTTATTTTTTGTTATAAATACGGAAAGTTTGACAAGCGCAAAAAAACCTATAAAGCCATTGAAAAGAACGGGCTGGTATTTGAGTCGGTTCCCCTTTACGATAACAAAATACCTGCCTGGATAGAGGAGTATGCCGGTGGAAAAGGTTATAAAATTGAGCAGCAGGCATCGGCCATGATGGCTGAATATCTTGGCAATGACCTGTCAAAAATTGCCAATGAACTGGACAAGTTAATATTGAATGTAGCCCCTGGTCAAATTATTACCAGCCGGCATGTACAGGACAATATCGGCATCAGCAAGGAATACAACGTTTTTGAGTTGCAATCGGCTTTGAGCAAAAAGGATCCGTTTAAGGTAAATCAAATCATCAATTATTTTGAGGCCAATCCCAAGGCCAACCCTATGGTGCTGGTGCTGGGGAATCTGAATAACTTTTTCAGCAAAGTGTTACTGTATCACTATTCGAAAGACAAGTCGCAACAAAACCTTGCCCGTGAACTCGGGGTTAACCCTTTTTTTGTAAAGGACTATGAAGCAGCTGCACGCAGCTACAATTACGGGAAAACCATGCAGATAATTGGTTTATTGCGCGAATACGATTTGAAGAGTAAAGGAGTAGAATCAACCGGGGGACCCGGTGAATTAATGAAGGAACTAATGTTTAAGATACTTCATTAGTGAGGCAAAATATACTCACCCGTTGCCGGAAATCCGCCTGGCGTTCTTTAGTTCTTTGCCGTGGCTGGCTAATTCGAAGTTGAGATAGCCTAAAAGAATCAAAAAAGAATAAAAAGCAACGTTCTGATAAAGAGTACCTACACTTAGCATTTGCACAATAGTCATAACTCTAATAGTTGATTAATAGTTAATTAATAGTTAATAAACGGGTCTAAATTAAATATTTTTTAATTATAAGACAATTTACCCAATTACAGGAAACAATTTGTGTAATTTTCTTGTTTCAATAATCTTATAGGCTGCAAATAAAATACGCATTTTTGTACCTTGATTTTAATCGTGTTTTTTTAGCCATTCCTCGAAGGTTAAACTGGAACATTATTTGCATTTACTCCGTTAAAAAAACTCAATACAATTTTTAAAAATGGATCCTTTTAACTCCCAATATATTTTAAAAGAAAAACGATGGCTTTGGATCGATTACGACAAAGGTATCAGCATCATATTGGTGGGCTTTGGACATTGCTACCTCACATTGAACGGGCATGGGCTTGCTTTGAGCAGTTATCCCTTTATCAATTATATCAATACCCTTTTATATGGATTCCGGATGCCCTTGTTTTTTATAATATCTGGGTTACTGGTAGGGAAAAGCCTGAACAAAAAAGGAGCCAGCGGTTATATAGGGGATCGCGTTAATAATATTTTGTATCCCCTTTTTGTGTGGGGTACAATACAGATTACCATACAGCTACTCGCAGCCAGGTTCACTAACAACGGGACGACACCGCTTAATTACCTTTATTTGATAACTGATCCACGACAGAATGGGCATTTCTGGTATTTGAATGCATTGTTTTTTATAGGCTGTTATTATGCTTTGCTAAAGTCAAAGGTTAAGGTTAGCCCTGTTGCGCAACTCGTATTTGGTTTTGTATTGTATTGTGCATCAGCTTATTTTAAGCTGAACGGGTTGAATTTTGGTTTTTTGAATGACATCTGTGAATACTATGTATTTTTTGCACTTGGCGACGTAATATCAAAAATTATGCTGGCTGAGGGGAACATTGAGCGTTTCTCATCCTGGAAAATATTTTTACCGCTGATATGTGTATTTGCAGTTGTTCAGTACTATTTCACGCGCGACAATATCAAACCAACTACATTTGGCATACAATACACGGAGTATAATCATCCTTTCCTATTCCTGTTTGAGGCGTTGATAGGATGTGTTACATCGGTCAGTTTTTCGTTCCTGTTGCAAAAATACCGGGCACTTACTTTCCTGCGCATTGTAGGTTACCACTCCCTGTTTATTTATTGTATGCAGATTATTGTGATGTCGTTTGCGCGTATTGTATGCATGAACGTATTTCACATTTACTATGTTCCGGCATTGGTGCTGATCGTATGGACCTCGGGCATAATACTGCCAATCTTCTTTTATAACTTTTGCCTTAAGTATAATCTTTGGTGGTTGTACACCTATAAGAAGCCTGTAAAACAGGTTGAATACATGAAGGCATCTAACATCTTCTGGTTTGACAGGAATAAAAAGCTGCTTGAAAAAAAGGAAGAAGAGGCTTTACTAAATACCAATTGATCTTAGTTGGTTTGCGGTTGGACAAATCGCAATTACATTCTTAGGCGCAAAGAAACAGAACGTCCCAAAGCCTGTATCAATTCAGGATTGATGGAACCACTGCCTTCTTTTTGAATCCAACCTTTACTTTTGTCTCTCTCCAGCGCAATCTTTTCACCGTCTAATAGCAATTCAAACTCGGTTGTATTGTGGTCTATCGACTTGCTATTGACTATTTGATACGCATAATCAATATCCTTGAAAGTAATTCTTAGTTGTAATCCCATGTGGCAGATGTTCGTTTGTAAAGATAGGGTTGTTGACGGAATTACGATAGTTTTTCTTAGAAATTAATTTATTATACTGGGGATGTAGTAAATGCTTTACGCAGTATGATTTTTCTTTCTCATGCCTTTTTCACAACTTTACAGGAAAACTAAAACAGACTTCTATGAACTATTGGCTGGTTAAGTCAGAACCGCATAAATACAGTTGGGAACAATTCAATAAAGACGGTTTAGCCGTTTGGGATGGGGTGCGCAACTTTGCAGCGCGCAATAACCTGCGGGATATGCGGGTAGGTGATTTGGTTCTATTTTACCATAGCAATGAGGGTAAGGACGTGGTCGGGGTGGCTAAAGTGGTAAAAGAATCGTACCAGGATCCGACAACTGATGATACCAACTGGCTGGTTGTAGAAATATCGCCCGTCGAAGCGCTGAAAAAATCTGTAACACTCGCCGAAATAAAAGCGGAACCTTCACTGAAAGATATTCAGTTGGTAAGGCTGGGCAGGTTGTCGGTATCATCCGTTAAAGCAGCCGAATTTGATAAGATCCTGGAGATGGGCAATAGCTGATGAGTTATGGCCGTTTGTTGTGGCTAAAACTGTTGCCTCCACCACTTCTGATCTTATTAATCACATCATCTGTCCTTGGTCAATCTGTATTTAAGGGCCTTGAGCCACTATTTACCATACCCGAAAATTATGTCGTTTTTCATACTAATAACGCGCCGGTAATTGATGGCAATATCAGCGATTTGGTTTGGCAGCAAGTAAACTGGACAAATGAATTCCAGGATATTGAGGGCGCGGGCAAACCCCATCCAATTTTCCCGACAAGGGTTAAAATGCTTTGGGATGATAGCTGTTTGTACATAGCAGCGCAAATTATCGAACCGCAGGTGTGGGCTACTTTGAAAAACCACGATGATATTGTTTTTCGTGATAATGATTTCGAGGTTTTTATCGATCCTTATAATACAACCCAGCCTTATTATGAGATAGAGGTTAACGCACTCAATACCATTTTTGATCTATTACTGAACAAGCCTTACCGGGATGAGGGGAGGCCCATCATTAGCTGGGATGTTAAGGGGTTGCGCTCTGCGGTAAAAATACAGGGCACACTGAATGACCCCTCGGATAAGGATGAATGCTGGACGGTTGAAATGGCTATACCCTTTAAATCAATCAGCCTGGGCAACCGCACGCAAGCGCCGAAAGATGGCGCTTTGTGGCGTATTAATTTTTCGCGGGTGGAGTGGGATACTAAAGTCGTCAACGGAAAATATGTTACACTGACCGACGGTGCAAATAAAAACCTGCCTGAATATAACTGGGTATGGTCGCCACAGGGCGTAGTAAATATGCATTATCCCGAAAGGTGGGGATACCTGCAATTCAGCAGGCAGACAGTAAATTCTGTAACGTTTAATTTACCTTACGCTGAACTGCAGAAGCAGTATTTATGGCTAATTTACTACCGTCAAAAACAATGGCTCAGCGAGCATCATAACTATGCATCATCATTGCATGATTTAGGTATTAATGAGCTGATAAGCATTAGCAAAAAGAATAATACTCTAAAATTGGAGGCAACCAAACACCAGTTTATGGCATGGGTAACCGATACTAAAACTAAAGTGACCTATGCTATAAACCAGGAGGGGCTGGTCAAGAAATTAAATACGCCGACTGATGAATAAACGTGATTTTATAAAAGCGGGCCTTGTGGCTGGCCTCGCGGCCGGGCTTCCCGTTATAGGCAAGGCGGCCCCGGAACCATCGTCACCCAAAAAGAAAAAACTCAAAAACTGGTTATGGATAGGCCCCGACCCGAAGGATACCGAGGATGAATTAAACACCAGATATAAAGCTTATAAAGAATCGGGTGTAAACGCTATATTTTTTGAGGCTGACAGCGAAAAACATTTCCGCGCGGCAAAAACGCAGGGGCTTGAGGCGCATCGCTGGATGTGGACATTTAACCGCGCCGAACTGATTGCAACCCACCCGGAATGGTACAGCAAGAGCCGCAATGGTGATTCGTGCGCGGACCACCCGCCTTACGTTGCTTACTATCGCTGGCTTTGCCCATCGAGGCCGGAAGTGCAGCAATATTTGCAGGACCAGGTGACCGATATCGTCAGTAAGGATTATGTGGATGGCATCCACCTGGACTATGTGCGTTATTGTGATGTGGTATTGCCGGTGAATCTTTGGTCTAAATATAATATTGAGCAAACTAAAGAACTGCCCGAATATGATTTTTGCTACTGCGAGGTATGCCGGGCGAAATTTATGGATGAATATGGCCAGGACCTTTCGGATATTCAATTCCCTGAGGCCAGCCTTTCATGGCGATTATTTCGCTATCATAATATTACCAGGGTAGTAAACTCCCTGTCGGATATCGCCAAACAGCATAACAAACCCATCACGGCGGCGGTATTTCCGACACCTGAAGTTGCGCGGCGTAATGTGCGGCAGGACTGGACCAACTGGAACGTTAGCGGTGTTTGCCCGATGATATACCATGGTTTTTATAAAGAAAGCGTTAGCTGGATAGGCGAGGCCGTTGCCGAAGGCGTGCATTTTTTGGCTGGAAAATTCCCCTTGTATGCCGGGTTATATTTAAGTGATTTTAAAAATGACGACGAAATACGCCAGGGCATCCAGATCGCGCTGAAAAACGGTGCGGCCGGCGTTTCCTTATTCGGCAATGTGAAGGATAATAACGTTTTAAAAATATTGAAGGAAGAAAGCGACGGTTTTAAAATGAGTTAATCGGCTTTGGGCTCGGTAAAAAACAAAGCTTTCAATTCTGTAGCATCATCAGGATTCATTTTGCCACCTAATATCAGCCTAAGCTGGCGGCGGCGAAGCGCTCCAGCATAAAGTAATTTATCTTCTTCCGTCTCCGGTTGTATTGAAGGAACTGGTATTGTTCGTCCGCTTTGATCAACTGCTACAAAAGTGTAATACGCTTCGTTGCTTTTTACTTTGGTTCCCGATGGTATATTCTGCGCCCATACATCAAGTCTTACCTCAACTGACGTAGTAAAAGCGCGGGTTACTTTGGCTTCGATAGTCACTACATCGCCCAGCTTGATAGAATGTTTAAAGGATACATTGTCCACGGACGCGGTCACCACAATGCGATTACAATGCTTTTGCGCCGATATGGCGGCGGCAATATCCATCCAGTGCAGCAAACGTCCTCCCATCAGGTTTTGCAGGGTATTGGTATCGTTGGGCAACACCAGTTCATTCATTATTGTGTGCGATTCCTTTGGGGTTTTATCCTTCATATTTGGGTTTTGTGCAAATATATAAATTAGGTTTGCTTGCTTTATCTTTTCGAAGTGTTCAACCCCCTGAAACCTACCAATTCAGTCCACCTGGCACCGGCAGGATGATAATAAACCATCAGTTGATATTCATTTTCTGTCTCATAATGAGAACCCCCAAATGCGGTATTGTCCGGTTTATTTGAGCCTTTGGGAACCCAAACATACTCGTAATCATATACGCCCTGTTTTAGAAATAGCTGGATATGAAAATGTTGGTCTGCGGGGTCATAATATAACTTATTGCTGTCATCAAGCCGGTAATTGTTAAACTGGCCTATGATATAAATGGAACCGTCATGTTCGTTTTTTGTGGTTGCCAGGCTGAAATACATGTGGGCGTAATCTGCGTCAATTCGCGGGTCGCTGCCATCCGAATTACCAGGATAAAATTTGCCGTCGTTATCATAGTAAAACGTATAATCCGGCTGATCAACAGTTGGGTCGGTGAGTAGAACTACTGTATTCGCTGTATCTTTGTAAATACGCAAAACACGCTCCGAGTTGAGCTTCAGGGTCCGTGTATCAAAATGCCTGAACTCGTTCAGTCCCTGGAAATCGTTGGTGAAGACATCGTTATAAATCAACGTATTTCCCTGTATGTTTGATGGCTGCGTACTTACCTGAGTGGTTTCGCTGCGCCGGTTTTGCATGATGAACGTACGGATATCATAATTGGGATTTTGTACCCGCAATGCTCCGTAATTAACCTGGACGTTGATTTTTTGGTTGGTCTGTTTTAGCGAAATATCCGTAGAAGGAGCTATCTCGCCAATAACGGACACCTTTAGCGCGAGCACGTAAAAACGCATAGTAAGCACCATTTTCGACTGGTCGCCATCCTCATAAACTTTTAGAATATAATTCCCTGGAAGTTTTGGCACAATATTCTCGTTCGGAAACTTAGCCTGGTAATGGGTATATTTTTGAACGGTGGAAGATGAATAATTATAATCACGTATTTGGTCCTCGGTAAAGCCCTGCAGGTATTCAGTAGTAGGCAGGTTTGATGAGTTCCAGTTCTCATCACAGTGCTCAATGGTGTAATAAAAATTACGGCTGCTGCCGTGCAGGTCGTCAAAAGCCAGCTGCAATTGTTCCCTGTTATTCAGTTCGATAAGCGGGAATGACTGTTCTTTTTTGGTATTATAAAGCTCGACTGTCTTTATCCCGGGCATAAAAACTTGGTTATCGTATTGAGGGGATTGAGCGAAAGCAGGTAATGTAAAAAATAGAATGAGAACAAAGATAAAACGCCTGTCATTGCGAGCGTAGCGTGCCAATCGCGAACTATGCACTGACGACGAGTTTGCTTCGTCGCCCATACGCACTATCCTAACTGCTCCTCGCAATGACATAGTTGTTTATATTTTTAAGACTCCAACTCCAGGATCTGTTCAGCCAGGCTTTCCCATTTAAACTGTATTTCCTGTAGCTCCAGCTTTTTCAACTGGTACTCCTCGGTAACTTGAGTAGCCTTTGCCGAATCCGTGTATAACTTTTCGTCAGCCAATTGCGCTTCCAGTTGCTTCACAGTTTTCTCGAGGGTAGTTATCTCCTCTTCCATTTTGGCCAGGTCCTGGTTAAGCTTTTTTATTTGCTGCGACTTATTGTGGTCAACAGGTTGTTTAATGGGTGCAACTTCTTTCTTCTCTTCCTTTTTAGGCTGAGGGGCAGGCACGGCAGTTTTCGGTTCCAGTTTGCGTTTGGCAAACCAATCGTCAAACTCAGCATATGTACCCGGGTATTGTTTTATCAGGTGATCCTCTATAAACCAAATTTTGTTAGCCACATTAGCCAGGAAATAACGGTCGTGTGATACGACGATCAAAGTGCCTTCAAATTGCTGTAGGGCCTGTATCAAAATATTCACCGATGCTATGTCAAGGTGATTGGTAGGCTCATCCAGTACTAAGAAGTTGGCATCGGCGGTAAGCGCTTTTGCCAACGCAACGCGTGATTTTTCACCACCTGAAAGTACCTTGATCTTTTTAAAAACATCGTCTCCGGTAAACAGGAACGATCCTAATATGGTGCGCAGCTCTGTTTCGGTATGTTTGGGTGCGAAAGATTGCAGTTCCTGTAAAGCGGTATTTTCAAGGTGCAAAGCCTCTAACTGGTGCTGTGCAAAAAATGTTTGTGTTACATTATGACCGGTTTCGGATTTGCCTGTAAAATCTTTGTCGGCCCCGGCAATGATACGCAGCAGGGTCGATTTACCCTTTCCGTTGGCGCCGATAAGTGCAATTTTATCGCCTTTTTCAATTATTGCTTCCGCGTTAGTTAAGATGTCAATCGCCGGATATTTTTTGGTGACATGATCCAGCGTTACTACGTGTCTGCCCGATTGTTTTGAAAAGCGGAACTTGAAATTTACCGAAGGATTATCATCATCCACATCATCAACACGCTCCAATTTATCTAACGCCTTAATACGCGATTGCGCCATTTTTGCCTTGGATGCCTTGGCGCGGAAACGCTCTATCAAACGCTCTTCCTGTTTGATCTTTGATTGCTGGTTTTTAAACTCACCACGCTGAATTTCCTCGCGCTGTGCTTTTTCTTCCAGGTAGAAAGTATAGTTACCGGCGTAAACAGTCAATTTTCCTTTGCGCGATTCAACCGTTCGGTTAATAACCCTATCCAGGAACCACCTGTCGTGCGATACGATGATGATCGCGCCCTCAAAAGCTTTCAAGTATTCTTCCAGCCATTGGATAGAGGGTAAGTCGAGGTGGTTGGTAGGCTCATCCAGTAATAAGATATCCGGAGCCTGCAAAAGTATCTTAGCAAGCATCACGCGCATGCGCCAGCCGCCCGAAAATTCGCTTAATTTGCGATGGGTGTCAGGTTCGCTGAAACCAAGACCGGCTAATATTTCGTGTGCCTTGTATTCGATACTATAACCATCAAGCACTTCAAACTCGTGCTGCTTATCGCTCAGTTTGTGTAATAAATCCTCGGAATAATCGGTTTCGAGTTTTTTAAGCAGATTTTCAATCTCATCCAGTAGCTGATTCTGGCGTTCGAAAGCCTCCATCGCCACATGCAAAATATTTTTATCGGATGAGTAGGATAGCAAATCCTGGTTCAGGTAACCCATGGTAAGGTCCTTGGCCATTGATATGGAGCCCGATGTTGGCGTATATTCACCAACTATCATTTTCAGCAGGGTAGTTTTACCGGTGCCATTGGCGCCGATAAGGCCTATTTTTTCACCGGGTTTAATATGCCAGTTGGCTTCATCATATAATGCCCTTGCACCTATCTCGAACGTAAGATTATTTATCGCTATCATTTGGGCGCAAAGGTACGATTTTGAGGCGAAACGCCGAAGTGGCATGGCCGGTTAAAAGGCATCGACTTTGAACTATTTACTATAAACCAAAAAAGCTAACTTCGCGCCATGTACCAGTTGATCAAACCGCTGCTGTTCCAGTTCGACCCCGAGAAGGTTCACTACTTCGTCACCCGCAACCTTAAACGTTTTAACCGCTTTCCCGGAGGGGCAAAATTTACACGGATGCTTTGGGACTTGCGGGACACACGGCTTGAAAAAGAAGTATTCGGTCTTAAATTTAAAAATCCGGTAGGTTTGGCGGCCGGCTTTGATAAAAATGCCGAAGTAATTGGCGAAATGGCTGATTTGGGTTTTGGATTTATAGAAGTAGGTACAGTTACACCTTTGCCGCAACCTGGCAATGTTAAACCACGGATGTTTCGCCTTCCTGAAGATAAGGCCCTTATTAACCGCATGGGCTTTAACAATATGGGTGCAGATGCAGTTGCCGAAAATATTGCTGCGTGGCGAAAAAATGCCAGGGAATCGCAAAAAGGATTGATCATTGGCGGTAACATCGGCAAAAACAAAGTAACTCCCAACGAAGAGGCTGTTAACGATTATATCAAATGTTTTGACCGTCTTTTTGACGTGGTTGACTACTTTGTAGTAAATGTAAGCTCACCTAATACTCCTGGATTACGCGCGCTACAGGAAAAAGAGCCGCTAATGAAAATATTGAATACACTGCAACCGAGAAACTCAAAAAACGGAATCAGCAGGCCGATCTTATTAAAAATAGCACCTGATCTGACCCACGAACAATTAGATGATATAGTCGATATCGTAAAAGAAACAGGTATTGCCGGGCTCATTGCAACCAATACCACCATTGTGCGCGAGGGTTTGAAATCGGGAAAGGTAGCCGGCGAGCAAGGTGGTTTAAGTGGTAAGCCATTAACCCAGCGTTCTACAGACGTTATCAAGTATATATCTAAAAAGTCAAACGGAGCATTTCCGATAATAGGAGTAGGTGGAATACATTCGGCGCAGGATGCTATAGATAAATTAAAAGCAGGTGCTTCATTGGTGCAGCTTTACACCGGCTTTATATACGAAGGGCCAGGCCTGATAAGCCGTATCAATAAAAAAATCCTGTCGGCGTAGCTCTTGGGAATAGCCATTTTGTTATCTTTAGCTGACGAGTCATGGCCAATACCTTTTCACAAATTTATCTGCAATTCGTTTTTGCTGTACAAAACAGGCAAAGCTTGATAGCAAGGCAGCACAAGGAAGAATTACATAAATACATTACTGCTCTTGTGCAAAATCGAAAAACAAAGATGCTAGCAGTTAATTGTATGCCCGACCATATTCATCTTTTTGTTGGATTTAAGCCGACGGTTTTAATTTCAGATTTTGTTAAGGAAATTAAGGTTGAAAGCAATGAATTTATTAATTCTAAAAATTGGATAAAAGGAAAATTCAAATGGCAGGAAGGATATGGCGTATTTTCTTATTCTCATTCTCATATTGATGCTGTCGTAAAATACGTTCTTAACCAGGAAACGCATCATCATAAAAAGACTTTCAGAGAAGGGTATTTGGGCTTGTTGGAAAAATTTGAAATTCCCTTTGAAGAAAGGTTTCTATTCGATTTTATTGAATGATAATTTGTTATGTGAGGCGATAGGAGGCTCCGATGGAGCCCCCTTATTGTTTGTTTTGTTTCTATAAACACGTGGCTCCTATGGAGCCGGATGCAGCTTACTCGGAAATCGTGCCATAATTATTGATGCAGATTGCTCCGTAGGAGCATCCTGTTTATAGACAATCAATCAAATAAGTTCATAGGCTCCATAGGAGCCTCCTTTAGCGGAAGGAGTAGTGATATTTTGAGAAAATAAAAAAATCCTGTCGGCATAAACCAACAGGATTTATAATGTTTTGTAGAGACGCCCCGATAACTATCGGGGCGTCTCTACGTAAATTATTTACCTAAAGCCTTAGCTATAGCTGCATTGTTTTTTGCAACCTGGTTGTTTTTTGGCTCAGCCGAACGGCTTCCCAACTCGATGTTGGTAGCCAGTTTAAGCTCCTGTACTTCTAAACGTGAAGTAGTTTTATTTTTTCTGTCTTTTCTTTTTAAACGTGTAACGCCCATGGTGTTGTAATTTTAATGTTTTTAACCCTGAGGTCGGGAGCGGATTCGAACCGCTGTAGGAGGTTTTGCAGACCTCTGCCTAGCCACTCGGCCACCCGACCTTTTTAAGGAGTGCAAAAATAGCATTTTTTTATTGGAAGTCAATTTTATTTGAAGCTTTTCCTGCTTATCTCGTAGCAAAACAACGAGGTAGCAATCGCCACATTTAAGGATTCCGCCTTGCCAATGCGCGGTATCGTGACCGCTTTTGTGATCAGTTTTTGAATTTCGGGCCGGATGCCATTGCCTTCATTGCCCATCAACAATAGCCCTTCATTATCAAAATTGGTCTCGTAAATATTCTCGCCTTCCAGCAACGCTCCGTAAACCGGGAGCTTTATTTGTGATAAAAATTCCGAAAGTTCTGCATAACGTACCTTCACCCGGGCCAACGAACCCATAGAAGCTTGTACTACTTTAGGATTGTAAATATCAACCGTGTCTTCCGAACAGATGATGTTAATGATCCCAAACCAATCAGCAATGCGGATTATAGTACCCATATTACCGGGGTCCTGTATGCCATCCAGCACCAGCGAGAACTTCCCTTTCAAATCATTATGCTTCAAAACAGGCCATTCGGGTATCCTTATTTGAGCTACTGCATCCTGTGGAGTTTTTAAACTGCTGATCTTTTCGAGGTCGGTAACAGAAATTTCACACAAGTTTATTTTTTGGGATAATTTCAGCACTTTTGATTCGAATGCGGATGTATGGTAAACAGCCTCTATAGAATAAGCGGAATTAACAAATTCGGCGATAGACTTATAACCCTCTGCCAAAAAAAAACCGCGTTCGCGGCGAAACTTTTTATGTTGTAATGACTTTAATAAATTGAGTTGAGATTTTGAGAGCATATATTAGAACAAAAGGTTATCGCCTTACAATATTAAGTATTCTTCTTGTCTTTCTGATCACGGGCTGTAGCCGGATCAATCGCCTTACCGTTAACCAGGCCCTGGTCACAAAAATAACCATAAAAGGGGTTGATAAGGAATTCCAGGAGGCTGCGGTAAACTACGTGGATAAGGACCAGCAGCCCAATAACTGGCTCAATCTTCAATTGTATTATAAATTCGGCAAGAAGGGTAAAAAAGATATAGGCGAACCGCCAAATATAGTGGACACTGGCCTGGTCGAGTTCTCGAGACTGCAGATACAGAAGTTTTTGCGGAACAAAGGTTATTTAAAAGCAACCGTTACCGACTCGATCAAGGTAAAAAATAAAAAGGCTGAATTGATATTTTATGCCAGCGAGGGCCCGATGTTCAGGTTCAGGAATTTCACGGATAGTATTGCAGATAAAAAAGTAAGGGCATTATTTCGCCAGTATCGTAGCACCTTCACTCATATCAGGCCGGGCGGGCGGTATGACACCGATAGTTTGGCCTCAGATCGCGATGAGATTTACTTACTGATGAAACGAAACGGATATTTTGACTTTTTAAGGCAATACATCACTTTCAACTCGGATACCACCTACAACAACCGGGTCGCCGACGTGACCATGATCATCAGCAATCCGCCAAACAAGTCGTCGCACCCAATTTACAGGATCAATAATACAATTATCACTATTTCGAATAGCAATGGGCGCAACACGGGTAAGGCAGATACGCTGAGGGTTGATTCACAGTTTAGGTTTGTGGATTATTCGCACAAATTTCAACCAAGAATAATCACCATTTACGATTTTCAGAAAAAAGGTGCTTTATATAATATCGATAAACAGACTCTGACTACGTCACGGCTGGCCGAGCTTAATGTTTTCAGAAATGTACCCAACCCGACTTATGAAAAATTGCCAGACAGCACCAACAGGCTTAATACAAAAATTGACATTATACCACTTAAGCAAATGTCGGACCGGGTGGAGGGAGAGTTCCTGTTCAATGGCGGCCGATATGGATTTGACGTTGGCAATACTTTTACTGATAGGAACATATTTAAAACGGCGACCATATTACAGATTAAACTAAACTATAGTACATTATTTGATAACGGGCGAAATTCAACAGTAAAAGGGGCGGTTGAGAACCAGGAATTTAAAATAGGGGCCAGCGTTACATACCCCCAGATATTGAGCCCTTTTAATCTGCCGATTTTAGGTAAATATGGTGTGCCTCATACCACATTTTCAAGTAATTATTCATTGTTTTTCCAGAAGGGGTTGGTAGAACGTGAGAGTTTTGTCAATTCGATCACGTACGATTTTACAGAAACACCGGATAAGGTGCATACGCTGACGCCAATTTCGATCGAATTTTCCAAGGGCATAATTGATCCTGCAGCCAGGGCGCAACTAATAAGCGGCCATTATTATTCTTATGTTTATCTTATCGGGCGCACCATATTTACATCAGGTACCCAATATACCTACCAGCTAAATGCCAATAAGTTAAATTCTTATAAAAATTTCTTGTATTTCAGGGGATCGCTGGATATGGGTGGCAATACCCTGTCGCTAATAAGCAATCTGCTAAATACTCCCCGTGATACTTCTGGTCAACGCACTCTTTTCGGATACACATTCGCCCAATATACCAAAGCCGAGGTCGACCTCAGATTTTATAAGAGCCTTGGCGGCGACCGCCAGTTTGTCTTAAGATTTAATCCTGGTTTAGGTGTGCCTTATGGCAATAGTTCATTACTGATCTTTGAAAAGAATTTTTACGCAGGAGGGGCCAATGATATGAGAGCATGGCTGCCGCGAACGCTTGGCCCGGGCCAGTTCAACCGTGGTATTGCTTATGGTACAGATACCGCAACACGGGATCGTTTAAAATATCTCGATCAGTTTGGTGAAGTCAAATTTGTTGTAAATGCAGAGTACCGGTATAAACTGGCAAATAATTTCTTTGGTTCAATTTTGAAAGGCGCGGTCTTTGTAGATGCAGGGAATGTTTGGCGCTTACATCCGCAGAGCCAATACCCTAACGAGGAGTTCAGATTAAATAACATTCTACCTTCGACGGCTATAGGTATTGGTACCGGCTTCCGTTTTGACCTTTCATTTTTCGTATTCAGGCTCGACGCAGCCCTTAAATTTAAGGACCCGCAGTTTACAGGGTCTGATCAATGGGTATTAGTCAATCACTTTAATGAACTGTTCAATTCCGGAACTTTCAAAAAGGCCTATTTTGATTCAAATGGCCAAAGCTATAATTTCCTTCAGCTCAATTTCGGTGTAGGCATGCCGTTTTAATAATTATTGAATTATTGTGCGTCAGACTTTATTAAATAAACTTTTCAACCCGTCTACAATACTTTCGAAAAAAGTACCTGCTCCTAATCCGTTGTGGTAATTGAAAAAAATGAATATGACGAAGATCACCGCTGCTATAATGATAAACTTTTTAAACATATAACCCAATACGATCAGGATGATCGGGATAGCAAGTAATAGTATCCAACTAATGTGAATTGGGGTTAAGGTGTGATCTCCTTTGTAAACATAATAAAGGGTAGCGTGTGTACCGTTGTCATTTACATGTTTAACATAAAGAAAACTCGATTTATCTAGCTTATGATGATAAAAGGCCGTGCCCTTATCAAATTTAAGATCTTCCGCAAAGCCGTTTACCGTAAAAGAAAATACACCGTTTACATTCTCCAGAATATTATTGGCGGTATCAACTGCTGATATGGCGATTTCACTTTGAACAAAAGGATTTTCCTTTATCGCAAAATGATTGATGGAAACCTTATCAGCAAAAGCACCTGTAACAGATAGAATGACAAGACTTATAATTAGAATGATCTTCTTCATAGCGAAAGGGTAACATTGGAATAAAGTTAGTATTTTTTGATGATTATAGGTCTGCCTTAATAGTCCTGATACCTTGCGGCTTTATTGTGGCTGCAAAGTGCGATTTATAGCCATCTGCTATTTGAAAGGATTGTATGTGATAGGTAATACCGTCGTATTTAAGCTCGTCATCGCTCACGTCAACGGATGAAAGAGGCGTGTGAAAGCCTGTCCCAATGGCTTTTAAAACAGCCTCTTTGCGCGTCCAGAAATCATAAAAGCCTTCAAAACGATTGGGGTAATTATTGATAATGTCCCACTCGTTGGGTGTGAAGTAATCAGCATACTCAGTCAAATCAATTTCCTTGATTTGTTCGATATCGACTCCTATTTGGCCGTTATCTGTTGCGAAGCAGACGACCATATTACCTGAATGAGCAATGTTAAAATCAATATCCGTTTCAAAATATGGGCGATGATGGTTGTTGTATTTCAGCGTGTCCAATGGTAGGTTTTCTTTGCCAAATTGCTTTAGGGTTTCAACCAAAAGCAATTTACCGCCGATGGATAATTGCACATCCATCCATTGCTTCTTACGAAGAATGGTCTGCTGTAACGGTGCAGGCAACAACAGTAGTTTATCTGTGAGTTTCTGCTCGCTCCATTGGCTTGTGATCTTGGTATGGCAGCAAATTATCATCATTCAATAATATGTAAATTATAAGATAGAATGCGCGAATTGAAAGAATTATATCTTGCTTTGTAACAACATTGATAATCGACAATTGATGTAATAAACCCTTACCTATCCTGTCAGTCTTATAAACCTAAAAATACAGGATAGCTTTTCTAATTTATGAATCAACTAAGCATCGTTACCGGCGCTGATCGCCCGGATTTGATCAGGGATGAAACTCTTGCCGACCTATTTGCGGCATCTGTGAAAAAATATGCTAACAAAACGGCGCTTATATTTCATGACGAACAACTTACGTACGCTGAACTCGATAACTGGAGCGATGCGATTGCTGATTACCTCCGAAAAAACGGTATCGGCTGCGGTTGCAGCGTTGGGGTTTGGTGGCCACGTGGTTTGGAGCTGCATGCCGCTATATTAGGTATTATAAAAGCTGGTGCAGCTTATGTGCCGGTTGACCGGGAAATTCCGGCTGAAAGGGTTGAAGTTATTTTAGAGGAAGTGGGCGCTGCGGCTTGTTTCAGTATGCAGCAGTTGAATGTGGAGTGTAAGATGTTACAGGTAGAGCCCTCTAACCCCTTGAAGGGGGAATACAAGAGGCTTTCTCCCCCTTTAGGGGCCGGGGGGCCTGTGGGGGTCGATTGTGCCTATGTCCTTTATACCTCAGGCAGTACCGGTAAACCCAAAGGAATACCTATTAGCCACAAACAGATTTGTCATTTAGTGCGGGCGGAGCAATCTGTTTTAAATATACAACCAGAGGATAAGGTTTACCAGGGTTTTTCGGTGTCGTTTGATATGTGGTGCGAGGAAACCTGGATAAGTTATTTTGCCGGGGCCACGCTTTGGGTGGCAGATAACACCACTTCAAAAGCGATTGATGAACTGGGGGATACTTTAAAAAGGGAAAATATAACTATCCTGCATGCCGTACCAAGCTTACTGGCAGTAATGGAAGATAGTATTCCATCGTTGCGGCTTGTAAATGCAGGTGGCGAGGCCTGCACGCCGCAGGTATTAGCCAAATGGGCGCGGAATGGGATAAAGTTTTACAACAGCTACGGGCCGACGGAAACTACGGTTACTGCAACCATCGCCCGATTAAACGCCGGTGACGACATCGTGATAGGCGAGCCTTTGCCTAATTATAACCTCGCTGTAGTTGATGATAAGATGAATTTGCTGCCGTTTGGAGAGGCTGGTGAACTGGTAATAACAGGGCCTGGCGTATCAAATGGGTACGTAAAACTCCCCCAGCTGACGCTTGAAAAATTTGTGCTAAAGCCGGCTTCACTTTCCATATTGCCAGGCGACAGAGTCTATCGTACCGGTGATGCCGCCATCATTAATAAGGATGGCAGCGTTGATTTGCAAGGCCGTTTTGATGACCAGATAAAACTAAGAGGCTATCGTATTGAACTGGGTGAAATTGAAACCCGTTTGAACGACCTAATGGGCGTAAGGTCGGCAGCTGTTGCAGTTAGGAAAGATAATACCGCGCAGGAGCAACTGGTTGGGTATGTAGTGATGGAAGACAATGCTGATATCGAAGAAAACCTTTTCAGGCAGGAACTCGGCAAAACGCTGCCATCCTATATGGTGCCGGGAACGATCATGACCTTGCCGGAAATGCCCCGTATGCCAAGCGGTAAGATAAACCGTAAGGCCTTGCCAACTCCAAAGGCATTTACCGAAGCGCCTGACAGTTCATCGGAAACACTGGATATGAATGCTCCGGTACATGACAGGGTACTGGCTGTATTGCGTAAAACATTCCCTGGAAAAACCATAGTGCCAGAAATGGATTTTTTTGACGATTTGGGTGGTCACTCCTTACTGGCGGCGGGCTTTGTTTCGCAATTGCGGCGTGATGCGGGCATGCCACATGCTTCGTTGAAAGATGTCTATATTCATCGCCCACTAAGCAAGCTGATAACCGAATGGGACAAGGCGCCGCAGGAAAAGAAAACTAAAGCAACTGCCTACCAAAAACCACCTTTATGGCGCTATTTAACCTGTTGGCTGGCACAGTCGGTGGCTTTGCTCGCTATTTATGGGTTATTTGCCTTCCAGATATTTATACCTTATTTGGGCTATTACTATGTTGACCAGGAATTGGATAGTGTTCTTTATTCCATCCTTACGTCGCTGGTTTTATTTTCACTGATACCACCGATATTCACTGTTATTACTTTAGTAACCAAATGGCTGATTATCGGGAAGTTCAAAGAAGGTGATTATCCGCTGTGGGGCAGCTATTATTTTCGCTGGTGGTTAGTGAAAACCATGCAGCGTTTGCTGCCGGCACAATTTCTGAATGGCACACCACTTTATCCATCCTACCTGCGCATGCTTGGCATGACAATAGCGGCAGATGCGCAAATCAGTGATTTTAGTGTTGGTGCCGAAGATTTGATTACCATTGGTAGCGATGCGAGCCTGAGTTCGCAAACTAACCTGAATAATGTTTGGGTTGAAGACGGGCTGTTAAAAATCAGGTCAATCACCATTGGCGACCATGCTTATATCGGCAGCAGTGCCATGATATCCGGCGGTGCCGTAATAGAAGATTGGGGCGAGTTGCAGGATTTGAGCCATTTACAGTCGGGCCAAACCATAGCTTCGGGTGAAGTTTGGCAGGGCAGCCCGGCACAGTTCAAGGAAAAGAAAAACATCGTCGACCTGCCGCAGCCATTATACGTTTCGACACTGACGCGGAGAAAATATAAGCTGTTGTTCGGACTGTTTATTTTAATCTTCCCATTGGTTATCCTATTGCCTCTTTTGCCGACAATTATGACCATTAACAGCCTGGATAACGCTGCCGGCGACTATGATTTTACTTATCTGACAGGTGCACCGGTACTGGCCCTGGTTTACATCCTTTTATTTACAGCTGAGACAATTATTCTTGCCCGCATTTTCCAACGGAAAGTAAAGCCAGGGAAATACCCCATTTACAGCAGGTTTTATTTGCGCAAGTGGTTTATTGACCAGTTGCTTTCCTTAAATCTCATCGTTTTGCATCCTATTTACGCGACGGTTTTTGTTGCCCGGTTTTTCAGGGCGCTGGGTGCGAAGGTTGGTAAGGATACCGAGATATCCACGGCAAGTAACGTTACCCATCCTTTGCTCGAAATCGGGGATGGCTCTTTTGTAGCCGATGCGGTTACCCTGGGCGAAGCAGATATACGCGGACAACAATTGATTCTGGATAAAACCACTATCGCCAGCTTTAGCTTTGTGGGCAACAGCGCGCTAATACCACAGGGTTACCACCTTGGCGGCAATATGCTGATAGGTGTTTTATCCACGCCGCCTGATGCAAGTCAATTATATGGGAGTCCAGCTCATGACTGGTTTGGTTCGCCAGCTATTGCGCTTCCGAGGAGGCAGCAGAGCAATACTTTTCCGCCAGAACTAACTATTCATCCAAAAAAAAGGCGCAAACTGGCCCGCGGATTGGTTGAGTTTATCCGCATCATATTGCCCGAAAGTGCTATTATTTGTTCGTCTATCCTGTTTATTGCTTATGGGCACGACCTGCTAGTGGATGAGCCGTTATGGAAAATCATTCTTTATTTCCCCTTCTACTACCTGTTTTTTATGGGCTTGCCCGCCTTTTTGCTTACTGTTATATTAAAGTGGCTTTTCATCGGCAAATACCGTCCGCAACAAAAACCTATGTGGACCTGGAAGGTTTGGCGAAGCGAGGCTATTACCTCAACTTACGAGGCGTTGTCGATACCCTTCCTGCTGGAATATATGCAGGGGACGCCCTGGCTGCCATTGCTGATGCGATTGCTTGGTGTAAAAACCGGCAGAAGGGTTTGGATGAATACCACAGACATCACCGAATTTGACATGGTAACCATAGGAGATGATACAGCACTGAATGCTGATTGCGGTCCACAGACGCACTTGTTTGAAGACAGGGTTATGAAGGTGGGTGCAGTTAAAATAGGCGCACGCAGCAGCATTGGAGCAGGAACTATTATACTATATGACAGCGAAGTGGGGGACGATACCAAAATTGAGGCCTTGTCCCTGGTAATGAAAGGTGAACGATTAGCCCCGGGGACCGAGTGGACGGGCAGCCCGGTAAGGCCTTTGTGAATTACAAATAGAAAGGCACAAAATTCTCATCAGCCAATTCACAGGTTACCAGCATGGATGTGAAGAGGATATTACCGAAGATATTGGCTATGGCGGTGTCCGCGGCATCGCGGCCGGTGGCTATTTTAATGAGGCCGTTGAGCGGCACCAGTTTTGTTGCATCAAACAATATCCATTCGTCGCCGATGTAGGCCTCAAAGCAGGCGTGGAAGTCGCCCGGCTTTAATTGGTAAGCGTAGCCCGTGAAATATCGGGCAGGAATAGTTAGTGCCCGGCAGAGCGCGATACCCAGGTGGGCGAAATCGCGACAAACGCCAACCTGTTCTGTAACGGTATCATAAGCTGAGGTTTGAGCATTGCTGAAGCCGCTGCGGTACTCCACGTTATTGTTGATCCAGTTGGTCATAGCAACCACTTTTTGAAATGGGCTCGCTATATGTCCGAAAAGGTTATTGGCAAGCCGGAATAACTTATCCGACTGGCAATAACGGCTCGGATATAGGTAGGGTAATATTTGCGGATCCATTTTGCCAACCATGATCTCTTCTCTGCCGGTATGGTCTTTTATCTCAAAGGCATTGTCGACCGTGGCGTTGTAGGTTATTTGAACATTTCCCGGTTCAGCAATTTCCAACCTGATGATCCTATTTTCGCCATTTACTGAAGACATCTCCTCAACCTTCACATAAGGGTCAATAATAAATGTTTCCTCCAACACCGCCTGGGTTGGTGTACGTAAAGCGTGAATATTTAGAATCAGTGTGCCCGCAGAGTGCACTTCATAACCCATCTCGGCGGACACATTAAATTTCATTTTTCAGTTGATTAAGTTGGATTAAGTTGATTAGTTGGATTTATTATGGGTGGGATTAAACTTAATCAACCACTTAACTCAATCCAACTTATTCAACTCCTATTTAAACATTTTCTTTGTGTGGCAGTTTGGCAAACGCTGCTTCCATCCAATCGTTGGGTATATCTTCGAGCGCTTTTTTCAGTTCTTCCGCCCATTGGTTCGAAATGGCTTGAAGATCTTGCTGTTCATAACGTTGTTCGCCTAACTCATAACTGTCTTTTTTATACAGCACCACATCTATCGGGAAATCAACATTGTTTGAACTTACCCTTGTTGAATCAAAAGATAAAAAGCCTGCCTTTAAAGCCACTTCCATACTTGAATTTTCGCTCAGTGTTCGGTTGAGTATGGCTTTGCCGTGCCCCGAGTTACCTATAATTACATAAGGCGCACCCTGGTCCAATTCGACCCAGTTTCCCTCGGGATACAGCAAAAACAATTTGTGCTCCTTATCATCTCTCAATTGACCACCGATGATGGTATTCAGATCGAATTTGAATCCGGCCTTTTCAAGCGATTCCTTATCCTCGTCGGCCACCCGTTTAACCTGTTGCCCAAATGCGTTTACCGCTTTGTACAGCTTATTGAATTCCTGGTTATCCAACTGTTCCCTGAAATACACAACGGCTTTATCCCTCACCGACCGCAATCCGCTCGTCATGATAAAAAGCGAAAAGTGGTCCTTTTGTTCTGTGAAAACCTTCTTTTTTGTAACAGTTTCCGTCCCCGAAGTGATCAGCGTGTCTGCGATGGCCACAAGCCCGCCTTTTACCTTAATTCCTAAACAATAGGTCATCTTTATAATTTATATATCAGGGTGCCAAAGTAATTAAATAAAACGATTTGGGCGGTTTGCTTTGATAGATTAAAACCGGGTTTCTGTCTATGCCTCCGTTACATGTATCTATCCTGCTTTTTTGATATGGTAATTAAATAGTTATTTGATTTATAATCAATCAACCCAATTTAATTATCAAAAACTTAATTACTATGATCAAAAAAGCATTAACCACCGCATTTTTAGTTCTTACCGTTATCACCGTTTGCCTTGCCGCAGATATAACAGGAAAATGGTCAGGCAAGGTGATGGACCAGTTTGACGTTACCTATGTATTTAAGGTGGACGGCGAAAAGTTAACCGGAACAACTTCTGGCCCCGATGGAAACACCATTACACTGCAAAATGGTGTTATCAAAGGCGATGACCTCTCGTTCACGATGGCCATGATGGGGAATGATATGAAAGTTACCGGTAAAGTAAAGGATGATACGATTACACTTACCATGCCGGGCATGGGCGGTGGCGATCCTGTTTCATTTGTTCTGAAAAAGGTGCAATAGGTGCTTTTGGCAGGTGTTTGGTTTAAAGTAGGGTGCTTCAGAGCGTCCTAACTATTCATTAACCAACTGAGCATAAAATAAATATGCCGGTATTATTTGGATATGAAAATAAAAACTGTATCATTGTGTCCAAGTGACACTATCTTGTGTTGCTGAACCAATAAACCAATTATTTATAGAATGCTCTTCCGAAAAATTTTGGCAGAGAATAAACCAAATTACCTTAAATGATGAAAAAAGTATCTACCCTCGCGGTGCTCTTCTCGCTGTTGTGTGTTATCACTATAAACGCATCTGCCCAGAAAAAGGCCAAAGCCGCAGCTCCGCAACTCGGAAAAGTTCCCGTTAAGGATATTGTCAAAGCCATGACTTTGGAAGAAAAATCTAAACTGGTGGTTGGTATGGGCTTTAAAATGCCCGGAATGCCGAAACCTTCGCCTAAACAAATGAAAGAAGGCATTGACATAGGTGGCTTTAAGTTGCCACCGTCTGACGAAGATGCCTATAACATCCCCGAAAAAGTGCCTGGCGCTGCAGGCCGCACCCACGGTATTAAACGTTTGGGTATTCCTTCCATTACGGTTTCTGATGGCCCTGCTGGTATCAGAATTGACCCTATCCGCAATGGTGACAGCTCAAAAACTTATTATGCAACAGCGTTCCCGGTTGGAACTTTATTAGCATCCTCATGGGACCCCGCTTTAGTACACCAGGTAGGGGTTGCGTTTGGTAATGAGATACACGAGTATGGTGCTGATGTTATACTGGGCCCCGGTGAAAATATCCATCGTAACCCGCTGGGTGGCCGTAATTTTGAATATTTTTCAGAAGATCCGCTGGTATCAGGGCGTATTGCTGCCGCTGTGATCAATGGTATACAATCCCAGGGTGTTGGAACATCCATCAAGCACTTTGTTGCCAACAACCAGGAAACTAATCGCAACAGCGTAAATACTATCGTAAGCCAAAGGGCCATGCGTGAGATTTACCTGAAGGGTTTTGAGATCGCTATTAAAGGGTCCCATCCCTGGACGGTAATGTCATCCTACAATAAACTGAATGGCACATATACTTCTGAAAGGCATGACCTTTTAACCACCATACTAAAAGACGAATGGGGTTTTAAAGGTTTGGTTATGACGGATTGGTTTGGCGGGCACGATGCTGTAGCCCAAATGAATGCAGGTAACGACCTGTTGATGCCGGGTAACCCGACACAATCGCAGGATATTGTTGATGCGGTTAAAGCCGGAAAAATAAGCCAGAAACAGTTGGATGCTAATGTGGAACGTCTATTGAATATCATACTCAAATCACCCGAATTTAAAAAATACAAATATTCGGGCGCGCCAAACCTTAAGAAAAACGCACAGGTATCACGCACGGCAGCCACGCAAGGTATGGTATTGCTGAAAGATGAAGGTAAAGCGCTACCATTGACAAACGCAAAGAAAGTAGCTCTGTTTGGTAATACTTCATACGACCTTATTGCAGGTGGTACAGGCAGCGGCAACGTAAATAAAGCCTACACCATTTCGCTTATCCAGGGTTTAACCAACGGCGGTTACACTGTGGACGCTAACCTTAAAACGGCTTATGAAACGTACATCAACGACATATTAGCAAAACGACCTAAAAATGCAATGGCGATCTTTATGTCGCCTCCACCAATTCCGCAAATGACAGTTACACCGGATTTGCTTTCGCAAGAAGCTGATAATGCGGATGTGGCCGTATTTACCTTAGGCAGAAATGCAGGCGAAGGTGCTGACCGGAAGGTGGAGAACGATTTTAACCTAATGGACTCAGAAAAAGCGCTGATCAAAAACATCTCGGATGCTTTCCATGCTAAAGGGAAAAAACTGGTAGTAGTATTGAACATCGGTGGTGTAATTGAAACCGCAAGCTGGCGCGACCAGGCTGATGCCATATTATTAGCATGGCAGCCAGGTTTAGAAGCAGGCAACGCTATTACCGATGTTTTAAGTGGCAAAGTTAATCCATCGGGTAAACTGGCATCAACTTTCCCGGTTACTTATGATGATGTGCCGTCTGCTAAAAACTTCCCGGGTAAAGAACTGCCGGTTCCTACAGGCACCCCTCCTCCAAGTATGCTGTATGGCAGGCCATCAGAAGTGACTTATGAAGATGGAATTTATGTAGGTTACCGTTATTATAGCACATTTGACGTAAAAACAGCTTATCCCTTTGGTTACGGCTTATCCTATACTACGTTTAAATACAGTGACCTTAAATTGAGCTCAAAAACCTTCAACGGTTCGGTTACAGCTACCGTTACGGTTACCAATACGGGTGATGTAGCAGGCCGCGAAGTGGTGGAACTTTATGTGAGCGCACCTGTGAATACCTTGCAAAAGCCCGAGGAAGAACTAAGGGCATTTGGCAAAACCAAAACGCTGGCTCCAAAGGAATCACAGACGCTAAGCTTTACCTTGACAGCTAAGGATTTGGAGTCATTTGACACGGCACATTCGGCGTGGGTTGCTGAAGGCGGAAGTTATACCGTTAAAATTGGTGCTTCAGCAACTGACATCAAAAAGACAGCTAAGTTTACTTTGGCAAACACCATAACAGTGGAAAAAGTACACAATGTACTGAAGCCTGAAGTTGCAATTACCGAACTGAAGAAATAAATTAGCACACATTAACCAATTTATATGTACCCGTTCCCGGACCTTTCCGGGGCGGGTTTTTTTATTGGGTTATTATTTAAAAATGTATTTTTAAAGACTTTTAAATTATAAGCTATCTGAAATCGAGTAGGGCACCGCTTTAATCAAACTATGAAAATATTTAGAATAGCCTGTCTATGCTTTGCATTGCTTTTTATCGCCATAGCGGTTTTAGATTTCTTTTATAAACCAGAATCTATTTATTGGACAAACATTAGAATAGCTTGTTCAGTGATTCTTTTTATTGGGTTAATTTATGTTTATAACGGTAGGGTTATAAAAGAGCAAATAATATCCATCTTCAAACCTGTACCGCAATCACCACAAGCTATTAACTGGATAAATAACCTGCGGGTTATTGCCCTGTTTATGGTTATCGTACTGCACACTGCGTCGCCATTATTAATGGGTTTTGGGACGGTGTCGGTAACCAATTGGCTGGCTGCCGATTTTTACAATGCTTTATCACGTTTTGCTGTTCCGGTTTTTGTGATGATATCGGGGGCCTTACTGTTTCACCGGGAATATGAGTTAGGCGATTTTTTGAAAAAACGTTTATCACGTATCATATGGCCGTTCCTGTTCTGGAGCCTGGTTTATGTAGGTTATTCGTGGTATAACGAGGATATAACCTTTACTGATGCTATTTGGCCGGATATAAAGGTGGTTTTACATCAACTTAAATATGGTGCATATTACCATTTGTGGTATGTGTATATGCTTATCGGTTTGTACCTCATCATTCCCATTATAAGCAGGTTTGTGCGTAATGCGACGGAGAGGGAGATACTTTACTTCCTGTTGGTGTGGTTTATTGTGATCTCTTTCACGCAGTCCTATTTATCGCGGTTTTGGCCACAAATAGACGTGCGGTATTTTACAGGGTATATCGGTTATTTGGTGCTTGGACATTACCTCGCAACCAAAGAATTGCCCGAAGCGCGCAACAAAGCAGGCCTGGTAATCTTTTACCTTTTATGCCTTGCGGGAATTACCGCCGGAACATATTTCATCACCCGGGATACCCATTCGTTGAGCACGATAATGTATGAACCGTTGGGGCCGTTTATTATTTTATATGCTGCCGGGATATTCTTACTGGCGCGGGTAACAGTCTTCAAATTACCCATATCGCTAATCAAAATCCGGAATATTGCTGGGCAGTTCAGCCTCGGTATATATCTCTGCCATGCACTTTTTCTTACCTTATTGGATGAGTTGGCGGGAATCAGTTATAAAGTTTGCAATCCATTTATTAGCATACCGCTTACTGCCCTGGTATGTTTTGTCCTTTCCTTTTTGCTGATTTTCATCTTAAGTAAGATACCGGCAATAGGAAAATATGTTGCTGGATAAAAAAAATTAAAAATCCATCCTCCTTTGAATTACGGTGTACACAAATAGGTTAACTGCACAAAAAAATGACCCGGAGGGTCTACCGCTTTGCAGAAAAACAGGTATCAGAATGTAATTGCCCCGTTAGGCGGCTACCCATTCTCAAAGGGTAGCCGCCTAACGGGGCAAAACATCCATTTTAAACAAAGTCTACAAAGCGGTAGCCTCTACGAGGCATTAAGAATGTCCGACGGTGGTGCCGTTTTGTAGCCAATTTGAATATGGATTGAGCGTGAGACCCTGTTGCAGCTTTTTTTCGTACATTTGATGATATTTTTGATTATTTGACATTCCAGGATTTTAATTTTAACGAGCACCTCACCGAAGGTATCCTAAGCATGGGATACGTAACCGCAACGCCGATACAGGAAATGGCGATACCCATTGTGCTCGAGGGTAAGGATTTGATTGCCTGCGCGCAGACCGGCACCGGCAAAACGGCTTCCTATTTGTTGCCGGTTTTACATAAGATAGCTTTGGCCGACGAGGGCCATAAAACAACCGCTTTAATATTAGCGCCCACCCGCGAATTGGCCCAGCAGATAGACCAGCAAGTAGAGGGTTTAGCCTATTTTACAGGGTTGAGTTCGATTGCCGTTTATGGCGGGGGCGATGGCATTGTTTACGAACAGCAACGCCGCGGCATACAGAATAAAGTAGATATCTTAATTGCTACGCCGGGTAGATTAATAGCCCACCTAACTTCTGGTGTGTTGAAGCTCGACCATATCAAATACCTCATTTTGGATGAGGCCGACCGCATGCTGGATATGGGTTTTATGGGCGATATCATGCGCATTATCCGTGATATTCCCGTTGAACGTCAGACCTTGTTGTTTTCGGCTACTATGCCCGGACCGATACGTAAACTGGCAAGCTCAATAATGAAACACCCTGAACAAGTGAATTTAGCCACCTCGCAGCCTGCGGAAGGTATCAACCAGCAGATTTACAAGGTACATAGCGAACAAAAGTCGAAACTGGTTACCTTGATATTAAAGAATAGTTCATATACCAGTACCATCATATTTGCCAATACCAAGGACGAAGTAAAGCGGTTGAGCCGCGAATTGAAATCGTCCCATATCAAAGCAAATGCTTTTCACTCTGATTTTGAGCAAAGCGAACGCGAGCAAATACTGCTCGATTTTAAGAACCGCACCCTGCCCGTTATAATTGGGACTGATGCTCTTTCACGCGGTATTGATGTAGAAGGAATAGATCTGGTTATCAACTATGATGTGCCATCAGATCCTGAAGATTATATTCACCGTATAGGCCGCACTGCACGCGCCGAAACAACCGGGACAGCGATTACCCTCGTAAACAGCCGCGATATGCGCAAGCTCAAAAACATAGAGTTGCTAATTGGGAAATCTATCACCGAAAACCCTTTGCCGCCCGAACTGGGTCCGGCTCCAACAACGGAAGAACGCAAGCCTTTTGACAACCGCAACCGAAATCGCGACAGGAGCAGGAGCAAGGGAAATAACAGGAAAAAACCGGGCAATAAAACCACTTAAAAAGTTAGTTTTAGATTTAAAATCATTAAGATATAAGTCTTATATTGTAAGCCTTAATGGATACTCTTTGTATTTATTAAAGGAACCTGAATTGCGCAATAAAAAAAACCGGCTTTATATGACCAGGAAATTTGTCTTACCAATTTTATTGATAATAGCTTGTTTTGGCTGTAAAAAAAAAGAACCCGTTGTACCGCCCGTCGTCATTACCAAGACAGATACAACATTCGGCCAGCCAAATAATGAGCATATCTCTGTGCTTACCCAGCATAATGATAATACAAGGGCCGGGCTTAACAACCAGGAAACGGTTTTAACAACATCTAACGTGAATTCAAGCCAGTTCGGTAAACTATTTAGCCTTACTGTTGATGACGAGGTATACGCCCAGCCGCTGGTAGTAAGTAATTTAACTATTGGCTCCGGTATGCATAACGTATTGTTTGTTGCTACTGTGAATAATACGATCTATGCGTTTGATGCAGATAAGGGAAGGTTATATTGGAAAAAGAACTTTACTGAGCTGGGTATGAACCCACCCAATTCAAATGACATGGCTTCATCCTGGTGCACGCCTTATAATAATATTACTTATCACATTGGCATAGTTGGCACACCCGTAATTGATTCGGTTGCCCAAACTATTTACTTTGTTGCCCGAAGTAAAAATGGGTCCGCTTTTTTTCAATACCTGCACGCCGTCAACATTGTAACAGGAGCGGAGCAGCCAGGCAGCCCGGTATTGATAACAGCCAGCGTACCCGGCACCGGCGACGGCAACATAAACAGTGTGGTTAGTTTTGATCCCCTTCGAAACAACCAGCGCCAGGGATTGGCATTAGTTAACGGGGTTGTTTATATTTCTTATGCTTCACATTGTGACTGGAACCCATATCACGGATGGATATTGGGTTACAATTCGACTACATTGCAACAGCAAACTGTTTATAATGATTCGGCGAATGGAGAAGAAGGTGGTATGTGGGAAAGCGGGATGGGCATAGCTGCCGATGCCCAGGGTAACCTTTACGTAGTTACAGGCAATGGGACAGTTGGTAAACCCAGCACATATACCGCCGGTGGAAATGGAACAAACGAAACCGGCTCCAGTTCTGATCCTACCGACCCGGCTGGCAGGTCGGAAAGCGCCATGAAACTCACCCCTTCGGGTAATACACTGCAAATAAGCAGCTATTTTACACCTACTAATTATGTAAATCTTAATGTTAATGACCTTGACTATGGCGTAATGGGTACCCTACTCATACCCAATTCCAGTTACTATATTACCGGTGCCAAAAACGGCAATTTATACCTGTTAAATAAGGATAATATGGGAGGATATGATGCTGTATTTGATCATGTACAGCAACTCATCCCGCTTAACGCCAGCATGCACTGCCAGCCGGCCTATTACAAAGGAAGCACTACTGAATTTTTCTACGTCTGGTCGGAGAATGATCAGTTACGTGCCTTTTCTTTTGACCGGGGAAGTAATAAATTTTTAACCAATCCTGTTGCTTCCACAGTTAACGGACCTACCGGGCAAAGTGGTGCGGTGTTGTCTGTTTCCGGTAATGGAACTAAAGACGGAACCGGCATTGTATGGGCCTCCTATGCAATGAGCGGCGATGCAGAATCTTTTGTAACTCCGGGCGTATTAAGGGCGTTTGATGCCAATGATGTAACTAAAGAACTTTGGAACAGCTCTAAAAATGCCGCCGACTTTGTGGGAAACTATGCTAAGTTTTCGCCGCCTACCATTGCTAACGGGCATGTTTACCTGGCGACGTTTTCAAACAAGATAAATGTATACGGACTAAAATAAAAGTTCGCCATTTATGAGAAAAAGACTTTCTTTTCTTCTTGTTGCCCTATGTTGCATTACGGCCTGCAGGAAAAAAAATAATTCTGGCGAAGTAACAACCGTTGCCGGTAGCGGTACGATGAACTTTGCTGATGGGAATGGCACAGATGCCGCCTTTTCTAACCTAATGGGATTGGCAATCGATTCAGCGGACAATATCTATGTGGCCGATTCGCGTAACAACAGGATACGTAAGGTAAGCCCAGACGGAACAGCAACTACTATTGCCGGAAGCGGCAAGGATGGTTCAGACGATGGCAAAGGAACTTCAGCTTCGTTTTTCTTCCCGGTAGCCGTGGCGACAGGTGCAAACGGTAACGTTTATGTGGCAGATACACATAACAGCCTGATACGAAAAATAGCGCCTGATGGAACGGTCACAACACTTGTTGGCCGAAATCAGCCGGTTAAAAAGGACCTTTCGGATAGTTTGCAGAAGTTAGATAATCCTTATGGGATAGCCATAGGTAAGGATGGGACGGTATACTTTACCGATTGGGGGAAAGACCTGGTATGTAAGATCAGCCCGGATGGAAAGCTTAGCGAGGTTGCAGGTGACGGGGCGCCCGGTGCTAAGGACGGAGTGGGGCATGCTGCCTCATTTTATTTGCCTGAAGGTATTGCTGTGGACGAAAAGGGTACGTTGTATATAGCCGATTGCTACAATAATATGATTCGTAAAATTAGCTCTACTGGCGCAGTAACAACCCTTGCGGGTAAAGCCGGTAAACATAACATGGGGTCCAAAGATGGAAAGGGAGCGGCAGCTTCGTTTAACCACCCTTGCGGGGTTGCACTGGATAACAAAGGCAATTTATACGTAGCTGATGTGGGTAATAATAAGATACGCAAAATAACGCCGGATGGTATGGTTTCTACCCTTGCCGGGACGGGCCAGCGTGGTTTAGCAAATGGTGACGCGAAGGTTGCTTCATTTAATCGCCCTTTTGGTGTAGCGGTGGATGGGGCAGGCAACGTATATGTAGCAGATTACCAGAATAACCTGATTCGAAAAATAAACCATTGAGGCCTGGTAGTTTATGGCTTAAGTAGGCTATTCTTTGCGATCTTTTAATAGCGAATCAGTAAAATGTTGCCTGGATTTCGGGGCTGAGAATTTTTCAGCATTAAAGGATTGCGAATTGCCTTTAGGAATACTTAAGCTTTTCCAGTTATTGCCCGATACCATTTTAGCCAGGTATACTATCTGCCCGACGTGATAGGGGTAATGTGCCAGTTGCCTGTTGATAGCTTCCATTACGGTGTGCCCCTGGTTGCGGATATAAACGATTTTTTCGAGGTCATCTGCTGTTAGTTGTTTTAGGGTAGTCAACAGGCATTGCCAGCCTTCGTTCCATTTGGCAAGTAATTCATCCTTGCTTTGAATATCATTTTCAAATTCTGCGTCCCTGTTTCGCCATTCCTTTTCGCCATCTGTGGTGAGCAAATCCGTCCATCGCGAAAGCATGTTGCCTGAAAGGTGTTTTACAATAGTTGCAATGCTATTACTTTCCTCGTTATACTGCCAAAGCAGTTTTTCTTCGGGCAATTGTTCCATTGCCTTTTCACCAAGCAGCTTGTAATATTCAAATTGTTTGATGGTACTTTCCAGGTAATCCTTTTCCATGGTTTATATCTAATAATCGCAGTACAAATCTTCGCAATATTCGTTTGCGATACAACAACAATAAACAACTTTTAATGTTGTAGATTTATATACACCAAACAAAAGAATCATGATAAGTCCCAACGACAAAATACCTTTGGATGATACCGACGATTCGGATAAGGAAGATCAAATGAGCCAGCAGGATATTCACTCCAATGGTTTAGAAGAGGAAAGAATACCGGCTGCAGAAAGCGATCAACCTGCGATCGACCTGTTGCAACAGGCATCGGATGCTTCCGAACCGTCTTTTACGCTGGATTTGGACAAAGGCATCGCGCCTAAAGCCAAAAAGTAATTATAAAAAGCCCCGTTTGATATTATACCAACGGGACTCTTTATATTGATTATGCTGCGGAAGGTTCGTAATTTATCATCCAGCGGATACCGAATTTGTCCGAAAACATCCCGAAATAGCCTCCCCAAAACTCTTTTTTGAAAGGGGCCTCGATTGTACCGCCAGCAGACAAGCCGTTGAAAAAATGCAGCGCTTCTTCCTCGGTCGTTGGACTTATCGACAAACTAAAATTATTGCCTGGCTTAAATATTTGGCCCATTGATTCGATCACATCTGTAGCCATCAGGGCATTTCCATTGCCTATGGGCAGCGAAATGTGCATCAATTTATCCTGTATTTCCGGCGGCATTTTATCGGCTCCGGGCGAATCTTTAAAGCGCACTACACGGCTGAATTCGGTACCAAATACTGATTTATAAAAATTGAACGCTTCTTCGGTATTACCGTTGAAGTTTAAATAGGAATTTACGGTTGCCATTTTGTTATGTTTTTAATTGGTTGGTTTTATAAATTTATTAAGTTTTAGTTCCTTTAGACTATTAATGCAAATTATTGTCATTAATTAGGTTTTGAAATGCATAAATATGACGATTTGACGGGTTGATTGCGACAAACATTGATATTAACTTTGGTTTATGAAAACAATAACGATCTTGGTTCCCGAAGGCGCTATTATGGCATGTATAGCTGATCCGCGCTATATGTTCACAGCCATTAATGAATTTCTGAAAGCAGCGGGCAAGCAACCGATGTTTAAAGTTCAAGTGGCGGGGCTCACCAAAGAAGTTAAGCTAAACGGCGGCTTATTTTCTATCAATACTGATTTAACGCTTGACGAGGTAACCAAAACCGACCTGGTAATTATCCCCGCATTGAGTGGTGATATTAATAGCGCTCTCCAAATAAACCAAGAGTTTATGCCCTGGATAGTTCAGCAATATAAACAAGGCGCCGAGGTGGCCAGCCTATGCATTGGAGCATTCATGCTGGCGACAACCGGTTTAGTAAACGGTAAAAAATGCTCAACCCATTGGTTGTTTGCCAATGAGTTCAGGAACATGTTCCCCGAAGTGATATTGGTTGACGATAAAATGATAACTGACCAGAACGGATTGTATTCGAGCGGCGGAGCGACAGCTTACTGGAGTCTGCTTTTATACCTGGTTGAAAAATACACCAGTCGCGAAATGGCCATAATGGCGGCCAAATTCTTTGTGCTTGATATCGGCCGCAACAATCAGTCGGTATTTATGATATTTAAGGGGCAGCGGGACCATGAGGATGATCTGATTGTAAGAGCGCAAGAATATATCGAGCAGAATTTTCAACATAAAATCACGGTCGATCAGCTATCCGACAAATTTGGCATTGTTCGCCGTACCTTCGAGCGCAGGTTTAAGAAATCTACACGTAATACCGTGGTCGAATATATCCAGCGGGTCAAAATAGAGGCAGCCAAAAAGAGCTTTGAAACCAGCCGAAAAACTATTTACGACGTGATGTATGATGTTGGCTATACAGATATCAAAGCTTTTAGAGATGTGTTTAAACGAATCACAGGTATGCCACCGATCGACTACCGCAATAAGTATAATAAGGATGCGGTCGTTATCTGACGATATCGGCCCTAAAAAGACCCGCTACTTAATATTCAAATTGAACGTTCCGTTTGTAAGTACTTTTGAAGCGGCCCCGGTACCGGTTATCAGCTCCAGCGTGCCGCTAAATGTGCCCTGTACATTGGTGCTGCTAATGGATTTTACTGTTATGGTGGCGTTGGACGCGTTATTGCTGCCATCAAATTGGTAAACCGCATTGCCGGATATTTGTGTATAACTCATGTCAGCTTGTGAATTTGTTCCTGTATAGGTGGTACCAGCTACAATAGGCGAGTCGCTCGTCACTTCTACTATTACCGAATTAGATGCAGTTGCGCTTTGAATACCGATCAGCGCAAGGCTATAAAAGCCGCCAGTGTTATCCACATGGGCCGTTGCTCCAACATTGAATGTTTGGGCAGCCCCATCAATATTAACTGTTATGGTTCCTACAGTCGACGCCGGTTTATTAGCGCTTTTTTTGCAGGCGGAGACTATAAACAGAACACACAGGGCCGGTATTAATAACCTTAGTTTTTTCATTTTGGGCAATTGACAATTAATTTTTTAGTTATACAAGGGTAGCGCTTTGATTCCATTTTCACAAATTTTATTCAACTCGCCCGATAGCCCGATATGTAATATAAATGGAACAACGATCCTGGTAAAAAAGATAGCCCCGCTGCGGTATTTTATGGTTATTGTATAAAATTGGGGCCGGTACTTTGAGCTATTTTGTTTTGCATCAAAACCTCCATCAACTCAACTCTTTTTTTTGCCTCGCTCACTTTTTCGCCGGCAAAGTGCTTATCCAGGGTTTCGAAGAATAGTTCCTTCCAGCGTACAAAATGTTCGGGTTTTAAGGGATACATTTTATTTAATTCGATATGGGCGCGCATCGTGTTGCCTCTATAACTCGTACCATCCAAAAGAACTGTCTCCCAAAAGTCTATCATAATCGGAATATGGGTATCCCATTTAAAAAATAAGGTGTTGTTGAATATGTCGCCGATGATGCTGTCCTGTTTTACTTTTTCATAAAAATCCTCTACCAGCATGCGCACATCATCCCTATTTTCAATTGGCCTTTTCATATAGTTCTCTATTAACTTAAGTGAGGCAAATTAAGCCATAAAAAAGAAACCGCCCCCAAGATTCTTTGGAGGCGGCCCATTTTGCAAGTTTTAATATTTAGAGTGAAGCTAATTCGCGCTTGCAACTGATAGAAGCTATATCAAAGTTTACTTTCTTAACTACATTATCGGCAGCCAGGTTGGTAACGTTTAAGTAAGATGATTTATCATAACGGATAATGCCAGTGGTAACAGTACCGGTAAGGTCGGCTTTGGCATGGTCGTTAAGGCTGATGGTTGCCGAATAGCTATCAAGGTCCAAAGTTGCCTTAGCATCGTTATAAAGTTTAACATCCAATTCAATGGCTGATAGTTTACCGAATGATTTTACTTCAGCATTATCGTATACCGAGATTTTACGCAGGTCGTTTACGCTAACCCAAACTACCAATTTTTGGCTGGCATATGATGTAATGCGTAGTACGCCGTTTTGATCCTGAACCAGGGCATTGTTTGCATAATATTGGTTATAAACTTTTACCTGGTCGGTTGGTGCGTCTGACACAAACAACTCTACATTGCCGTGTATTTCAATTTTGTTGATTTTTGTTACCTCAGCTAAAGTGGTTGCTTCTTCGGTGCTGTGGGTTGCTGCAAAGCTTGATTGGCTGATGCCGAATGCTGCTGCTAATGCGATTGCGATTGTTACGATTGACTTTTTCATTTTAATATTTTTTAAGTGTTGAGTTTAATTGTTCGTTTGTTTCAATGACCAAATGAACGGCGAATTTCCGGATCCGTAAAACGAAATAGACCGCGCCCGAACAGGCATAGACCAGTAGACGGATTTAATCGCTAATTGGTATTTTGCTGTTTATCAGTAGATTAATAGACTTAAATCGTTTAAAAAAGGCATTTCATCGGCATGGATAAGCCGCCTATCGGTTGATTTGGGAAAATGAGAGCCATTGCCGAATATTTAGGTCCTTATACCGGTTTATGTAATTGCATTAAGATATCACACTTTATATTATTCCGTTTTTTGTGTGCTGTTGCTGCCGCCAAGCGCAGGGAATATTCGCATGATAGCCGAAAACCCGGCACCAATAGTTGTTATATAAGTAATAACGCGTGAGTACGACTCCTGCTGGGAAAGGAGGAGGAAAAACAGGATGCCCAGTATCACAAGGTTCAGCGGGGTTTTTAAACTACCCCAGTTACCATTATCCTTAACCTGATCTTTGATACGTTTTGCCTCGGTTGTCCCGATGGCCGTCAATATAAAATTCCGGAAGCCTTTATTAAATAGCATCAACGTACCGTCGACTCTTACGATCAATCCTTTGGCCATAAGCATGCATAGATTATGATCATCATAAGAATTAACCAGGCCGTCTTCAGCCAGGTCGTATAGTAAAAATTTCTCCTCTTTCGTCAACGATTGCCAGATATAAGTATAAAAATATTGCGAGGTCAATTGCAGTTTAAAGATTAGCGAATCGCCTGTCGGATCTATGTCGTTAATATTTTGCCCTCGTAAATACGAAACTGCCATCGGCTGCATTTTTTTTAGAAAATGGGTATACCTGGTTTCGCTCATCAATATACGTTCCAGCGCGTTCGTGTTGCCCGGCGCAAACGGTTGGCCATCGCACATTAATGATTTGTAATCACTCATCAATGGTTCTATAACGATCCTGTAATGGCCAAGCAGCACGTGCCAACGTTCGAGTTCGCTTGCTGGTATCTTATTTGTCTCATCATTGTCATCAGTATTATTAAATGAGTCAAGAAAGGAAACCGGGTGAACGGTTGAGATAATGATAACTTTTGTATTCTCCTTACCCATTAATTTTTCCAGGAAATCCAGCTTGGCACTGTTGGTGCTAGAATTCTTTATATTATATTCAAAGTGGTTAATGATCACAAGCGCATAGTCTTTTTCGTTAACATTTTTTTTGCACTCCTCCCATAAAGAGTTCCTGATGTATTTCTCTGAAGGTATCGCCATCATGTCAGCTATATAGACGTTGCCCTTTTTATCTCCTTCAATGAGCACAAGTTTTTCCCCGGCTTTTCCAAGCAATTTTCCATTTTCTATTTTTTGCCTCAACTTTATCAATTTACCTGAACCGGGTGAGCCAACAATGAACAGTAAATTATTCAGTGTGTTGCACTCAATCAGATCATTGTCTAATTCTTCCCATGCTTTTGTAGAAGGCAGGCCCATGGCAAATAATTTTTTAATAATTCTATAGACAAGGGAATAAAACAAACCTATCAATACCATGAGCACAAGCCACGAATACCAGTGCGGGTATGGGTAACTAATATTTTCCGAGCTTATTTTAAGTGACTCATCCGGGTTTAGCTTAAAGAACGTAAAGCTTGAATATTCCGCATTTTTTTTGCCTAATTCGGGTGCCATTCCGTTGAAAGATATTGTGTCGCCGATACCAGCCAGGTTCATGTTGTTGTTTTTTATTTCAATATCGTTGATGCGAAACCTGAATGCGCTCAACAATCCGGCGGTGAGCCGGTCTTCGTCATCATAACGCGCAGGCACTTTGGCTTGGATCGTATCCTTAACCGAGTTCACAAACAACATATCGGTATAAATGGCTGACCTTTTTTCAATGTCGTCAAGTTTCACATTATTTGATTTGATCCGTTCTTCGGGTTTAGAATTTACATGATCATCAAAACGTACCCTTTCGGTTAATGCTTTAACAAACTTGACTTGCCTGTACCGGGTATCCAGTTTTGTCTCATAATTGAAAGAATAGACAAAAAAGAATGCGACCGGTATCCCGCTCGTGATTATCAAGCGGGTTGTTGTCATTAAGGCATAGCTGTGTACATAGGTCCATTTTTTATGCCATTTCCCTAAACTTTTCCGTACCTGGGCCAGCAAACCATGCCCAAAAAAGAAAACAATGGCACATGCACCGATGAGAATACTCTCGAAAAGGAATAAATTAACTTTATGCTGGGCCCCGAGTGTATTGAAGGCGGCAATGTCTATGATTAATAAAAACCCGCACAGCCAATATATGCTCCGCATTTTAAAATGATAAAGATGGGAGTTGGCGATCTTGTATCGCCTGGCAAAAACGGCACTAAGGAATATAGGAATGAATGTGACTGAAAAAAGCAGTGAATAAACGAAAGTTAGAAACAAATTCAGTTGAAAGAGCCAGATCAAAAATATAATAATGATAATGTTGGCAATTATGGCCAGGTTGTATTGATGGTGCGAGCTTTCCTTTGGCGCTACCCACGAGATATCAAATAATTGTTTTTTGGAAAATGATCGTTTGGCAGATGAAAAAAGGATAACAACAAACTGTAACACCAGGAACAGGAGCAGGCATATAAGCATGCTCAGGGTAAACACGAACGATTCCGTATCACGGGTATCCCTGTATTCCTGGTCCTCAAATATGACGACAAAATAGGGCATATCGGCAAAAGGCTTTATTTTGATGTTATAAAGCTTGCCGTAATATTTTTCACTAAAGGTAGTGTCCGATTTTGCTTCAAGGCAGCTCACCAGTTTGGTGCTGTCCGAAAACTCTTCTTTAAGGTTCTCATTCAAGTTTCGTTCGGGCATAAAATGATATAACACCCTGCCCGAGCTATTAATTATCGCGAACTGGTAGCCGTCGGGCATCGTCACGCTCTCCAGGCTTTTGGCCGTGAATGCCATTACAGCAACTTTGTCCGGTTTGTCTGATCGCTTAGCGATGATGGATTCGAAGGAGTTTGAGCTTCGCGACACAACCTGATCTATATAATATTTATGAGTAGATGTCCGGTTAAAATTATTATTATTACTAACATTCTTAAAATATGCCCGGTCGCTCAGATCAGTTTGGAGCGGAATATCGGCATTGTCTTTATTATCATTGGTTAGTAGGGACAATACTTTACCGTTCATATCGAGCCACGCTATTTGAGAAGCATCAATACCGTATCTGTTATGCCGGAACAATTTTCGGTAGGTGAACGGCTTCTTCTCCTGCGATATATGATATACGCTGTCGCCTATCGGGGACTTTTTGATGGTATCGATGGAATTTAACAACGAATAGGCACTATCGAGTTCATTTTCAAAGGCTGTTCTAACCTTGATGGCCAGCATATTCCGTGAATATGACTCCCTTGAATATCTTATCGGAGCGGTGGCAGTATCAGGAAGTCGCTTATTCGGGTTAAAAAGTGAATTATTAGCAATTTGGGGTCTGGGCAACCTTTTGTCCCTTATCGTGGTGTTGTATTTAAAGAAAACAAAAAACAGCAGCGACATCATCACCATCAGGGCCAGCAGGGAGACAATACCATCTCGCACGGCAAGTTTATCTTTATTGCCCATGTGATACAATTTGATCCAGGGTAGTGAGACGAGCATGATGATCGCTGCGGTCAGCAGCAACTCTACAACAGGCACAGGTAACTGGTTCTTTTCCTTCTGATAATTATTGTTTGAGACCAGTCCTGAAATGACCCATTGCGCTCCTGTATTAGTGTATATCGGCTGAGAGAATGTTTTGTAATCGGTGCCTCCGATCTTTATATCGTGCACGCCAGGGGTAATGATCTTATTTTTAACTTCGAGCAATGAATCTTGGCCATCTTCATCATAATTAAGTCCCGATGGGAAGCTTTCGTAAACTTTTGTTGTTTCAACAAATACAATGTAGTTATCAAAATTACTCGGCGGGAGCAGAGGTTTAATAAATTCCTTAAACCCGAAAAGCATCCCTATGGTGATCGAGTCTTTGTACAAACCTCCTTTTGCCGTTACAAACAGCAACAATTGCTGCGATGCTGCGTCTATTTTAATTCGGTTAGCATATTTCACTCCTTTTAAGTAAACAAAACCGAGTAGCTTTGAACCTTTTTGTTCTGCTTGCGCTTCAGCCGGTTTTAAAAGTGTAAATCCTAATTCAGCATCTTTTGATTTATAGGCTGAGAAAGCATCTTCAATTTTTCCGGCACCACCGGTTGCAAGAATATTGCGTATAAGGTCTGCGCTACCACCTATTTTAGCGCGAACATTATTGTCGATATTTTGCAGGCACCGGAAACGGCCTTCCTGTACTGTTTTTTCGTTGTTGGGGATATAGATAAAGAAATAGTACGCGCCCACAATAAAAAGCGCGAATATTGTGACCAGGGAACTGGTTTGATTTTTAAGAGCTGAAAAAAACTTTCTCATAGCTCGTTTGCATCAAGTTGTCTGTCAATAATTTATAGATAAATGTAACTGCTTCTGCAGCCGAAAACAATAGGTGTTTTCACGGTATTTTCAGTCAAAATAAACGTAGAATTACGCAAGGCAACCGCTGGGGCCGGTTCTGCTCTCCATATTTTTTCAGCCAGGTCTTATTCTTAAATGATGGTGGTTTATTGCCTCTTACGGGTTCAACGGGCATGTTTAGTGCTATAACCTATAAACACCATCTTACGTAAAAGGATGTAACAGCGGGTTAACCCTGTTAAAAGCTGATTATAAGAACGTTATTTCCTGAAATGGTTAAACCTGATAACTTGATGCGATTGGTGAAGATGAAGAGCTCCAATTATTTTCTTGTCGTCCTTTTGATGGCATTTTCTTCATTTGCGTCGGCACAAAACCAGCAATTACATTTTACGCATATTGGAACCGCGAATGGACTTTCTGATTTGGATGTCAATGCCATTTTACAAGATAAACGTGGTTTTATATGGGTGGGTACCGCTGATGGCCTTAACCGCTATGATGGCTATAAATTCAAGATATACCGGAACGATGTAAAAGACACTACAAGCATTGGCGGGAGTTACATCCAGGATATGGCTGAAGATCGGGATGGCAATATTTGGGTTGCTACAATAGGCGGCGGCCTTAATAAGTTTGATAGGAAAACGAATCGCTTTCACCGGTATCGCCATGATGAAAAAAATAGCAACAGCATCTCCAGTGATTTTGTCACCAGGATCCTTGTAGATAAATTCGGTAAGATTTGGGCTGCTACCCAATATAGCGGTCTGAACGTTTTTGACCCCCAAAGGGGTATTTTTGTGCATTACGTACACAAGCAGAATGACCCAAAAAGTATTATCGCAAATGAACTGACCTCAATTTGTCAGGATGCACAACATAACATTTGGATAGGTACTACAAATAATGGATTGAGTAAATTCGATTTTGCTACGCAAACTTTTACTAATTACAGGCATCTTGAAAGCGACAAAGGATCGATTTCCGGAAACAGGGTTACTGTTATTTTTGAGGATAGCGCCCAAAAATTGTGGGTGGGTACCCAGGAAGCGGGCTTGAATCTTTACGATAGCAGTACGGGTACCTTCAAGCATTTTTTGCACGATCCACGTAATACCAAGTCGTTAGCCAATAATAGTATACAGAGTATAACCGAAGATGATAATCACGATCTTTGGATAGGTACTGAAAACGGTGGCCTTAGTATCTATAGTTACGCATGGGAGCAGTTTTTTACTTATTCGCACGATGATGTAGATAACACCAGCCTTACAGGAAATTCGGTAGATATAGTCACCCGCGACAAAAATGGCAACATGTGGATAGGTGTTTTTGGTGGCGGCGTTAGCCTTTATAAGAAAAACACCGCCAATTTTACCCATTATAAACATAATTCACAATTAACCAGTCTTTCCAATGATTTTGTGCTGAGTTTGTTCGAAGATGAAAACAACAATATTTGGGTTGGCACCGACGGCGGTGGCATGGATATGTTTAATCTTAAAACGGGTAAGTTCACCACATTCAGGCACAAGGATAATGATAAGAGCAGTATATCAGGCGATAATATCCTTACCATAAAACAAGATGATCAAAAGAACCTGTGGATTGGCACCTGGGGTAACGGGGTAAACGTGATGGACCCGCAGACACGAAAATTCAAAACTTTTCGTCATGATCCTGCAAACCCTAATAGTATTAGCGGCGACAATGTGTACGCTGTAGCCCAAACACCCGATAAAAAGATTTGGCTGGGCACTTTTGGCGATGGATTAAATCGTTACGACCCGGTTAACAGGACTTTCACTCATTTCAGGAATGATCCTGCAAATCCCAAGAGCCTTGCGTGTGACAGAATAAACGCTATGCTTTGCGACAGTAAGGGCAATTTATGGCTGGCTACGGATGATGCGGGTTTATGCCTGTTTGATACGCATAACTACACCTGCATCAGTTTCAGGCATAACGATAATATCAAAACCAGTATAAGCAACAGTACCGTATCCGATATTTTCGAAGATCATTTGGGACGAATTTGGGTGAGTACGCTGGGCGGATTAAATCTTTTTGATCCCAAAACCGGGTGTTTTGATGCTTTTAAAACAAAGGACGGTTTGCCCAATGATTATGTAGAAGCAATTCTGGAAGATGATAAGGGGCATTTGTGGTTGAGCACCAACAATGGCATATCGATGTTTGACCCATCAACTAAGATATTTAAGAATTTCACTACGGAGAATGGCCTGCAGGCGGATGCGTTTAAACAAAGTTCGGCATTAAAGAGCCGTACAGGGGCATTGTATTTTGGCGGGGTAAATGGTTTTAATTCATTTTTCCCGGACCAGGTAAATCAAAGCTTCTATAATCCACCTTTAGTGCTGACAAAATTCGAGTTATTTAATAAAGAGGTTGATGCGGCAAACGGCGACAAGGATAAGTCTCCGTTAAAGGCAGATATCTCTGAAACCAAATCTATCCGGTTGACGCACGATCAATCCGTGTTGTCATTTGAATACGCTTCTCTCGATTTCGCATCTCCCAACAAAAAGAAATACGCATATATCCTGGAAGGGTTTGATAAGGGATGGAACTATGTAGAAGATAAAAATACAGCCGTATACACTAATTTACCAGCAGGGGATTATACTTTCAAAGTAAAGAGTCAAAACGGTGAAGGTAAATGGTCACCAAATGTTTTAAGTCTTAAAGTAACCGTGGTGCCGCCATTCTGGTTGACATGGTGGTTTGAGTCGTTAGCAGCAATTTTTGTAATTGGAAGTATTTACTTAGCATATCGGTTACGTTTACGCAGCATTATTAAACAGAAAGCCAGGCTTGAACTACAGGTTAAAGAACGTACTGCTGTA
>JAYUEE010000016.1:0-131078 GCA_043739405.1 Mucilaginibacter sp. | reverse complement strand
AATAACCACGTAATGAAGCATTATAGGTCCAGAAACCCGGAATGTGTGCTTCGTATTCAGAAAATACCTTAGGTATATAGCCCTGGAACTCCCAATTTTGGAAATTATAGTCATAAGGCGATTCGAGCTGGTAACTCACTTCAATAACGCACCCTTTGCGTAAGCCGGGCATCGCGAATTTTACCAAAGTGTGATGGTTATCTTCCTTCACCCTGAAAACCTTTTTGGGGTCAAGCTCAACTTTTTGCACCAACCCATTGTCATCCTTGTAAAAAGTTACGCCTTTTATCTCGGTAACCTCCTCGTAGGTTTGGCCGTCGCTGCTGTATAGCGGTATCTCAAAAGTTCCTTCACTTTCAAAATCTTTATCATCGAAAAACTTGATCTTGGTATGATAGGTATACTCCAGCCTGATATTATCAAGGTTATTAACCGTTATTTTGGATATACCGTGCTCATTCAAAACCACAGCATGGGCCGAGGTATCTTTATTATAATTGGCCAGGTCAAGGGCTGCATTGTCCTGTTGGCCATAAGGGAAATCCTGCGCAAATGCAACGGTAGTGATAAAACAGGTTGCAAAAAGTAGTATAAATTTTCTCATAATCAGTTTAAAGTTTAGGTCGTTCAAATTAAAAAAATAAACCTGAATATTAAATATACAAATAATTTAATCCCTGAAAACTTTTTAAGACCTTTGGCACTCTGTATACTAAAAAATGAAACTGAACTTAAAACGCCCTTTAGCTTTCTTTGATATTGAATCAACCGGGACCAATGTAGCACTCGACCGTATTGTCGAACTGTCTGTTATCAAGCTAAATCCCGATGGGAGCGAAGAAGTAAAGACCTGGCGTATTAACCCTGGCATGCCCATCCCGCTCGAATCGTCAATGGTTCACGGTATCTACGATGAACATGTAAAGGACGAGCCCCTGTTTAAGACTTTGGCTGAGGATGTGGCTGCTTTCATCGGCGATAGCGACCTTGCAGGATATAATTCAAATAAGTTTGATATCCCCCTGCTGATGGAGGAGTTTTTGCGTGCCAATATTTCGTTTGATTTAGAGAATCGTTTTTTTGTGGATGTACAGAACATATTCCACCAAATGGAGCAGCGCACGCTTAAAGCCGCGTACCAGTTTTACTGCAGCAAGCAAATTGTAAATGCACACTCGGCCGAGGCGGATACACGCGCTACAATGGAGGTGCTGATCGCACAGATAGAGAAATATAAAGGCGTTGATTACGAAGATAAGAGTGGTAAGATAAGCAAGCCCGTAGTGAACGATATCGAGGCGCTGCATAAGTTTACCAACCTTAACCGCCCGCTGGATTTTGCCGGGCGCATGGTTTATAACGAGCAGGGCGACGAGGTTTTTAACTTCGGAAAACACAAAGGCAAAAAAATAGAGGATGTATTTACTGTCGAACCCAGCTATTATTCATGGATGATGCAGGGCGATTTTCCGTTGTACACCAAGCGTAAACTGGAAGAGATTTATAGCCGTTGGAATGCAAAAAGAGTAGCCGAGCGCCAGCCAAAACCGGCATTTCAACTAAAACCCGCCGAAACTGAGGCTAAATCAGACGAACCAAAAAAAATTGAAGATCCGGCAAAACCTGCAGCTCCGAAACCTGTTTTTAATCAACCCAAAAAAGAATTTCACAAACCCGATAACCGCAATAATCATCAAAATCGTCCACCCAAAAAGGACGACGGACCCGCAAAACCTGTTGATGATGATATGCTGAAGATGCTGGCGGAAAAGTTTAAAAAAGGTTTATAGTCCAACCGGCCAGTAAGGCGGCCTGATGTTGGTGCCGCCAACAACCCGGCAATCCACGCAAATTTTTGGTGCATAGCTGTAACCAATTACCTTGTATGTGGCCCGGCTTTCCACCACGACCGTGGGTATAGTATCTCCGCTGAAAAAAGTTCGTTCCTCCCTCGCGGCTAAAGTTGACAAGGGCTCGAGTGGTAAGAACCCAGCACCACAATCTGCCGGATCTGGCGGAGGAACAAACCTTGGATATTGATAAGGTAATGAACGTCCCGAAAAAAATATTCTTTTAGTCGTAACTGTCGATACACTGATAAAACCCAGCGCACCTTCTTTTGGATTGCTAATACAATGTACATTACCCAACGTGGTAGATGGGTAAGGGTCAAATATTGAACCCAGTTGCTCGGTGTTTTTCTTCAGGTTTTGCCAGTATTTAAAAGCATCGGCTGTAATAGCAGTTTGTTTTACATTTAAACTATAAACATGCGTTATTTTGCCGCTCGAAGCAGCTACATAGCCTACCGGAAAATGAGCGATCACATCCTGGCTAAGAGTTGTGCTATTACTTACATAAAAACTGTTTGAGGGCGTTGCGTGGCGATAACAAGTGTAAACTGTGCTGTCAGGGTCACGGAAATTCAATTGGTGATTCTTATAGATCAGTTGCGAGAAAAAATTCGAAAAATAGCTCCAGGTCTCATCATAATCCCATTTATAATAACGTGTTTTATTGGCCGGGTCATGGGTGCTTACGTAAAATTGTACTCCTGCTGTTAATGGCTGATAAAACACGCTATCAATTGGTGGGGTTATTTTATTCTCCACAAAATCAGATGCGTACTCTTTGTTTGCCGAAGTGCGAATATGAACGCGGTAATTGCGGTCAGTGGGCAGGTTCAGGTTAACAGCGCCATAGATGCCGGGCTTAACTTCAACCAGGGGATAAATATCGTTTTTATCGCTTTCTACAGTAACCGAAGCACCGGTTTCCGACTTTATATTCGTGCTGTCCAGTAGTGCAGTACGTGTCAGTGTAATAAATGTACTGTCGCCGCCGCTGTTGATCACACCCTCAACCACTAAATAATTTGGATTGACGGAGATAATAGCGGGCTGATACGGCTTTTGGCAGTTGGTACAAAGTAGCAAAAAAAGCAGGAACAAGGCTAATAAGGCTGGTAATTTCATTCCGTAATTAACTAAATATCATCGGTTTATGTCAAAGGTTCGGTTTTAAAAAATCGATGTTCCTTTTGAGACCTATAAATTTAGTTCTTTTTACGGCAGAATTCTTAAATACTTTTTTAAATGTTTCTTCGGTAATATCCTCCCAATCCCGGCGGCCCATTTCAAGTAGCTCGGTAAGGGGTTGAAAAGCCGGTTCATGGTTCAGGACCGAAAATTTATTCCAGGGGCAAACATCCTGGCAAACGTCGCAGCCAAACATCCAGTCATCCATTTTGCCACGGAATTCCTGTGGTATCTCATTTTTTAGTTCGATGGTCAGGTAAGATATGCAACGGCTGCCGTCCACCACGTAAGGCGCCACAATGGCTTCCGTTGGGCAGGCGTCGATACAGCGGGTACAGGTTCCGCAATGGTCAGCAGTGGCGGGGATATCATATTCCAGTTCAATATCCACGATCAGTTCAGCCAAAAAAAAGAAGGAACCAGTTTTAGTATTGATGAGATTGGTGTTTTTGCCCATCCATCCCAAGCCTGCTCTTTTAGCCCAGGCCTTGTCCAGCACAGGCGCCGAATCAACAAAGGCACGGCCGTTTACTTCCCCAATTTTCTCATTAATGACTTCGAATAAAGTTTTTAGTTTCGATTTGATGACCTGGTGATAATCTTCGCCATAAGCATATTTTGATATTTTGGGAGCCAGGGGGTCTGATTGGATATCCTCTGCGTAATAATTAAGTGCCATAGAGATAACCGATTTTGCCCCATCAACCAGCAAACGCGGGTCGAGGCGTTTATCAAAATGGTTTTCCATGTAATGCATCTCGCCCTGCATGCCTTGTCTCAACCAGGCTTCCAGGCGCGGCGCCTCCTCTTCCAAAAATTCAGCTTTCGCGATGCCGCAAAACATAAAGCCCAATTTTTTGGCCTCTTTCTTAATGAGTTTGCTATATGCCGACAGGTTTTGCTGCATCAAAGCAAAGATAGCTTATTGATGCTTAAGTCAATCTACGCTAATGCTGGTCAAAGAAACCGACCTGCCTGAGAAAGGCTACCTGGTCAAAATAGTCGGTTTCTTTGACTATTTTATTGTCTTTGAGTATAAATATCGCGCAGGCAGTCAGCGTATATTTTTTGCCTCTCATATACTCGGGTTCGCCCTGCTCGAGGTCCGACATGGTGCCGGTCCATGAATACTCCACTATTATATTATTACCCGCGCTAATCGTATTTGCAATGGTATAGGCCAGATCGGGCGAAGTTTTAAAATATCTGCGATAAACATCGGCAATACTGTCGGGTACTGCTTTAGCGCCTTCCCAGTTCGGAGAAAAGACCTGCGCATCAGAAGAATATCCGGCTGCTATTGCCTTTATATCGTGGCTATTTAAAGCTTTGAAATGTTCGTCGATAACGCGTGATGACTGCGCGAAAATTCTTTGCGTCCCAAACAGGCACAAAACAGCGAAAGATAGAATGATAAATGTCTTCTTCATCTTTAAATCTAAACATAATCAAGCCATTAGCTGTTATTTAATTAGAAATTCCCCCTTTTAGGGGGACGTCAGAGGTGTCGCAAAAGCCCCTGATTTTTGTCATTTTTATACAGCAGTTTTTGGACTTTATATTCAGAAATTTGATTTAGATACTGAATCAGCAAGCGGATTTAATAAACATGCAAATGGCAACTAAAAAACAATTTTCGACAATTGACGAATACGTCAATTCGTGCCCTGCGGATGTACAAAGTATTTTCGAAAAAATAAGGGGGATCGTCCGTGGAAATTTCCCCGGAGTGAAGGAAACTATTAGCTATCAAATACCTACGTTTAGCCTCAATGGAAAAAGCCTGGTATATGTTGGGGCCTGGAAGAACCATATTGCTATGTACCCGATACCCCACGGCCCGGAGGCTTTGCAAAAGGAATTATCGCCATACATCAGCGGCCGAGGCACAGTACGGTTTTCGCTGAATAAGCCCATCCCCTATGATTTAATAGAAAAGATTGTAAACGCGCGAATGAAGCAAAACGCAGAAGTATAAATTAAATAAATACAATGGATACGATTGAGATCAAAGAAACTATTAAGGCGATAGTTGCAAACAAAGCCATGCTTAATGGCTCTACTTTTCGCGATGTGGCCATGACGAATGTGAAAATTGTCGATGCCAACCTCAGCGACCTCGAGATTGAAGGCGCGCAACTAGGTGGTGCTTATATCCATAATATCGGCATGCCGCCCAAAGGTCACCAGATGTATGGTCCTGAAGCAAAACAGCGCCCTTTACGTTTTGAGGACTGCGATTTGAATAATAGTACCATAACCAATTGTAATTTAAGCGGCGTTTCTATAAGCAATTGCAACCTTTACGGTATGACCATAAACGGCATATTGGTTGAGGATTTGCTCGAGAATTATAAGAAATAGATTGTCATGCTGAACATAGTGAAGCATCTATCGAGGATTACTTTCGAAATACGTGCTTATTTAATGATACGTGATTAGATTCTTCGCTATGCTCAGAACGACAAAAAAGAAGGGGCTTAATGAAAAGCCTGCCGGATCGTCTTGCCCAATGTTTTTTCCGTCCAGTAGCCGCTATCCAATATCCTGCGAACCGTCATCAACGGGTCGTTAGCATCGCGTTTCTCAGACAGTTGGAAGGCCAATTTAAAACCGCGTTTGTGCAGTTGCGGCAAGTTTTGCTCGTTCCAAACACCAAAAGGGAAAGCAAAATATTTAACCGGTTTGCCGGTAATTTCTTCCAATTTTTTGGTGGGCTTGTCTAATTGGATCTCCCAATCTTTAGCGGTAGATAATTTTTTGAAGTTGCTGTGGTTCCAGGTATGACTGGCGATCACGTTTCCTTCGTCAGATAATTGCTTGATCTGCGCAGCGCTCATATAATGTTTTACTTTGCCGATAGATACCGTCATGATAAAAAATACGCCTTTAAAGCCATATTTCTTCATTTCGGGGCGGGCTATATCAAACTGGTCCTTGTCAGTATCATCAAAAGTAAGCATGATAGGTTTGCTTGGCAGTGCGGTTCCCTTCGTTAGGTAATCATACAACTGGTCAGGCAGAATGGTATGGTAACCGCTGTCGGCCAGCATTTTCATATGTGCCTTAAAAGCAGCGGGAGGTATAATATAGTCTTTATCAACTTTTTTATCGGTCGGTTTCCAGTCGCGTATTTGGTGATAGCATAAGATAGGCACTTGTTTACGCGCCATAATAGCGGCGTTATTGCCTTGTGCAGATGCTGTGATTGAAAATAATAGACAAAAAGAGATGAATGCGGATGTTATTTTTGACATAATGAGTGCGATTTACAACCGCGAAATTAGAATAATTAGATGTTTAATAAATGTTAATTATCAACAAATAAACATCCACATAGTTTAAAGTATTATCCGCTTTCCTTCTTTTGCCGACCTTTTTGCCGCATCCAGTATCTGCATTACGATCATATTGTATTTTAATGACGACTGATCGTCAGTTCCCGGTATTTTCCCATACAAAACAGCCTCTAAATAAATTAATGGGTCATTGAAAGGGAGAGGCAACGCGTCAGCCTTTACCGAGCTTCTCCGGTTCTCCCGCATGCGGATATCAATATCCGTACTGTTTAGCGAATGCAGGTAGCCATGGTCGCCAAATACCTCCAGGTCCTTAATACCGAAGGGCCAGTTCCAGGAGGCTTCAATTTGCCCCATTGCTTTAGGGTATTCAACCAAAATAGTTGCGTCATCATCTACTTTGGGGTAGATGCCAGGCTTATATTGGTGGGTAACTGCCGTAACCGCAATCGGCCTTTGTCCGTGCATCAGCCAGGTCATCAGGTCGGCGCCATAACATCCGAAATCATTTAAAGCGCCGGCGCCGTTTAATACCGGGTCGGTCAACCAGGCTAAAAATTCCTTGCTGCAGCCAATTTCTTTGGGCCCCTGGTGGCCGTCATGCACTACCATTTTTTTGATGGGGCCTATACTGTCCTTAGCCACTTCGTCGTAAATAAACTTGCCCGATGGATACCACGTTGTTTCATAGTTTGTAAGCACCTTAATGTGGTATTTAGTCGTCAGTTCCAGCATCCTGTTAGCTTGTATAAGCGTAGCAGCCAGCGGTTTTTCAACCATCACGGATATACCCAACGGGGCACACGCCTCTACAATATCCACATGATTAGCCACTGCGTTATAACCTAAAACTGCGTCCGGCTTTTTGCCTTTCATCATCGCTTTTATGTCATCATAAAACACTGCGTACGGCAAGTTGAATTGCTTGCCATATTTTGTCCACAAGTCATGATTAGGCTCCGCAATGCCGATAATATCCACATCGCCGTTTTTGTAGGCATTCAGGACATTCCAGATATGGTCATGATTCAGCCCGACAACGCAAACTTTTAGTTTTTGTGCCGAGGCAATGTTAGCGGTTACACAAAGCAGAACCGCACCGATCAATGCAATAATTTTACTTTTCATTGGATAAAGAATAAGGGAAATCTGAATCTTTTGTGCCTCTTTGCTTATTAGGCTTAGCCGTCATATCAAAGTTAAGCACAGCACCTTGCAATAAGGCCTTATGTTCAAAATAATTTAAGTCGTAAGGTTTGCCATTATAGGTGATGTTACTCACATATTTATTGGTGGCACTGTTTAGGGGAGCATTGATGATCACTTGTTTGCCGTTCTCCATATTCAGCGTTAGCTTGTTGAATAGCGGCGCGCCCAAAACGTACTGACCGGCGGCCGGGCATACCGGGTAAAAACCCATAGCCGAGAATACATACCAGGCCGAAGTTTGCCCGTTATCCTCATCACCGCAATAGCCGTCAGGTGTAGCTTTATACATCTTATTCATCGTTTCGCGCGCCCAATATTGTGCTTTCCAGGGTTCGCCGGCGTAATCATACAGGTAGATCATGTGCTGTATAGGTTGGTTACCGTGGGCATACTGACCCATACCGGCAATCTGCATTTCGCGTATCTCATGGATAACCTCCCCATAATAACTATCGTCAAAAACAGGGGGCAGGATAAATACCGAATCCAGTTTGGCTACGAATTGCTTCTTGCCGCCCATCAGGTTAAGCAGGCCCTGTATATCGTGAAATACCCCCCAGGTATAATGCCAGCTATTGCCCTCGGTAAAAGCATCCCCCCATTTAAATGGGTTAAAAGGCGTTTCCCACGATCCATCCTTGTTTTTGCCGCGCATCAAACCTATCCGGGTATCGAAAAGGTTTTTGTAATTCATGCTGCGTTTTTTGTAGATAGCAATGTCCGATTCAGGTTTGCCAAGCTCTTTTCCTAACTTATAGATCGCAAAATCGTCATAAGCATATTCCAGCGTACGTGCCGCATTTTCGTTTATCTTGACATCGTAAGGCACATATCCAAGTGTGTTATAATATTCAACACCCTTACGCCCGGTTGCTCGTGGTCCGTCATTATTGGCGCCATGTATCAATGCGTCATACAATGTATTGATATCATATCCGCGCAAGCCTTTTAAATAAGCTTCTGATACCACCGATGCCGAGTTATTTCCCACCATCACATCCGAATAACCGGGGCTCGACCATTCGGGCAGCCAGCCGCCTTCTTTATAATCGCTAATCAGGCCCTCCTGCATTTCTTTACTGGTAGAAGGATAAACCAGGTTCAGGAAGGGATACAAGGCCCTGAAGGTATCCCAAAAGCCGGTACCGGCGAACATATAGCCCGGCTCTGTTTTGCCGGTGTAGGGGCTGTAATGTATCTTATTGCCTTGTGCATCTATTTCGTAAAGTTTATTCGGGAAGAAAAGCATGCGGTACAGGCAGGAGTAAAACGTCCGCTTCTGGTCGATGGTGCCCCCTTCAACTAACAAATGGTTTAAGGTTTTATTCCATACATCTTTGGCTTTTTTTGCGGTCGCATCAAAGCTGTCATTGCCCTGCTCAGTTTTCAGGTTCAGCTCAGCCTGTTCAATGCTCACAAAGGATGAGGCCACCCGCAGGTGTACCTTTTCGCCCGTCAAGGTTTTAAAACCGATAACCGCGCTGGCATGTTTGGCATGCAGTTCCAGCGAATCGGTCATGGTGCTGTCGCTGAAGGTATGGTACATCGTGATAGGCTTATCCACGTAAATCACAAAGAAATTTTTGAAATTCTTCAGGGGACCTCGTGCGTATTTGGTGGAGTAACCAACGATCTTTCTTTCCGATGGGATGATTTTTACGTACGACCCCCGGTCGAAAGCATCTATAATAATATAGGAACTATCATTTTTGGGATAAGTAAACCTGAACTGTGCACTACGCTCGGTAGGGGTAATTTCGGTAGTGACATCATGGTCGGCCAAATAAACGCTGTAATAGTAAGGCTTTACAATTTCCGCTTTATGCGAAAACCAGCTTTGGCGGCCGTTTTGCGTAACTTTTAAATGCCCGGTTACGGGCATAATAGCAAACTGACCGTAATCATTCATCCATGGGGACGGCTGGTGCGTTTGCTTGAAACCGTTTATTTTATAAGCACTGTAGGTATATTGCCAGCCATCGCCCATTTTACCGGTTTGCGGTGTCCAGAAGTTCATTCCCCATGGTAGTGCGATGGCAGGGTAGGTGTTACCGTTTGATAGATCGTATTTGGAGTCGGTGCCCATAAGCGGATTAACATAATCCACCAGGTCAACGGCTTTTTTGGTTTGCGAAAAAGATAAAAATGGTGTTAACGAAAATAATAGCAGGAATAATTTTTTCATGATAGGAAATAAGCAGATGCAGAGATATAAAATTAATATTAAAACAGGCTGTTCGGTAATCGAAATTTTACAAGACGTATAACAAATATACTTTTTCTCAGAACAAAGAAGGATTGCCGCCATGACGCAGCTTACCGAGGTGCTTGTAGGCGTTATCTGTCGCCTCCCGGCCACGTGCCGTGCGCATCAAAAAGCCCTCCTGTATCAGGAATGGCTCATATACTTCTTCAATAGTGCCTTCATCTTCACCCACGGCAGTAGCTATAGTTTTTAACCCAACCGGGCCACCTTTAAACTTATCAATAATGGTGATCAATATTTTGTTGTCCATCTCATCCAAACCATGCTGATCCACATTAAGGGCATTTAAAGCGTAGTTTGCTATGTCTGTATCGATATTGCCATCGCCTTTTATTTGTGCGAAATCCCGTGTGCGGCGCAGCAGGGCATTCGCGATACGCGGCGTACCCCGACTCCTCCGCGCTATTTCAAAAGCGCCTTCATCGCTAATGGGAGTCTTTAATATGGAAGCAGAACGCAGCACGATGGTCGTTAGTAATTTGGCGTCGTAATATTCCAATCTTGAGTTGATACCAAAACGGGCCCTTAAAGGCGCGGTCAGCAAACCGGAACGGGTAGTGGCACCTACTAATGTAAACGGGTTTAAGGATAACTGCACCGAGCGGGCATTGGGGCCGGTCTCGAGCATGATATCTATTTTAAAATCCTCCATCGCCGAGTATAGATATTCCTCGACCAAAGGGCTTAGCCGGTGTATCTCATCAATAAACAAAATGTCGCCGGTTTCGAGATTAGTAAGCAGTCCCGCCAGGTCGCCGGGTTTGTCCAGTACCGGGCCGGAGGTTATTTTAATGCCAACACCCATTTCGTTGGCTATGATATGCGAAAGTGTAGTTTTGCCTAATCCCGGGGGGCCGTGGAGGAGCACATGGTCCAGCGCTTCGCCGCGCTGGCGGGCAGCCTGCACAAATACCCTTAAGTTGGCTAATATTTTATGCTGACCCGTAAAATCCTCAAATACCTGTGGCCGAAGAACTTTTTCAATATCCCGTTCAGCAGGGGATAGGCGCTCGCGCTCCGGGTCAAGATGCTCATTCATTACCAACGAAATTAGTATTTATTATTTAAGTCCGAAAGTCCGTAAGACGGAAAGTCCGAAAGAAAGTTTATGTGGTAACGTTAGTACTTCCGGACTTATGCGGACTTTCGGGCTTCCCGACTTAAATCACCCCTCAGGATACTTCCTGAACATGGCATTGATCCTCATCTGGATGACGCCGAAGAACGCCTCGCGGAATATACTGGTCGACATTTTGGATGAGCCTTCGGTACGGTCGGTAAATATGACAGGCACTTCCGTTATTTTAAAACCATGTTTAACGGTGGTGTATTTCATTTCGATCTGGAAGGCGTACCCCACAAATTTGATCTTGTCGAGTTGTATGGTTTCCAATACCTTGCGCTTGTAGCACATAAAACCAGCGGTCCAGTCGCGAATTTCCAGGCCGGTTATAAAACGCACATAAACCGAGGCAAAATAGCTCATCAACACGCGACTCATAGGCCAGTTAACCACATTTACCCCAGTGATATAGCGCGAACCTATAGCCGCATCGGCGCCATTTTCACAAGCCTGGCGTAATTTCAATAGGTCGTTAGGATTATGCGAGAAATCCGCATCCATCTCGAAAATGTAATCATAGTTATGCGCTATTGCCCATTTAAAACCGTGAATGTACGCAGTACCCAGGCCCTGCTTGCCCACTCGTTCTTCGAGAAACAGCCTTTCGGCAAATTCACCCTGTAATTTTTTAACAACCACGGGTGTTCCGTCCGGCGAACCGTCATCGATAATTAACACATGAAAGTCGTGATCAAGCGAAAATACCTTACGGATTATCCGTTCAATATTCTCGATCTCGTTATAGGTAGGAATAATAACAATGCTGTCCGGCACGGTAGGGTGTTAAATTAATACAAAATATAAGCTGGCAAAAATAGTGTATTAATTAATTTCTTGAAAATTATATACGGAATTGGAGTTTTTTGCCTATTTACGGATTATTAGTGTCAGCTATTACCTGGGCATGGGTAGCAGGTGTTAAATCCGGGTCTTCAATGTAATTGCGCTCCTTCAAACGCGGGGCAACAAACAAAAACACCACTATAAACGCGCAGATAAAGCAAACGAAAAACCATTCATAATTGGCGCCCTTTAGGTTGCGTGCCCACCAACCGCCATCTTCAATAAAGCCATTAATAAGAGCAGTAATGAGGTTGCCAAATGACACTACCAGGAACCAAATTCCAGTCATGGTGCTTTTCATTGATTTTGGCGAGTGTGTATAGGCATACTCTAAGCCAGTAATGGACACCAATACTTCTGCAGCTGAAAGTATCAAAAAAGCTAATACCTGCCACCAGATAGAAGGTGCACCACCATTCTGAATACTGACATGGATAAAACCGATAACCACGAATGATATGGCGGTTAATACCAAGCCTGCACCAAGCCTGCGTAATGGCGTGGTTTTTAGGCCGGCCTTGTCAAGCCGGGGGTACACAAAATAATTGAAGAACGGTATGAACATTAATAGAAAAACCGTATTGAAGGTTGATAACTGACCTGGGTAGATGGTAAATTTAGTAAATCCAAGGTTAATAACACGGTCCATTTTTTCCGCATATAACGTCCACTCCGATAGACATTGATCCCAAACGGCCCAAAATGCCAACGCGAAAATGAACACAGCCATCACACGATAAACGGCTTTCATGCCTTCTACTTTTTCAGGATCATAAGGACCTTTAGCGACATCTAATATGGATTGGCCTGGTTTCTTTTGTCCCATGTGGGTTAATGCGTACCATGTGATGAATACGAGGTTATTGCGGTTGACACCTTGCGGAGGAACTTTTACATATTTTTTGCGTCCTGAAAAAAATATGATAGTAGCCAGGGCCATCAGGAAGCCGGGAACACCAAAAGCCCATTTCGGCCCGAAATGATCGTATGTCCATGGGATGGCTACGGTTGAGATCATAGAACCAGCGTTGATGCTAAAATAAAACCAGCCGTAAACTTTCGACAATAAATCCTGGTTGGAGGCATCAAACTGATCGCCGACATTAGCTGATACACATGATTTAATGCCGCCTGCGCCAATTGCAACCACCAATAAACCTAATTCAAAGCCGGTTAAACCACCGTCAAACATTGCCAGCATCAAATGACCGACGCAGTAAATCATCGATACATATAGGATGAGTTTGTATTTTCCAGTAAACCAGTCGGCCACCATACCCCCTACAAATGGTAAAGCGTAAGCAACCATCACAAACAAATGGTGTAATTTGTTAGCATGCGCATTAGCCTGATCCATCAACGCGGGATTGTCGGTAGGGTTAAAAAATTGCTTTACTAAAAAAAGACTGAGTACAGAACGCATCCCGTAAAAGCTAAACCGCTCGGCGGCTTCGTTACCAATAATAAAAGGTACAGCCTTTGGGAAACGCGATTTTTTTACGGCAGGTGCCAGCACTGAGGCTTCTTGAGTCATATTAATGTCATTGAAAAGATTGGCTAAAATACTATTATTCCGGTAAATCAAAATTTTATACCGGGATTATTATTGGGTAGTGGGTGAATGTTTGGTTTTCGTCAGTTGATTAAGTTGATTGTGTGAGTTGTTGATTGAGTTGAGAAATATAATTTATTCCAAACTAATCAACTCAATCCAACATAATCAACTACTTAACTTAATTCCCCCCTGTCGCTTTATCTATCGCAGCTTGCTTCTTAGGGTCAATAAAATCGCCGTCATGACTGGCCGATTTGTTCCGCATATCCAGGTTTTCCACATATTCCCAGCGGCCGTTTTTAAAACGATAACCGTCATAGCTCAGGTCGGGGCCATAGCTCTCAAACTGGCCCTTCATTCTTTTATCGGGCGGCGAAAGATGGTCGAAAATAATCAGGTGCTGGTCGTCATCATAATTGAGCAGCATGGAAGCCTGGCGGGTATATTCAAAAACCACCCGTTTACGCAACTTGCCGTTACCATCAAAAACTGAGTGCCCGAATACCGGGCGATCGTTTCTGAAAGTTATTACATCTATTACCTTTTTATTGGTCTTAACGGTGTTTCCTTTCCAACCTAACAATACATAATAAGGGTTTTGCTCCGTGTAAACAGGTATGATCTTGTAATACTGGGCACCGTACCAGTGGGTGTTATCGGTAACCGTATCCTCAGGATTTTTGATAAACGGCGAGTAATCAGATAAGGGATACATCAGCAATTTATCGCCCGTGTTCATTTGTACGGTACCAAAGTAACGGTAACTGCCGTCGTCAAAATCCAGGTGCCAGGTAATAAACCGGAAGCGGTTATCCGGCGAATTACGAATGGTAACACTTTTAACGGAATCAAATGGGAAATTGAAGGAGTGCGGTATTTTTAGGGCCCGTACCAGGGTTTTGATAAACTCGGCATTCGCATTCATACGCTCCGGCCCGCTCTCGGCATTGATCATTTTTTTGCCTATTTCAGTCAGCGAATCCTGGTACAGCATTAGTTTATTGATGCTCCCGCTATCGTCAGAGTGCTGGGCAAGGGCCAGTAATGGAAATAAGGCTATAAGTAGTACCGGTATTAGTGATCTTTTCATTATTCAATTAACGCAAATTTTCGATAACCATTGCACTGGCGCCGCCGCCGCCGTTACAAATTCCCGCAGCGCCGTATTTGCCACCATTTTGTTGCAATACGTGCAGTAAAGTTACAATAATCCGCGCACCTGAAGCACCCAGCGGGTGACCCAATGAAACCGCCCCGCCGTTAACATTTACTTTTGCAGGATCGAGCTTTAATTCCTGGTTATTGGCAATTGACACAACGGAAAATGCTTCGTTAATTTCGAAATAATCAATTTCTTCGGATGATAACCCGGCGCGACGAAGTGCAAGGGGAATAGCTTTTGAAGGGGCAGTGGTGAACCATTCAGGCGCCAGTTGTGCGTCTGCGTATGACACAATTTTTGCTAAGGGCTTTATACCCAATTCTTCGGCTCTTTCTTTGCTCATTAAAACCAAAGCTGCCGCACCATCGTTCAGGGTTGATGCATTGGCGGCAGTTACTGTGCCATCCTTTTTAAAAACTGGCTTTAACGACGGTATCTTATCAAATTTTACTGCTTTTGGCTCCTCATCTTCTGTGAACATGGTAACATCACCTTTTTTATCTTTCAGTTCGACCTGCGTTATTTCATCTTTGAATTTCCCATCAGCCTGTGATTTTTGTGCTCGTTGGTACGATTCGATCGCGAAAGCATCCTGGTCCTCGCGACTGATATGGCATTCGGTGGCACATAACTCCGCCGCCGAACCCATGTGATAGTCGTTATAAACGTCCCATAAGCCGTCTTTTACCAATCCATCTATGATTTGTCCGTTACCCAGGCGATAGCCGTTTCGTGCTTTGTCCAAATAGTAAGGCGCATTGCTCATGCTCTCCATGCCACCGGCCACTACAATGTCGTTTTGACCCAGGGCAATACTTTGGGCACCCAGCATGATGGCTTTCAAACCGGATGCGCAAACTTTATTCACCGTAGTAGCAGGTAAATAGGGTAGGCCGGCGAAGATAGCAGCCTGGGTAGCCGGTGCCTGGCCGACATTGGCCGACAGCACATTGCCCATATAAACTTCCTGTATTTGTGCGGGTTTTAAGCCTGCTTTTTCAACGGCTGATTTAATAACTGCAGCGCCAAGCTGGGTAGCCGACAAGGATGCCAGGCTTCCGCCAAAACTGCCGATAGGGGTGCGGGTAGCCGAAACGATATATACTTCTTTCATGGATATTTTTATAAATGGTGGTGCAAATTTAGGTTTTTTTGCGCGAACAGAATACTATGCATGCATAATATAAGTGAGGGGTTAAGTTAGTCCGAAAGTCCGCGTAAGTCGGAAAGTCCGCAAGATAGCGCCCCTTAAAGTCTTCCGGACTTCCGGACTTTCCGACTAAAAGGTAACTCAATCAACAGAAATATGTATTTTTGATTGTTAATTCAGAAATGGCTAAACTCACCAACTCGCGCCAAAGGGCTATACTGCGCAAATACTCCCTCTATCTCAAGTATTTCATGATCGTGGCCAGTATCTGCGTCATAGTATTTACTTTACCAAAGCAGGCAAAATTCAGGTACGAGTATGAACGCGGCCGCATATGGACGCAAAAAGACCTGGTATCTCCCTATAATTTCGCCATATTAAAAACTTCGCAGGAAATAGAAAGCAACCGCCAGGAAGCGCTCCGCAGTGTGACGCCGGTTTACCAATATGACGCCGATATTGAGGCGCAGCAGATAGAGGGTTATAAGAATGATTTCGAGATCAAATGGCACAACTCGGGAATAAACGATCGTCAAAAAGAGGTTTATTTTAACACGGGAGAGAATTTGTTAAAAGAGATATATGAAAAGGGACTACTATCCCTTAACGCTAAATACCAGCAAAATGAGCAGAATTATCCCATTACAATACTGGACAAAAATGTAGCCACCGATAAAAACACCGGCGATGTATTTACCAAGGAAGGGGCGATTGCCTATTGCGACCAGGTATTGAGCAAGCGTAAAAATATTGATAAGACATTTATACTCGACCTGGTTCAAAACCGGCTGCAAAACAACCTCAAATACGATGATAAGCTCACCTTAAGGCTGGAAAAAGAGGCACTTGACGGCCTGTCGTTAACACGTGGTATGGTACAGAAAGGGGAGGTGATCGTAGCAAAAGGCTCGGTAATTAACGATAAAACTTACCAGGAACTGCAGTCATTCAAAGAAGCATTTGAAGACAACGCCCGTGTGAACGGCAACCCAAGCCTGGTTTTACTGGGACAGTTTCTGCTGGTAACTATCGTTATTACCCTATTGATCGTATTTCTGTACCTCTTCCGCCGGGATATTTACCTCGATAACAGGCTGGTAGGACTGATATTGCTGGTCGTAACGTCCATGCTGGCTTCGCTGTCATTGGCTATCAGGCTGGAACTACCCAACTTGTATTACATACCTTATTGTATTGTGCCAATCATTATCCGGATATTGTTTGATACCCGGTTGGCACTCAATATCCACGTACTGGTGATTCTTGTTGCCGGATTTTTTGTGCCGAACAGTTTTGAATTTGCCTATTTCGAGATCACGGCGGGTATGGTGTCCATCTATAGCATCAAAAACCTCATCCGTCGCGAGCAATTCCTGATATCCGCCCTGATCATTACTTCGGGGTATTTTGTTGCCTTCCTCGGGATTTCATTTATCCGTGAAGGCAGTATTACGAGTATCGACTGGCTCGACTTTATGCCATTTGCGGTAAGCGTTTTGTTAACCTTGCTGGCCTACCCGCTCATCTATGTTTTTGAGAAGATATTTGGCATCACATCCGATATTACCCTCATCGAACTTACCAATACCAATGCGCCCTTGCTCCGCGAATTGGCGTTTACCGCGCCGGGCACTTTTCAGCATTCGCTGCAGGTAGCTAACCTGGCCGAAAATGCCATTTATACCATAGGCGGCAATGCTTTATTGGTAAGAGCAGGTGCCTTATATCATGACATTGGCAAACTGGAGAACCCCTTGTATTTCATTGAGAACCAAAGCTCCGGCTTTAATCCTCATGACAAACTGCCTTACGAGGAAAGCGCGCAGATCATCATCAGGCACGTAAGCACAGGCATTGAAATGGCCCATAAAGCTGATTTACCCGAGATAATCATCAATTTTATACGCACGCATCACGGTAATACGAGGGTTGATTATTTTTACCAGTCGTTCCTGAAAAACTTCCCTGAGAAATTTGTGAATGAGAATACTTTCCGTTACCCGGGACCTATACCATTTTCCAAAGAACAAGGCGTGCTGATGCTCGCCGATTCGGTCGAAGCAGCTTCACGCTCTTTACGTGAGCCGGATCAAAAATCCATCAGCGACTTGGTCGACCGCATCGTAAAATACAAACTGAACCAGGACCAGTTGAAAGACAGCGATATCACGCTAAAAGATATCGAAACTATCAAGGTGATATTTAAGCGCATGCTGATGAGTATTTACCATGTCAGGATTGATTATTAGAAACAAAAAATGCCGCTTATTTCTAAGCAGCATTTCAGTTTTCCTTTGCAACATTAGCGGTCTTCGACCGCCGTAGCTCGCTCCAGCGAGCGAAGGCGGTGAGGGAGGGATTCGAACCCTCGGTACAGTTTCCCGTACGTCAGTTTAGCAAACTGATCCTTTCGGCCTCTCAGGCACCTCACCTTTATTCAATAAAACCCCGTTTTTGGGATTGCAAATATAGTAATTCGTCTAAGCCGTCAAAAAAAAATTTGGTTATTGGCTGCCAGGCTCCATTTCCGGACGGCTTTCAATGCGTCAACACGCCTCAACCGGAGAGCAGAGGCCGCACCTTCCAATATGAACCTCGTCAGAAAATAATTTTAATTATTTAACAACTCTTAGCTTTTTTTCATGATTACTACAGAATCAACTCGTAATATTGTATAAGGATATTGATCTGCTGATAAAATCTTCATAAATACCCCAATGAACGCAATAAGGCAACGGCTTTTTACAAATTGGCACTTCATGAGAAGTGTTCGTTTTGGGTTCGGGCTATTGCTGCTGGTTATGGCCATCCTGACAAAAGATATGTCATCGCTTCCATTCAGCGCATTTTTTCTTTTTACCGCTATAGCGGGAGTATGGTGTTGCGACGCCAATGGCCATTATACGTCGGATGCTAACAGCACCCAAAAGGATTAAGTTAGCCTCAGGTTACGACAATAGATTAAGCTTTTCACTTTCTTTTTGGTAATTTTGAAGGACTATAACCCATTCTGTGATAGAAGGCTGATGGGTGGATAAATATTATATGAATAACCCCCTGTTCACTGACCAAAAGCTTCTCGAAGAAATTAAAAAATTCACGCGCACAAAAAATTTAAAGCGCGATGAAGTGCTCATGAGTTCGGGTGACAAAATATTTTTTGTTCCCATCGTTCAGAAGGGTGTTTTGCGGATAGTGCGACAGGATGGCGACGGCAAGGAAATATTTTTATATCATTTATACCCGGGGCAAACCTGTGCGATGGCGATCAATTGCTGCCAGGCTAATAAGCAGAGTATGGTTAAGGCCATAGCCGAGGATGATTCAGAGGTATTGCAGGTTCCGGTTAACTTGGTTGACGATTGGTTTAAATATCCCGAATGGAAAGCTTTTATCAACAGCACTTATGGTGCCCGGTTTGCCGAATTGATGGAAGTGATCGATCTTGTTGCTTTCAATAATATGGATAAACAAGTTTTACATTACCTGGAAGAACGCGCGAAAGCCGCCAAATCAAAATTTATACAAATTACCCACCAGCAAATTGCCGATGAACTGCATACCCACCGTGAGGCGATAAGCAGGCTGCTGAGAACAATGGAGCAAAAAAATATCCTCCGCCTGGGCAGAAACACCATTGAACTTTTAACCGCCTAATGGAACAAATGTTCCCGTAGTTCTTTTGCAGGCTCAGTAATTTCACCTGCAAATATTGAGTTATGAAAAAGAACATGGGCATTGCCGACCGTATTTTAAGGTTGCTGGCAGCTATAGTAATTATTGTTTTATATTTTACCAACCAGGTAAGCGGCACAGTTGCCATTATTTTATTGGTGTTTGCCGCGATTTTTATCCTGACAAGTTTTGTGAGTTTTTGCCCCTTATATCTGCCGTTCGGAATTAATACGAGGCCCGGAAAAGACAAAAACTGATTCGGCGTTTGTCGTAAGCATAATGCTCATAGAGGGGCTTTTTTTGTTAAAAATCATCGAATTTTTCACTTATCCAACAAATGTTCCGAACGGCTCATATCGCTTTGCCCAACTTTGTGCTGTAAATAAATTAAAAGACATGAATAACATCTTAGAATTATTAAAATCAGGCGCCATTGTGGTTGATGTGCGCACGCCGGCAGAGTATTACGAAGGCCACTTTAGTGAAAGTATCAATATCCCGTTAAATGAATTGCCAGGCCGCTTAGATGAACTTAAAACTGCGGACGATATTATTGTTTGCTGTGCCTCGGGCATCCGCAGCAACAAGGCTATGGGCGTCTTACGGGAAAATGGAATCGCCTGTCACGACGGCGGCTCGTGGTTAAGTTTAAAAGCAGTGTTAACCCCTAACAACCAATAATGATGTTCGGCGCAATTAAAAAGTTATTGGGCTTCGGCCCGAAAGTGGATTTGGGCGAACTTATCTCAAACGGGGCAGTAATTATTGATGTACGTACGCCGGGAGAATTTGCTTCAGGTCACTTAAAACAGGCGATGAATATTCCGCTGGGCACCTTGCAAAGCCGATTATCGAAGCTAAAAAAGGACAAACCTGTGATTACCTGCTGCGCGTCGGGGATGCGGAGCAGCTCGGCAAAATCCATGTTGAAGTCAAAAGGTTTTGAACAGGTGTATAATGGCGGCAGCTGGCAGAGCCTCAGGAAATACGAGAAATGAATACACTAAAACAAAGGCTGTTTACAGGCTGGCATTTCATGCGGGTTTTGCGGCTCGCATTGGGGATTTGGATACTCGTAATGGCCATCCAGGCTAAGGACATTGCGACGGGCTTATTTAGCGTTTTTTTTATCTATACCGCTTTAGCGGGAGTAGGATGCTGCGGAGCCAATGGCTGTTATGTGCCTGAAAACAAGGCTGCTAAAAGGGAGCCGAACGATGTTGAATATGAAGAAGTAAAATAATTTAAAACAAAAGAAGATGAACACAGAACATATTTATGAAGTGGAAGTAAGTTGGGTAAATAACAGGCTTGGTGTGATGAATTCACCCGAATTGGATGATGAATTAAGTGTGGCAACCCCACCGCAGTTCCCGAAAGGGGTTGAAAGGGTTTGGTCGCCGGAGCATTTGTTTACCGCGGCAGTTAACAGTTGCCTGATGACCACGTTTTTGGCTATTGCCGAAAATTCAAAGCTTGAATTTGAAAGCTTTACATCAAAGGCCTTAGGCAAGCTCGAAATGGTGAATAACAAATATATCATGAGCGAAGTAACGTTAATGCCCCAATTGACGATAACTAAAGAAGAGGATCGGGAACGGGCGATGCGCGTACTGCAAAAATCAGAAGCGGCTTGTTTAATTTCGAACTCTATCAAATCGGAAATCAAATTTTTGCCCGAAATTTTGGTGGCTGCGCATATAGCTGCATAACCAGGATTAACAGGTATCCCGGTAATGGATAGGTGGTGCTAAGTAAAAGCGAACCAGGGTTTTGAGAAATTATCTTAAAAAAGATTTGTATCAAAGTTTTAAAATCTTACTTTTGCAGCCCCGACGGGGTGTAGCGTAGCCCGGTATCGCGCCACATTTGGGATGTGGAGGCCGCAGGTTCGAATCCTGCCACCCCGACGAATAGATCAAAGCCTTTGGTGATAACCAAGGGCTTTTTTTATTTTGTAGGGATGTAAACGGAGTTTAGAAGACGAAAAAATGAAAAAGACCAAAGCACAGCGGAAGGCTTTTATCTATTCGTTTCACCCCAACTCAGGATCGCCGAAGGCAATCCGTCCCCGAATCCTTCTCTTGATTTAGGTTAAACAAATGAGTTTGCCGTCACTAACGGATTGGGGTAATTATCACTCTGGTCTTCGGCAACGTTATCCAGGCATTTAAAATCCTTTTCGACCAATAGAAATAAAGAGTTATCCTGGTATTCAAAACCAACCCGGTCGGTCAGGCCCCATTCGTCAACCATTTTGGCAGGCATCATTAAGGTGATTTTATTACACTCGAATATTGCTGATAAGTTATTAAGCTGGTTTTGTTGTAAAGCGTAAATCAAGGCCTGGCCTCCAAAATCGATGATCTCCTCAATATAACCGTTATTAATGAACCGCTCTACATCACTTTTAGTTAACCTGTAACGCAGTGAATTTCCTTTGATACGTATCTTCATTTTCTTATCAATTTAATTAACCAGGCTGGTTACGGCCCCAATAATTATAATGGCCGGGTATGTCAAACGTTTGCTGTCCGCTAAGGCCTGAAGGTCTTTAACCATTCCTCTTACCGATTTTTGATTAGGCATAGATGCATGCTGTATAATTGCCGCGGGTATCTCTCCATTACCCGATTGTATATAAGCCTGCGCGATCTCGTCCAGTTTTTTCATGCCCATATAGATTACCACGGTAGCATTGCTTTGTATGGCCAAATTTAAGTCGGCCGATAACCTGCCATCTTTTTTTGTTCCGGTAACCATCCAAACGCTCTCGCTCAGAGCCCGGTGGGTGAGGGGTATATCTTCAAAGCCGGAGGCCTGCATGCTGGTAATACCCGGGATAAAATGAGTTTTGATCCCATTTTCACGCGCAAATAACACTTCTTCAAACCCGCGCCCAAATATAAATGGATCGCCGCCCTTTAAGCGTACTACGCTTCCTTTGGTAAAAGCAAAGTGTTTTATCAATTCGTGTATCTGCTCCTGCGGGGTATAATCACCATAAGGCTGTTTACCCACATATATTTTTTCACAATCTTCAGGTGCAAAGTCAAGTAATTCCTTATTAGCCAGGTTATCATACAAAATAACCTTAGCCAGCTGCAAAATTTTGTATCCTTTCACCGTAATTAACTCCGGATCGCCCGGTCCAGCCCCTAAAACATATAATTCCGGTATTAAACTCATGTGCTTCTTATTTAAAAATCGATTTATTCATAGTAAAATCCTAAGAAAAATCTAAAAATTGATTTATAAAACAAATTTAAGTCTTTAAATGTGATTTATATCATGTAATTATCTAAAAAATAAGGTATAAATGGAATAAATTATTGAAATAATCATAAAAATTGCCAAAAATTTGTAAAAAGTGACTCATTTTTTTGAAGGTGATGCTATTATTGCTTAATATTGTTACTGTAAATACGTTTTGGTCGCAACTTGAATGTGTTTACTGGTAAAAAACGCTTTAACACTTAAAAAAACCAGTATGTCTAAACAGACAATAATAGTAGTTGGCAATGGGATGGTGGGATACAAGTTTTGCGAAAAGCTTGTGTCCAAATCACCAGGCTTCGAAGTAATTGTTTTTGGTGAAGAACCACGCCACGCTTACGACAGGGTTCACCTGAGTGAGTATTTCAATGGCAAATCGGCTGACGATCTTTCGCTTTCTTCCCACTCCTGGTATGCTGAAAATGGGATAACCCTGCATCTTGGCGACCCCGTACAGGAAATAAACCGCACAACACAAACTGTTCACTCGCTATCCGGCCTTACATTAAAGTACGATTACCTGGTGCTTGCCACCGGCTCATCAGCCTTCGTGCCCGATATGCCGGGCGTTGAGAAAAACGGCGTTTTCGTTTACCGCACCATAGAGGACCTCGAGCTTATAAAGGCTTATGCCGTAAACGCAAAAAACGGCGCTGTGATGGGTGGCGGACTTTTGGGTTTGGAGGCCGCAAAGGCTTTAATAGACTTAGGTATTCAGGAGATCCATGTCATAGAGTTTGCCCCGCGCCTGATGCCAAGGCAGATAGATTCTGCAGGCAGTGCCATGTTGCAATCAAAACTGAAGGAACTGGGCTTAAATGTCCATCTCAATAAAAGTACGTCGTATATAGGAGGCGAACATAAGATAGAAGCACTGCATTTTAATGATGAGAGTGTGCTTGCTGTGGATATGCTGGTGATATCAGCCGGCATACGTCCGCGCGATGAACTGGCAAGGCTGGCAGGCCTGCACACAGGCACCCGTGGCGGCATCATGGTGAATGACAAAATGCAAACCAGTGATGAGCGCATTTTTGCTATTGGCGAATGTGCACTGTATGAGGGTATGATCTACGGCCTGGTAGCGCCCGGCTATGAAATGGCCGACATTGTAGTGAATCAACTGACCAACGGCAGCAAATTATTTTATGGCTATGATATGAGCACCAAGCTGAAGCTTATTGGTGTTGATGTGGCCAGCTTTGGCGATGCTTTTATTACGGAGCCCGATTGCCGCACGATAGTTTTTGAAGATACCCACAAGGGCGTTTATAAACGCATCAATATCAGCACAGATGGTAAATACTTGCTGGGCGGTATTTTGATTGGCGACGCTGACGCTTATAATATTTTACTGCAAACTGTAAACAATAAACTCGTTCTTCCGCCAAGTCCGGAGGATTTGATATTAGGCTCAAGAGGTGGCGCCGAAAATGAAGGCGCCGGTGTAATGAGTTTGCCCGATGACGCCCTGATTTGTTCGTGCGAGGCGGTAAACAAAGCATCGATCTGCTCGGCAGTTACTGACTTGGGCGTAACCAGTATCGAGGGCATGAAGAAGTGCACCAAAGCCGGAACAGGCTGCGGGGGCTGTGTTCCTTTAGTTAAGGACCTGATAGCAGGCACCATGAAGGCGAATGGGCAGTATATAAAAAATGTACTGTGCGAGCATTTTGAATATTCGCGACAGGAACTGTTTGACCTGGTAAAAATTAATAAAATCAAAAGTTACGACCTGGTACTCGACCATTTTGGGAAAGGCGATGGCTGCGAAGTTTGCAAGCCTGCAGTAGCCAGTATATTATCAAGCCTATGGAACGATGTTATTGTAAAACAGGATACCATACAGGATAGCAACGACCGCTTTTTGGCAAATATTCAAAAGGGTGGTACCTATTCCGTGGTGCCGCGTATTCCTGGCGGGGAGATCACACCTGATAAATTGATTGTATTGGGACAAGTGGCTAAACAATACGGCTTGTATACCAAAATAACAGGCGGCCAGCGTATTGATATGTTCGGCGCGCATTTAAACGACTTGCCTGCGATATGGGAGGAGTTGATAGATGCCGGTTTCGAAAGCGGGCACGCTTATGGGAAAGCACTACGTACCGTAAAAAGCTGCGTAGGAAGTACCTGGTGTCGTTTTGGATTACACGACAGTGTAACCTTCGCTATCGAGATAGAGGATAGGTATAAAGGCGTCCGTGCGCCACATAAGATCAAAGGTGGCGTTAGCGGCTGCGTACGTGAATGTGCCGAGGCCCAGGCCAAAGATTTTGGAATAATTGCCACAGAAAAAGGCTGGAACCTGTATGTATGCGGCAACGGCGGTTCGAAACCGCAGCACGCGCAACTATTGGCGACCGACATCGATAAAGAAACGTTGATAAAATACCTCGACCGGTTCCTGATGTTTTACATTAAAACGGCCGAACCGCTATCGCGCACCGCTACCTGGTTGAACAAGATGGATGGGGGCCTGAGTTATTTAAAAAATGTGATTGTAAATGACAGCCTGGGTATAGGAGCGCAATTGGAAGAAGAAATGCAATCGTTAGTGGATACTTATCATTGCGAATGGAAGGAAGTTATCGACAATCCGGAGTTGCGCAAACGCTTCACTCATTTTGTTAATATGCCGGAGGAAAAAGACCCCTCGGTTCAGTTTGAGCCTATGCGCGAACAAGTTAAAGCCAAATGGTGATTTTAAACATCTAACAAGAAATTGAAAAATATGGAAACAACTACAGTGATAGATATAGAATGGGTTTTGGCCTGTTATGCAGATGATGTTCCTGCAAATGGTGGCGCCTGTGTTAAATTGAAAGACGAGCAAATTGCCATTTATAATTTTACCCGGCGATCCGAATGGTATGCAACCCAAAACCTGTGCCCGCATAAGCAGCAAATGGTTTTGTCAAGGGGTATGATAGGCAGTACCGGTGAAAGCTGCGAACCCAAAGTTGCCTGCCCGTTTCATAAAAATACATTTTCATTGTTAAGCGGCCAGTGTCTGACCAATGAAGAACTTTCTATTAAAACCTATCCTATAAAAGTAATTGACGACAAAGTGTACATTGGTATGGCTTAACCATGCAAAATATTTCAATGTATTGGACCGCAATGCATTGTGCCTAAATAGTTTGAGGACGATGCCGAAGCTTCCCCGTCACCCGGCGGGGAGTTTTGGCTTTATAGCTCTTCCGAGGTTAACTCCAAAAGCCTTTCAGCATCATTAATTATGATCTTTTTGCCGGTGGTTTGCACAATATCTTCCTTAAGCAATTCATTCATTACCCTGAACACGGTTTCGTAAGTAGCGCCGGTGTACGATGCCAGGTCCTGTCGCGTCAGTTCAATATTAATATGCCCTTCATCGTTAACTCCAAATTGTTGTTTTAACGATAGCAATGCCTGCGCCACCCGCCCCTTCACCGTCATATGTGCCAGGTTACGCATCTTCTTCTCTGCGTCGCGAAGTTCATCCGCGAAAAACAGCATTAACTTGTAGGTGAACCCAGGATTAACCTTTAAAGTGGATTCAAAAAATTCGTTATCAACATAGCATATCACACCGTCTTCTAACGCTGTAGCCGATATGGGGTAAATCGCAGAAGGTGTTCCCAGACCGCGGTGTCCGAATATGGCCCCATTGTTAGCAAAACGAATGATAAGTTCTTTATCTACTCCCCACTTTTTGTGCACTTTAACATTACCCTCGTAAACAAAATAGATCCCGGTAACCGGGTCCCCTTCTTTAAAAATGACCTCCCCCTTTTTTACTTTGTAGTTTGTTTTGTTAGCCGCAATAGCCGGGCACCACTCTTTGATAGAGTTTTTGCACATGAAGCAACTGTTTATATCACATGCACTTTTGCTTTTTTTCATTTATTCTGAAATTTTGATAAATTATTAATAATTAAAACCGCACTTGTTTCAATTATTGATGATTAAGCGCTAAAACTATCATTATTTAAATATAAAAATGGGTAAATTTTCAATTTTTAATGATTTATATCATAAAATTTACCAATTTAATTAATAAATACTCTTTATTCTGTGGCTGATTTCGCTAATATGAGTAAAAATGCTTTGTAAAATTCACATTTTACAGAAAAAATAACTTTATGTTTTTGAAATTTTGATAAAAAATCAGGTTTTATATAATTTAAATCATAAAAGTGTGTAAAATATACACATTTTATTGACCGTTTGTATGAAATGCGCTATATTTATGACAGTTAAATCAACTCATAAGAATTAATTACATAAACATCGATAGCCTATGATAAAAAGTAAACTTCAATAAACATAAAAAATCCCTGCCGGGAGGTCGCATTCCCGGGCAGGGTTAAACAGTTTTTATCGCTTTAACAAAAAAAACCAATTCAAATGTACAAAAATGTATCAAACCAATACACAATTGCGCTAATTCTATTATTCTCATCATGTTTTGTTGCTAATTTATCCAACGCACAAACATTAAGCGCAAATCCGCAGGTAACTTACGCCAATGCTGTTCTAAAATCAGAACATCCACCTTCGGAAAAAACAACAACCGCAAAACCAACCGAAACGGACACCACCTGGAAACCTGTAAGAAGATTATGGGGCTTTGCTTTCGGTGACTTCTATTACACTGCCCACGCAGATGCAAACATTGTGGCAGCAACAGGCGCACCGGCTGCGACAGGTCGTGGTGCCGAAACGAACTATAGCGGCGTGCCTACTTATCGTAATGCGTTCCAGTTTCGGAGGATATATCTGGGTTACGATTATGAAATAACCAAAAAGTTCAGGGCCGAAGTCTTGCTGGCATCAGAGCCAAATGCCAATACTGCGGTTTCGGGTGCAACAACAATATCTAACAGCGACAACCTGGCGGACAACAAAATGGCCTTCTATATCAAGAATTTCAACTTACGATATGGCAATCTTTGGAATGGCACCGATTTAGTTGTTGGAGAAATGGGTACACCCGGGTTCTCTGTCAATCAGCCGGGCACAAATGGCCCAAGCTCATTATCAGAAACGACTTGGGGTTATCGCTTTATCGAAAGGACATTATCCGATTTTCACAAAACAAACGCGTATGATATTGGAGCCGCATTGCAGGGTACTTTTGACCCGGCTACTAAAAACTTCGGGTATGTGGCTATGGTGGGCAATAATAGCCAGGCAGGGCTTTTATCAGCTGCAAATGCCAATACGGGTTTCTATAAGATATTTTACGGTGATCTTTGGGGGAAATTCCTGAATAAAGCGCTCGTCGTTGACATCTATGCCGATTATGTAAAAACAGCCCCTGCTACTTCAGCCATTGGGCCGCAGTCACACGGTATTTTTAAGGGCTTTGCCGCTTATACTATGCCAAAGCTAACTATAGGTATTGAAGCATATACTCAAAAAATTGCGCAGGGTGTGACCAATAAGACTACCAATTTACCCGAAGATGCAACAGTGAATGCTATTTCCATTTGGGTAAAAGGACCTATCATTAAAAATAAGCTCGGTTTCTTTGCCAGGTATGACGGATATAACCCTGATACCGAGTTTAACACCGCTAATTCATATTCAGGCAATACCAACTTTGGCAATTACAGCCCTACGACTAAAGAGAAATTTTATACAGCAGGGTTAGATTTTACGCCCGCAAAAAATGTGCACTTCTCGCCAAATATCTGGCTGGTGGATTATACCGATCAAAGAGCATCGGCAACTGCTGGCTATGTTTCACCCGATCATACATTAGTTTACCGGGCAACTTTCTATTATGTTTTTGGCAAATAAAATAATAAGGAGAAAACAATCATGAAAAATCAACTCACTAAACTCAACATATTCTCTGCAAAAGGTTTGCAGATGCGCACTTTTCATATCACCTGGCTTATGTTTTTTGTGTGCTTTTTTGGCTGGTTCGGCCTTGCGCCGCTGATGCCAACTATACGTGCAGAATTACATTTAACCAAAGGACAGGTAGGCAATACCATTATTGCATCCGTTGCAGCCACCATCATAGCCCGTTTGATCATCGGTAAGCTTTGCGATACCTGGGGGCCGCGCAAAACTGCGGTCAGGTTATTGCTTATCGGCTCGTTACCGGTATTTTTTGTAGGACTGGCACATGATTATACTTCGTTCCTTTTATTTCGCTTAGCGATAGGCGTAATCGGCGCTTCGTTTGTGATCACGCAGTTCCATACCTCTATGATGTTTGCACCCAATATCAAAGGAACGGCCAATGCGGTTACCGGTGGCTGGGGTAACCTGGGTGGTGGAGTAACCAATATGGTTATGCCGCTGATATTCGCCGCTATCGTAGGATTTGGCTATACCAAAGCCGAAGCCTGGCGCTTTGCAATGATCGTGCCGGGAGTGATGATGCTCATCATCGCTTACCTCTACAATAAATACACAAAAGATACACCCGAAGGGAACTATGATGAAATAGGCTACACCAAAAAACAAACCAAAACAGACTGGTCTATTTTAAGTGATTGGCGCATTTGGGCGCTAACCATGGCTTATGCCATGTGCTTTGGTATGGAGATTACATTTGATAATGTAGCTTCTCTTCACTTTGTGGATTCGTTCCATCTTTCGCAAAGTACGGCAGGCTTTTGGGCGGGCATATTTGGTTTCATGAACATTTTTGCCCGGGCGCTTGGCGGGATTGTATCGGATAAAGTTGGCGGCAAATTCGGGATGCGCGGCAAGGGGTTATTACTCGCCGGGGTTTTGCTGCTGGAAGGCTGCGGGCTTATCTTATTTGCGCAATCAGGCTCATTGCTGGTCGCCATTATATCAATGCTTTCGTTTGCCTTGTTCCTTAAAATGTCAAACGGGGCCACTTATGGCATAGTGCCTTTTGTGAACACGAAGAATGTAGGCCTGGTAAGCGGCATCGTAGGCGCCGGTGGTAATCTTGGCGGGATGCTGTTTGGCTTCCTGTTCAAATCAAGCACGATCACCTACGTTCAGGCATTTACCTATATCGGCTATACGGTTATTATAGTTGCCGTTATCGTGCTTGTTACAAGGTTTCAAAAACAAGTTGCTACAAAGGAAAGTGTCGACACCGGAGAGGTATTAGCAGGTGGAATGGCCTGATAAACAGAACTAAATGATAACAAAAAAGAAGCATATCGATACTTCAACATCAACCTGCTGTTACTGCGGGGTGGGATGTGGTGTGCTTATCCATAAAGACAAAAGTGGCCAGGTTTTGGTTGAAGGTGATAAAGAGCATCCCGTTAATAGCGGGATGCTTTGCAGTAAAGGGCTTAACCTGCATTATACGGTAAATGACAAAAGCGACCGGCTTTTATACCCACAAATGCGGTATAATAAAAGTATGCCTATGCAGCGCGTTAGCTGGGATGAAGCGCTTGACCGTACCGTCGCTGTTTTCAAAACATTCATCAATAAATACGGCCCCAATTCGGTGGCTTTTTATGCTTCGGGCCAATGCCTTACCGAAGAATATTACGTCATCAACAAACTGATGAAGGGTTTTATCGGCAGCAATAATATCGATACCAACTCCCGTTTATGCATGAGCAGCGCAGTTGCAGCTTATAAAATGGCTTTGGGCGAAGATAGCGTGCCTCTTTGTTATGATGACATCGAACTGGCTGATTGCTTTTACGTAACCGGCGCTAACCCGGCGTGGTGTCACCCTATTTTATGGCGAAGGGTTGAGGCGCACAAAACGGCTAATCCTAATATCAAAATAATTGTTGTTGACCCCCGTGTTACGGATACCTGCAGCATTGCCGATCTGCATTTGCAACTTAACCCGGGCACAGATATTACCCTAAATCATGCTATAGGAAGGGTTTTGATAGAAAATGGCGATATCGACCTTGATTTTGTTAGCAATCACAGCGAAGGCTTTGAGCAGTACAGTGCCCTGGTCTTTCAAAAAAGCCTTAAAGAATCTGTACGGATATGCGGTGTAAGTGAAGATAATATCCGCCTTGCAGCCAAATACATCGCAGAAGCAAAGGGCTTTATTTCGATGTGGACAATGGGCTTGAACCAAAGTTCAGTAGGTGTAAACAAAAACCTGAGCCTGATAAATCTTAATTTGATCACAGGGCATATTGGTAAACCTGGTTCGGGACCGCTGTCATTAACCGGTCAGCCCAATGCTATGGGTGGCCGCGAAGTGGGTGGATTGGCTAATTTACTTCCTGCTCACCGCGACCTGAACAATCCGTTACACCGTGATGAAGTACAAAAGTTTTGGGGCGGTACATTGATCAATCCCAAAGCCGGGCTAACGGCGACAGAAATGTTTGAGGCCCTTAATGATGGTTGGCTAAAAGCGATATGGATATTGTGTACTAATCCTTTAACCAGTTTGCCCAATGTGCGTTTGGCCGAGGATGCGTTGAAAAAGGCCAAATTTGTGGTGGTGCAGGAGATCAGCAATAAGCCCGAAAGCCTGGCCTATGCCGATGTAATATTGCCCGCCGCCGCCTGGGCCGAAAAGGAGGGGACTATGACCAACTCCGAACGCCGGGTTAGTTATTTAAATAAAATAATTGATGCGCCTGGTGAGGCTTTGCCTGATGCCGAGATCATTTGTCGCTTTGCACGGAAGATGGGGTATAAAGGATTTAATTTTTCGGGAGCATCTGAAATTTTTGATGAACATGTAAAGCTCACCGCCAAAACCAATATGGATATGAGCGGGTTGAACTATGAAATCCTGAAAGCTAAAAAAAGTATTCAATGGCCCTTTAAAAAGAAGGACCCGCAACAGGGAACAGTGCGTTTATTTACTGATAAGAATTTCTATACGACTTCCCAAAAAGCAATTATTCACGCAGTACCTGATGCGCATCATAGCGAAATGCCGGATAACGATTTCCCTTTTATACTCACCACCGGCCGCATCCGCGATCAGTGGCATACCATGAGCAAAACCGGTAAGGTAAATAAGCTGAACCAGCACTACCGGCAATCGTTTATAGAGATACACCCCAGCGATGCCGCGGCTTTGAAGATTGCCGAAGGTGATGTTACCGTAATAAGCTCGCGAAGGGGCGAAGTGCAGGTCAAAGCTAAAATAACATCACAAATAAAGCCGGGCGTCGTTTTTTTACCGATGCATTGGGGCAAAATTTTAGGCAGCGACCTTAATCGCGTCAATAATTTGACCTCGGACCGGGTTGACCCTATATCAAAGGAACCCGATTTTAAGTTTTGCGCTGTAAACGTTGTTAAGTATAAAAAACCATTTCAGCGTATTGTGGTCGTTGGGGCCGGCGCAGGTTCTTACGGTTTTGTAAAATCATACCGCGCGCTTAACCCAGATGACGAAATTACCATCTTCAGCAAGGAAAACTTCCCTTTTTATAACCGGGTAATGCTACCGGATTATATCAGCGGTGAACAACAATGGGAGCAACTGGTAAAAATGAAGGATGATGAAGAACCTGCTTATAATATCCGTCTTCTGCGCGGTGTGAGCGTTGAGAAAATTGATCGCGCCAATAAACGGGTGACCGACTCCAGAGGGATAAAAACAACTTATGATATTTTAGTTGTTGCGACCGGAAGCAGGGCGGCAATTCCTAAAAATGTACCGCCCTTACCGGGGATATTTACCATGCGCAACCGTGTGGACGCTGATAATTTCAAAAAACACATCCCAACTGATGCTCATGTAGTGATTGTCGGTGGTGGTTTGTTAGGGTTAGAGATGGCTGCTTCATTGCGCGAGATGGGTGTGAAGATCACCATCATCCAGCGTACATCAAAGTTTTTGAACCGGCAATTGGACGACCTGGGCAGCAGGTTACTACATGCCGAAATGGTTGACCAGGGCTGCGACATTTACTATGACGATGAGGTACAGCTCTACTACGGGCGTTCGAAACTAACGGGTATCGGTTTGAAAAGCGGCCGCAAGATCAATTGCGACGCGATGATACTGGCCATAGGCACAACACCAAATTTTGAAATTGCCAAAGAATGCGGGCTGGAATGCCGCCGGGGAGTAATCGTAAACGAGCGCATGCAAACCAGCGACCCGGATATTTATGCTATTGGAGAGATAGCTGAGTTTGAAGGGGCCTTGTATGGTATTACGGCTGCCGCCGAACAACAGGCCGAAGTAGTTTCCGGTTACCTGAATGGCGACATCGCAAGCTATTATAAGGGCAGCTTATTGATGAACATCATCAAGATTCATGGTTTTGACCTGTGCAGTATCGGCTTGCCCGAATGCCCGGATGATGAGGATTATGAAGAGGTGGTATTTATTGACAAAGCTAAGCGATATTATAAGAAATGCATTATCCACCAGGACAGGTTGGTGGGTGCCATACTGATAGGTGATAAAAGTGAATTCCTGGAATTTAAGGACCTGATTGCCAATAAAACGGAATTAAGTGAGAAGAGGCTGCAATTATTACGAAGCGGAAATAAAGCCGACCCGGTATTGGGTAAATTGGTTTGCAGCTGCAATAACGTAGGCACCGAAAATATCAGAAAGAAGATAGAAGAGGGTTGTGGTAACATGAAAGACCTGTGTGCATCCACTGGAGCTGGTACGGGCTGTGGCTCGTGCAGGCCCGAAGTAAAACGTTTGTTAAAAGAGTATTTGTTAATCGGTGAGATCAAATAACAATAATCGGTGGAATCAAAAGAACTAGTCAAGATAAATTTGCCAGGCGGTTTTGTTTCAGCAGGCGACTTGTATGAAATACTACTGGTAGCGGAAAGTGCTGGTGCTAAGGATATACGTTTTGGTAATCGCCAACAGTTATATTTTAGCATCGATGGAGCTTATGTTGAGGATATGGAACTTGATATGCTTAAAGCTGAAATTAAGTATGAAATTTCGACAGATTCCTATCCGAATATCATTAGTTCCTACGTAGCGGACACGATATTTAACCACGAGGGCTGGCTGCGCGAAGGGGTTTACAAGGATATACTGGATAGGTTTGACCATCAGCCGGGCTTAAAGGTAAACCTGGTTGATAATCAGCAAACTTTTGTGCCGTTTTTCAGTGGAAATATCAACTTTATTGCATCAGCCACTAATAATTATTGGTATTTATACATCCGTTTCCCAAAAACCGGTAAACTCTGCTGCTGTCCGTCGCTCGTGTATTCTGACGACATTCCGGCTATTGCAAAAATTGCAGAAGAGATCATCCTGCAAAACAAAGCATTGTTTTACGACCGGACGAACGTAGATGAGAAGCAGTTCTACAAAATGCTTTTGAAAAAAAGCGGCGCGGTACTTCAGCCTGTAACTGAAGGCCTGAAGCTGCCTGATTTTTACCTGCCCTATTACGAAGGTTTCAATAAGTACAATAACAAATACTGGCTGGGAATCTATCGGCGTAATGAGCTTTTCCCGCTCGATTTTTTGAAAGAGGTGTGTTTGTTGTGTCTTAAAACACGCATCGGGCAAATATATACCACTCCCTGGAAATCGATCATCATAAAAGGCATTGAACAAGCCGACCGTAACCAATGGGGGCTTATATTAAGCAAATATCAGTTGAATGTGCGGCACGCCGCAAATGAGCTCAACTGGCAAATAGAAGATATTTGTAATGAAGGCTTAGCGCTAAAGCAACAATTAGTGCGCGAGTTTGAGGAAGCGGACCTGCGCACCTACCAGCTTTGTTTCGCTATCAAAACACAACCCAAAACGGGTTTAACCGGCTCCATCATTATTAAAAAAGGTGCAAACGATTTATTTGACATTCTGCACACCAGGGATTTCAATCCTAACTCGAAAGATTATGTTACCTATTTGCAGCAAATACAACCATCAGAATTAGGCGTACACTTAATGGCGCTTTGTAGGGAGTTTTACATCATCCAAAGTAATAACACTTTGCCGGTGGAAGTTGTTGAAGAAAATAGTCAGCAACATCATAAAACAGCGGTTTATCAATGCAATCATTGTTTAACCAGGTACGATAAAATATATGGCGATTGTGTAAACGAAATTGATAAAGAAATTGATTTTGAAGAATTGACCGACTATAACTGCCCCGTTTGTGAAGCGCCTAAAGAAGATTTTAGCTTGATCGAAGAGTAAATAATAAATTTCTCAAAAATTCGCCTTATTACGCTATCTGCACATCCTCCAATACCTTGCCGTTTTCGCATTTAATAATGCGCGATGGGAAGGTACGAATGATATGATAGTCGTGCGTGGCTATCAGGATAGCTGTATTGGACGATTGGCTGATTTGCTTCAGGAGCAGTACAATTTCTTCGGAAGTATCTGGGTCAAGATTACCGGTAGGTTCATCCGCAAGGATGATCTCGGGATCATTGATCAATGCTCGGGCAATTACTACGCGCTGCTGCTCTCCGCCGGATAATTCATGCGGCATTTTTTTCAATTTGGAGCGGAGTCCCACTTTTTCTAAAACGTCGAGTGTTTTTTCGGAAATGAGTTTTTTGTCAGTCCAGCCAGTGGCCTGCATCACAAATTGCAGATTTTGCTCAACGGTACGGTCGGTCAATAATTGAAAATCCTGGAAAACAATACCCAGCTTGCGGCGCAGAAAGGGAATATCTTTAGTTGCAAGGGTTTGTAGCTCGAAACCGCAAACGTGCCCGTCACCGGCGCCAATACCCAGGTCGCCATAAATCACCTTTAGCAAGCTGCTTTTTCCCGAACCAGTCTGCCCGATGAGCCACACAAAATCGCCTTTATCAATATGCAGGTTTACGCCTGACAATACCAGGTGTTTTTGCTGGAAAATATCTACACCGCTGAGTTTTATTATGGAATTTCCGATCATTTCTTATAGTTCTAATTTGAGGATCTGCCCAAACGGCAGGTCCTTGATGATATTCATGATATATTCAGTTTTGGCTCCCAAACCTACCTTATCCAGCGATTTTTCGGGCCTGTCGACCCTGAAATAGGCAAGTAAGGTAAACTGGTCGTCCCGTAACTGCACGTAATCAGGTATTTTGGCTACGCCTTTTACTTTTATGATATACATTTTTAAGCCTAAAGGTGAAAGGGCAAAGGTTAAAGGTGTTTTTACCTTTCGCCTTTTACCTCCCCTCCAAAGGTATCGTTATTTTAAAGCTTTGTCAAGAAATCCATCGTATCTACGCCATCGGCATAATCCCACAGTGCGGGCTGCTGGCTTTGCCCGAAATTGACGACCTGGTTATCAACTTTTAGAGGTACACCGCTCACAATACACTGGATGTTTTCACTTTCCTCCCTCAGCTTTTCCTGCAACGAATCCAAATCATCATAATACTCAAAAAACAAAACCGCCAATGGCGAAACCATTGCTTTATCTTCTTTCAGGAGTAAAAAACCATTGTCAAAATGCTTGTCGCGGTTTACGAGGTAGATGGATTTGTTATAATCGTAATTGTTGTTGTATTTATGATGATTGATGATAGGATTATAAGGCTCTATCGCTTCAAAAAAAGGCACAAAATCATACAATTTCGGCACAAAAACCTTGGAAACATTGCGGCAGCCCAGGCCGAAATAATCAAAAATATCATGCCCCAGCTCATAGAATTGCTCTTTGGTTTCGTTACCGCAAAACACTGCAACGCTGTTCCGGTTTGTGCGGATGATATGCGGCACCTTACTGAAATAGTATTCAAAATACCGTGAAGTATTATTACTCCCGGTAGCTACTACCGCATCAAAATCGGCCAGCCGTTCGGTAAAAGTATACTGATTCACAAATGCGGGTTCAATAGCCGCAAGTTTGTTTAGTACATGTTTGATCAGCCTGGCGTCATTCGATGATGCTTTTATGATGGCGTGGTTGCCTGTTATCAGCACGCATAAAACATCATGAAAACCTACCATCGGGATATTACCGGCCAGCACCAGCCCGACCTTTTTATTGGCAGAAGAGTTGATTTTGTACTTGTTTAACCAGCTTAGTAAATCGTTCTTATTCAGCATTTTGCCGATGGATGTCACCGCTTTCTCAACGCTGGACGGCGTAAACCAAGCATTATAGTGGTGCTCATCTTCTATTATCGCTGCTAATTCATCATCCGGGTAACTTAATTGTGCACCTAACGTAGAAAATACATCGGCTAAGTAGGGTATTTCAAAATTTGACATATAAATGGTGAGGGTTTAAACCCCTAAAGTGAATTTTTGTTATATTTGCACGCTTGATTTAACAAGGCAAAGGTAAATCAGAATATAAGATATTAAGAAGATATGGCGATTAAAATCACCGACGAATGTATAAACTGTGGGGCTTGCGAACCAGAATGCCCAAATAATGCAATATATGATGCAGGTGCTGCGTGGCGTTTTTCAGACGGAACAGGTTTAAAAGGACTTATTGACTTCGGTGACGGCAATACTTTAAATGCCGAAGAAACACAGGCTGCGTTGTCTGACGATATTTATTACATCGTGCCGGATAAATGTACCGAGTGTGTTGGCTTCCATGATGAGCCGCAATGCGCCGCTGTTTGCCCGGTTGATTGCTGCGTTGATGATGAAGATGTACGTGAATCAAAAGAAGAATTGCTGGCCAAAAAAGAGTGGCTGCACATGAACGAATAATAAAAGGAATTTACTTTATAACAGGGGGATGTATTAGATTATACATCCCCCTATTTTTTTTAATGAGATTTTTAACTTATCGTTGCGTAAATTTATTAAACCGAATCTTACTCCTAAATGGAATATGGTATTTGCAATTTGGCAGTTATCCCGCTAAGGGCCGAACCAAATGATAAAAGCGAACAGGTTTCGCAGATATTATTTGGCGAAGCTTTTGAAATTGTTGAATGGACCAACCGCTGGGCAAGAGTTATTACCGACTATGACAAATACGAAGGATGGATAGGCCGCCTTCAATTTGTGATGCTGGGGCATATTGCGTACAAAAGTCTTAGTCAAATTACACCCCCAATTACATATCGTGCGGTAACGCAGGCATGGAAAAAGCCCGATAATACGGTGCTTTATTTGCCGGTTGGCAGTGCGCTGGTGTTTCTGAAAGGCACTACATGCCATATTAATAACGAAAAGTTTGAAATTATTGGCGAAATAGGTGAGACCGAGCCCCTGGATATAACGGCCAAATCGTTCCTTAATACAGCTTACGTTTGGGGAGGCCGTACGCATTATGGTATCGATTGTTCGGGCTTTACGCAAGCCGTGTTCAAATTGCAGGGTATCCATTTGCGCAGGGATGCCTGGATGCAGGCCGAACAAGGCAGAACCGTCGATTTTATTTCTGAAGCCAAATTAGGCGATCTCGCATTTTTTGAGAACGAGGAGGGGCGCATCACGCATGTAGGCATTATGCTTAATACCTCGCAAATTATACACGCCTCTGGCCGCGTGAAAATTGACAGAATTGATAGTGAGGGTATCTATTCTGAAGAGCAAAACAGATACACTCACAAACTCAGGATAATTAAGCGCCTGGTAAACGGGCATAAATAATTAGTCTTTTACAAAACTCACCGTCCCCACAAGGTTTTTATCATGGCTGTTTGTAACCTGCACCAAATAAGTGCCCGGCCGCAAATCGCCTATATTAGCATGCCACATCGATTGCTCGGCTTTACCTTCTTTTACCACCATACCGGATGAGTTTACAATTTTAATATCGTAACCGGCTTTTCTAAAGTTGGTAAAAGAATCTTCACCTATGGTCAGGTTAATAGCCGCACTGGTAGGGTTAGGATAAATGCTGATGTTAGTGACAACATTCTTCCGGCCGACAGTATAAACAAGTGAGACAACATTTGAGTAAGTAATATTGCTGTTAATATCAAATAGTTTTAACCTGTATTGATTTTCTCCGGTAACAGGGTACTTGTCTACCAGGTTATAACTTCCTGCTCCGGTAGCCTGCGCGCTACCGATAGGTTGAAAAGTTTCGCCCTTATCTGTGCTGCGTTCAATATAAAACGTCGTAGTGTTGTATTCGTCTTTCGTTTTCCAGCTTAGAAGTGAACCGTCGTTTGATTTTGCGGCCTCAAAGCTCAATAAGCGCAGAGCAAGGTCAGGGTTTTGGTCAATAACCAGTTGAAAACGATTGCACCCAAAGCTAGCCGGGTTGGTAAGGTCGATATCGAAATTATAAACCGTTCCTGGATGCATATTTACAGAATCATGGGCTAAGCCATCTTTAAGCCATATCTCGTAAATAGGGCGCAAATTTGCCAGTTGGGTTAATTTTAACTGGTATTGGCCCGTAGCATGGGCGCCCACAAAAAGCGGTACGATCTGTGCCGTTTTCCTTGGGAAAGGCAACCGGCTGATACAAAGCTTAACACTATCGCTCGAAAGCGCCGACAGGCTTACTTCAGGGGCTATCCCGCCCATATCTGCAGCATCTTCTTTATCTGAATAGGCGGTACTTGCCCCATCATTCAATCGTACAACAATCTCATCTGTATTAATTGAATCGGCCAGCATTTGCAGCCTTATCAGGGGTTCTTCGGGGGTATTTGTTGCAATCGGACGACCCATCAGCAGATTCAGCTTAGCGCTACTCGGTTGTGCGGTTGTTTTTGCCGTTTCACGGAACGATAGCGTTTGTGTTGCCGAACTTGCTCTTACAAAAAAGCCCTGGCCACTTGCAATCATATTACTTGCCGAACCCACTGCTGTACCCGGGTCAAGATTGGTTGTTGTATCCGCCGTAGTTATAGCTGATGCTTTTTGCATATAAGCCTCATACTGTTTGTTTGTGGGGTTAAACATATAAATGGTTGACGCTAAGCCGCCCCCGCCGTATAGAGACGAATTTGCGACCGTGCCGTTCCTGTTGTATTTTTCCCAGTTTAGCGTTGATGGATATGGATTGCCCACTAAGCAATAGCCCCTTACAGCCGCATTGGCAAGCAGAGGGTCGTTGGTATAGCCCAGAAAATTATTCTGCCTGTACCATAGTTTTACGTTTACCGTACCCGTATTTATGGTGCCGGTATTGGTAAAGGTGACGTCTTCGGGGTAATTGTAAGGTAACGAGGTTTTTAAACCACCCGTGCTTCCGTTAGATAGCGTTTTATTGCCCCTAAAAAAGAACAAAACACCGTTACCTACGGTCAGGTTAATCGTGGTATCATTTATGTTCGCTATAGTAAGCCATTTTTGTGTGCCGATGTTGTAAGATGGCGTATTGTTAATAGCGGCTACGCCTTTGTAATCACCTGTTGTAAAATTGGCGTCGCTTGGCAAGATGTCTTCGCGATATATATAAGTTGATGGGTTCCCGACACTAAAAAAACCGCCGCCGGCCGGGCCTGTAATTATGGCGCTATTGGCCAGGTACGTTAAATCAAACACATTGTTGCCACCAACTGTACCGGTATAAATAGGCGAGGATACTAACCTGTAACCCCGTTTTGAAAGGTCTGTAGGGTAGCTGCCTTTTACAAAGCGTTCAACAGTTATGTTTCCGGTAACGCTGCTACCTGAAGGTATAGCGCCAAAATTGGCGGTTTGCGTCGAAGAACTCTTTAACGTAAATGATGCCGGTGACGAACCAATAACCAGGCTGCCTTTTGTCATAGTAACCTGGCTGAAAATATCCACAGGGCCACCGGTGAGATTGATAGTACCGCCGGCCGAGTTATTGATAGTCATTCCGCCAAGCTCAGCGGTAAGCGCTGTATTTGTGCCGTAATAATATTGATTAGCAAGTGAGCCATTCCAGTTAATGACTGAATTATTACTGTTATTGTAAAGTATTTGTCCGCCGCTGCTGTTGTAGATATTACAACCCACGCTTAAAGTAAATCCGTTTAAATTAACGTAAGCACCCGAACCAATTGTTATCCCATAACAACCTGTACTTGTTGTCAATTTAGGATAATTAGTTAAACCGGCAGGAATAACCCAGTTCACATTTGCATTCACAGGCGCTTCATTGGTTACGCCAGAAGTGGTGTTGTTCCAGTTGGTCGCTGCGGTAGGGTCGGTACTTAAACCTTTCCAGGTATAAACTAAATAACCCGCAACAAGCGAAGCTCTCGCCGAGTTAGTTTGCATGGACCCAGCCGTGGTAAAAGTCGAGGCCGTGCTTTGATTTACATATTCGGCTTTCACCCAATCAGCTGCAAGCGTAGCGCCAATGATATGGGCCTCGTCCATGGTGCCGGTGTAGCTTTGTCCGCCTACGATATGAGGACCGGTAGGTATTTGGTTATTGATATAATCTCCAAATGAAACCATGTCTACCGTACCCGAGAAAGGGGGATTCGCAGCATCGGAAGTAGGCCCGGTGACTAATACGCCATCGATATAAAGCCAGCTTTGATTGGTTGACGCCTTATAAGTGTACGCATAGTGGTGCCATACGTTTATGCTTGGTGCTGTACCGTACTGAACGAGGGGTGTTTTTCTATTGGCCCATCTCCACGTTTGTACACGTGGCAATGGCGTAACCGCAGGTTCTACCAGTACACCCAATTGGGTACCGTTACCGGTTAAAGCCGGGTTGGTGCTGTTTTCGAGCACTATAAAATTTGCCGTATGCGGCGGAGTACTCGGATAGCTTGCCCATAGAGAAAGAGATTGGTCGCTTTGTGTATTTGGCATCCCGGTTACGCCAATAGCCATAACAGATGTCGCCGATAAGGTGATCCCGGCTCCGATCTCGGATGATGTATTTTGTGTTACACTACCTGTGCTGACCGTTGACACGTCATTGCTGTTCACTGTACCATCGGCAAATTGCGGGGCAGCGCCGGCTGGGTCCTCATTAAAGTGGTATACACCCCCGTAGGTAATACCTGCTGCCGCAGTAACGTTGCTCCAGGTCAGTTTTTGCCAGGCAGTGGTATGCGAAACGGCTGTAGCCCCGGTCGGGCCAAAATACACGTAAAATTTATTGTTACCATTTGGCGAGCCCGTCTTATACAGCGTAGGCACTTTTACCCAAAAGTATATCGTACCTGTTGCGGTGTCCCAGCTTTCTATCTGGTAATTAAGTTCGGTGGCTGTTGAGTAAGCGCTGTCAATAATAGCAAAGGGCGGAACTGATGTAGATCCGCCGGTTAGGTTTGAACAGGGACCCGCCACAAAATTTGGGCTTACTACTTTAAGCAATGCCACGAAATTTGTTTGGTCGGTGGCAATACCTAATGATGCATTATTGGTTGTTAGTGGTATGCGGAATGCATAAGTATCGTAATAAGTGGCTTGTGAATGAGCTGCGTTACCTGACAGGATTATCGCTGTCGTTATAATGAATATCCTAAAAAGGATGCGTGGTAAAGTAAATGTATTTTCCATAATCGGTTAAGACTGAGTATTTAAAGGCTGTGAATTGAAGACGTAGCATAGACAAATAAATAAGTTGATAGATGTAACTTATGGTTAATTGAGATAGGGGCACCCAAGAACCTGTTGACTATTTTACGGAGGGGTTTCGGCGAAAGTTGCGATACCTTATCTACTAAGTTTTACTGTGTTGTAACTCAATGAAATAAAATGGTTATTTCAACTGAAATAATTGGTAATCAATTTGTTACAACGTTATGGAGGTCGATTTTTAGGAGGTTTATTAGTCGAGCGATAACCGCCACATAATGATGCGCTTATCGTCGCTTACCGAAATCAGTTCATCGCCATTCCAGCTGATTTTATTAACTGATAGTTTATGGGCGTCGTAGCCTTTTTCGCGGCTTAGAACTTTGTAGAGTTTAAAATCGTCGGCTCCCCATATTTTGATGCTTTTGTCCATACTCGCAGTAGCGAAATAGGGTTTTGTGGCATGGATAGAAATATGATTAACCGCAAACAGGTGAGCTGGTAAACTTTTAATTTCTGCGAAGGTGGGGCTGTCCCAGATCTTCACCTGGGCATCGCGGGACCCGGATGCTAAATAGGAACCATCAGGTGAGAATTGCACAGTAAAAACAGGCATGTTGTGACCGTTTAATACCTTATACAGCGAATAGTCTGCCAGTTCGTAAATTCTTATTGAATTATCCCTGCACCCAAATGCTACAAATCTTTCGTCAGGAGATACGCTGATGCACCTGACCGTATCGTGAGATACTTTGATCGTATAAACTAGTTCCAGCGTCTCCAGGCTCCATACCGATACATGGCCGTCCTCGGAAGCAACCAAAAGCTCGTTCTTTTTATTGGCTGAATTAATATCGAATACCGGGGCACCGTGATGCTTTAATGTTTTAATGATTTTTTGTTCGATAAAATCAAAAACTAAAACATCGCCATTCCGCAAGCCAGTAAAAAGCAGCGGACGCCCAACAGGCCCATGTATAGCGTAAATAGATGCAGCAACAGGGAACAACACTTTTATAAAAGTGTTGTCTTTCAGGTTCCATTCCACCAGGCCCTTATCGTTGCCGCCGGTAAACAGGATACCAGGCTTTTGAGAAAGCTCCAATGTGAAAATCGGGTTGCCGTGACCAGTAAGCTCTGCTATTTTTTCTGCTGTGATCATTTTTGGTTCATAGTTAACGGTTGATAGTTCATAGCCAATTTGGTACTACCACGAACTATGAACCATGATCCATGAACAAATCTACTTATGTCTTTCCTCTAAATTCTTAGCTATCGTATCCAAACTCAAGCCTTTTTCGCGAAGCAACACTAACAGGTGAAAAACGAGGTCGGATGTTTCATCTATCATATCAGCTTGAGTTTGTGCCAAGGCTGCAATCACGGTTTCAACGGCTTCTTCTCCTACCTTTTGTGCGATCTTATTCAGACCCTTTTGATGTAATTTATTTACATAAGAGCCTTCCTGGGGATGATCGTACCTGTCGCCAATAATTTGTTCTAATTGCAGGATGAAGTTCTGGTTATACTCTGTTTTAAAGCAGCTCCGTGCACCAGTATGGCAAGTTGGGCCGTCGGCTTTTACCTTGATGAGCAGGGTATCATTATCGCAATCTTCATGTATGCTTATTACGTGCAGGAAATTACTGCTGGTTTCGCCTTTGGTCCACAAGCGGTTTTTAGAACGCGAAAAGAACGTCACGATATTTTCGTCAACGGTTTTATCATAAGCCTCGCGGTTCATATAGCCCAGCATCAGCACTTCAAGCGTTTGCTCGTCCTGGATGATGACCGGAACTAATCCGTCGCTTTTATCAAAATCTATATTCATTGTTGTCTTACCTCAATATTATGCTGCTTTAAAATCTCCTTCAGATCAGGAATCAGGATCTCGCCGTAATGAAAAACAGATGCCGCCAAAGCAGCATCTACATTGGTTTTTTCAAACACATCCACAAAATGCTGCACCGAGCCCGCACCGCCCGAGGCGATTACCGGGATATGCACGGCATCATTTACCTTTTTCAAAAATATGTTGTCAAACCCGCCTTTAGTGCCATCATGGTCCATTGAGGTGAGTAATATCTCACCTGCACCACGACTTTCAGCTTCCAATATCCAGTCAAAAGTTTCCTTTTCTGTTGCGATGCGGCCACCGTTCAAATGCACCAGGTTTTGATTACCTACGCGCCTTGTATCCACGGCAACAATCACGAATTGCACCCCGAACGCTTTTGCCAGTTCATCTATCAATTCGGGGTTACGTACAGCAGCCGAATTGATAGATATTTTGTCTGCTCCAGCGTTAAGCAGGGCATCGGCATCGGCGATCTCGTTAATTCCGCCGCCGATGGTAAAAGGTATATTGATCTGCCGTGCTACCGCCTTCACCAGTTCAACCATCGTTTTACGGCGCTCGTGCGTTGCAGTTATATCTAAAAACACCAATTCATCCGCACCTTGCTGCGAGTAGTTCCACGCAAGTTCAACCGGGTCGCCGGCATCACGCAGGTCGACAAAGTTGACGCCTTTGACAGTTCGTCCGTCTTTTACGTCTAAACAAGGAATAATTCTTTTACTGAGCATGGCTGTTAAACTTTGTCATTGCGAGCGTAGCGTGGCAACCTCTTCGTTAGCACGGCGACGAGGTTGCCACGTCGTTCCTCCTCGCAATGACAAATTATATAGAAATTAATGATTTTAGGTTCCAGTTTTGAACCTGTTCGATAGTGATATGTCCTTCATAAATAGCTTTACCAACTACGCAGGATTCTACCTTTATTTTGCTCAGTTGCATGATGTCCTTCATGGAACTCACGCCACCCGAAGCAATCAATTTGATAAAAGGCGAATGGTCAAGCAGTTTCTGGTAAAGATCGACGCCTGCGCCACCCAATTTGCCATCCTTATTAATATCCGTACACAAAAACCTGAAAAAGCCCAATTGCAGGCATTTATCAACGTAGTCCATCAGCTTGATTGGTGAACTTTCCATCCAGCCCGAGTATTTGATCACTTCATCCAGCACGTCTATTGCAACTACTACCTGGTCAGAACACTTATCCTTACCACAAATTTCCTCTGCAAGCTCTCCCAAAAAACTTGGGTTGGTAATTGCCTGTGTACCTACGATAACCCTGTGAACCCCTGCATCGATCAACTCTTTAACTTTATCAATACTGCGTACGCCGCCGCCGTATTGCACTTTCATATCGGTTTTTTTGATGACATCAAACAGGTACTCCTGGTTACTGAAATCATTTTTAGCACCATTAAGGTCTATGATGTGAATGAAATCGGTACCGTAAGACTGGTACTTTTCTATCATTTCTTCCAGGGTAACATCATATTCGGTCACTTGCTGATAATCACCCTCGCGTAGCCTTACAACCTTTTTATTTAAAATATCTATAGCCGGTATTATGTACATGTCTGTTTATAAGTTTGAAAAATTAGTTAACAATTGTTCTCCATACCTTCCCGATTTTTCCGGGTGAAACTGCACGCCGTAAAAATTATCTTTCCAAATTGATGCCGAAAACTTTGTACTATAATCGGTTGATGCCAAAGTATATGCCTTGTTAAACTCAATAAAGTATGAATGTACAAAGTAAAAGTGTGATCCGGTTGGAATATTTTTAAAAAGCGGGCTGTCCAGCTCTTCTGTAATTCGGTTCCAACCGGTATGAGGCACCTTGTATTCGCTACTATCCGCGAACCTTAAAGTCTTTATCGGGAAGATATTCAATAGGTTAGCATCGCCTTCTTCCGAATAAGAGGTAAGCAACTGCATACCTACGCAGATACCCAGGGTTGGCCTTTGCAGCGATTTGATCTTATCCACCATTCCGCTTTGTACCAGCTTGTTCATAGCAGCGCCGGCGTGTCCTACTCCGGGGATAATGTAGCGGTCAAACTGTTCGAAATCTGCTTCACTATTTATCATGCCATATGCTATGCCTAACCGCTCTAAAGCAGCAGTTAAGCTAAAAATATTTCCGGCGCCGTATCTTATTATGCCTATCATTTCATTAGGAGTCAAGAATCAAGAACCAGGAGCCAAGATTTATTTGTCTTGATTCCTGGTTCTTGACTTTTGATTCTAAAGCACCCCTTTAGTGCTCGGTAAAACCATTTTATCCGCATCACGTTTTACCGCCATTTTTATGGCTTTGGCAAAGGCTTTAAATATTGCCTCAATTTTGTGATGCTCATTTTGCCCTTCGGCTTTTATATTTAGGTTGGATTTGGAAGCATCAGAAAACGATTTGAAGAAATGGAAAAACATCTCCGTAGGCATTTCGCCTATTTTCTCACGTTTAAATTCTGCGTCCCAAACCAGCCAGTTACGTCCGCCGAAATCAAGTGCCACCTGTGCCAGGCAATCGTCCATCGGCAAGCAGAATCCATAACGCTCTATACCTCTTTTATCGCCCAACGCCTTCGCGAAAAGTTCGCCCAAAGCGATACCCGTATCCTCAATGGTATGGTGCTCATCGATATGCAGATCGCCGTTAGCGATTATTTCAAGATCAATATTTCCGTGCCGGGCTATTTGCTCCAGCATATGGTCAAAAAAATGCAAACCGGTTGATATTTTAGCCTCGCCCTTTCCATCCAAATTTACTTTGATATAAATATCGGTCTCTTTGGTAGAGCGACGATGTTCAGCAACACGTTCGCCCAGTTTTAAAAACTCGTATATCTTTTGCCAGTCGGTGGTCTCTAATGCGATGGTTTCATGTAGCGCATCGTGCTGTTCTTTAGTGAACTCACTGCCCCCTAAATTCGACCCATCATTAAGCCAGATCGCTTTCGCACCCAAATTTTTGGCTAACAGGATATCATTCTTCCGGTCGCCAATGGTGTAAGAATTTTTAAGGTCGTATTTTTCTACATCGAAATATTTGGTTAGCAATGCCGTACCCGGTTTGCGGGTTGGGGCGCTGTCTTTTGGGAAAGTCCTGTCGATATGAAAATCGGAAAACGTAACGCCTTCGTTTTCGAAAGTTTTCACTACGAAATTTTGAATCGCATTAAACGATTCTTCGGGGTATAAAGCTGTTCCCAAACCGTCCTGGTTGGTTATCATTGCCAATTCGTAGCCCAGTTCTTTGGCTATTTTGGGCAGGTATGTGAGCGCCCCCGGATAAAATTCCAGTTTGGCAAACGAATCTATTTGCTCATCAGCTGTTTCCAGTATCAGCGTGCCGTCGCGGTCAATAAAAAGTATCTTTTTGGGTGCGCTCATTTAAAATCCTTTAAAGTTTGCAGTAATGTTTTGTTTTCATCCGGTGTGCCGACGGTAATCCTCAAACAGCCCTCGCACAATTCAACTTTTGACCTATCCCGCACAATAATACCCTTATCTACCAGGAACTTATAAATGCCTTTCGGGTCAGTCGTTTTCACCAGGATAAAATTAGCGTCAGAGGGGTAGATATCCAGCACAAAATCAAAATCTTTTAACTCAAGCACCAATTTATCGCGCTGCACCAAAGTTTCTTTTATCCAGTTGTTTACCTGGTCAATATTCTGTAAAGCTTTAAGTGCCAATTGCTGCGAAGCCTCGTTCACATTATAAGGGGGTTTTACCTTATTCATTACTTCGATGATCTCTTCGCTGGCAAAGGCCATTCCCACACGAAGACCGGCTAATCCCCATGCTTTCGATAGCGTTTGTAGCACCACTAAATTGGCATACTCGGTTAGTTCCTGTATAAAGGTTTTTTGGCGACTGAAATTGATATATGCCTCATCCACCACAACCAAACCATCAAAATTGGCCAATAAAGTTTGCACGTCATCCCGGTTCATCGAGTTGCCGGTAGGGTTATTGGGAGAACAGATAAATATCAGCTTGGTGTGTTCATCTATTGCTTCCGCAATGCCTTCTATATTCAGTTGATAGTCTTCGGTCAACGGAACTCGTTTGATCCTGATATCATTAATGTTGGCCGATACCTCGTACATGCCATAAGTAGGCGGGACAAGGATCACGTTATCCACACCAGGGTTACAAAAGCTTCTGAATAAGATATCAATAGCCTCATCACTGCCGTTACCTAAAAATATGTTGCGCGGCGGAACACCTTTGATCTCACTTAAACGCAGCTTTACCTGGTACTGCAGTGGATCAGGATAACGGTTATAGTTCTGCTCCAATGGTGAACCAAAGGCATTTTCGTTCGCGTCCAAAAACACGCTGGCCTCGCCCTGGTACTCATCGCGGGCGGATGAATAGGGTTTAAGGGTTTTGATGTTCTCGCGTAGGAGGTTATTGATGTTAAACATTTAATTATAAGCTTTAAGCTCTTTCGAAAACTTCATCAGTTTGCCAAGTGCTTCAAAATAAATAGTATCGTTCTTTAAGTATGGTAGCTGGAAATGCCCACTATCGTCGGTGTCTAACACATCATTTTGTAAATAATGACTGATTGTTTTATTCGTTTTTGGGTTAAAAACAGCAGCCGAAACGCTTATTCCCCCAACTGAGTCAAGTCTTTTTATTTGCCAGTAATATATTTTATTGGCAATTATACTCGGTGAGGAAAAGTAATCATCAACACCCGGGGTCAATTTATTCAGTTGTTCTTTCTTGCCGTTCTCGACTATCATATACTTGCCCCAGGCTGCATTAATAGATTTTTTGTACTTTGGATCTGCGATACCTTTATCTGCAGGTCCGAGACCAACAATTATGGAGTACAAATACACGCTTGAATCTATGCGATTCATTCCATATCCAAGGTCTATCGTATCGACCAATTTGTTGTTCAATTTAATAACTGCATAAGCGCCATCGCCTATTCCCGCATCATAATAACCAGTATCAGTTACTAAATAATTTATTGCAATCGCGTAAGGCTTAAAGGAAGTGTCCTTTTTTGACGCCTCAACTATAGTTCTGATTGTATCTGATTTTATAGCAACTGTTTTGCCTTTGTCGTTATGACAAGCAATAAGAGGCAGTAGCAATATCAAATACTTTAATGTTTTCACCTTATTTTTCCGTTCTAACTGTAACCGCATTCTTATGCGCGTCTAATCCTTCCAGTTCTGCTAAAATCTCCACCGTCGGTCCTATATTTTTAATACCTTCCGGCGTAATATGCTGAAAGGTGATTTTCTTCACAAATGAATCCACCGACACACCTGAATATGCCTTCGCATAAGCGCTTGTAGGCAAGGTGTGGTTGGTTCCTGAAGCATAATCTCCAACGCTTTCCGGTGTCAAATTTCCTAAAAATACAGAACCGGCGTTGATGATTTTACCTGTAATATCCTGCCATTTTGAAGTCGCCAATATCAAGTGCTCCGGCGCGTATTCATTGCTGAATTCCATCGCCTCATTCAAATTATTGACCACAATAACATAGGAGTTATCAATTGCCTTTCCGGCGATTTCAGCACGTGGCAGGACAGGCAATTGCTTATCCAATTCCAACATTACTTTTTCAGCAAAATCAGGAGAAGTCGTAACCAAAACCGACTGGCTATCTATACCATGCTCCGCCTGTGCCAGCAGATCGGCAGCGACAAACTCCGGCACTGCGCTTTCGTCAGCAATAACCAATACTTCCGACGGGCCCGCAGGCATATCGATTGCCGTATTGGTAGTCGATTGTATAATAGTTTTAGCCTTGGTTACGTATTGGTTTCCCGGCCCGAATATCTTATCAACTTTCGGAATGGTTTCCGTTCCGTAAGCCATAGCGGCAATAGCTTGTGCACCACCAGTTAAATATATTTTTTCAATTCCCAGTAATTGCGCCACAAAGGCAATATATTGGTTCACCTTGCCATCTTTTTGCGGTGGTGAGCAAACCACAATTTCATGACAGCCTGCTATCCTTGCCGGAATGCCCAACATTAAAAAAGTGCTTGGTAAAACCGCCGTTCCGCCGGGGATATAAAGCCCAACTTTCTCGATCGGCCTCAATTCGCGCCAGCAGGTTACGCCGGGCATGGTTTCTACCTTGTCCTCAGTTTTTACCTGTGTTTTGTGGAACTTATAAATATTATCGTAAGCCGTTTGCAGGGCCTGTTTTTGCTCAGGAAGTAGGGTAGAGGCTAATTCGACGAATTCTTCTTTACCAATAACCAGGCTTTTCAACTCAACTTTATCAAACTTTGCAGCGTACTCATACAGAGCCTTATCGCCATGGGTGCGGACGTTTTGAATCACATCCTCCACCACAGCGCGTATCTCTTCCGCCGGGTCCGCATTACGCTGAACCAGTTTCTGGATATCTGTTTTGCTTAAGTCTGAATAGTTGTATGTCTTCATGACCTTGTCCAACCCACTAAAGTATTATCTTCTCAATAGGCATTACTACAATGCCCTGCGCCCCGGCCTTTTTTAACTGACTGATCCTGTCCCAGAAATCGCGCTCAGGTATAACCGTGTGTACCGCGACCCAGTCTCCCTCGGCCAATGGAACCACTGACGGGCTTTTTACCCCAGGCAGTAGTTTGATTATTTCCGGCAAATGGATTTTTTCTACATTCAATACCACATACTTCGTTTCCTTGGCACGCAATACTGATTGCACCCTTTGTATCAGTTCTTTAATCAGATCCTCGTGCTCACTGCCTTTGCGGCCTATCAATACCGCTTCGGAGGTCATCACATCGGCAAAGGGTTTTAAACCGTTGCTTTTTAACGTGCCTCCGGTAGATACCAGGTCGCAAATAGCGTGACTCAGTCCCAAACCAGGTGATATTTCCACCGAGCCCGAAATGGTCCGGATATCAGCCTTAATACCTTTTTCTTTAAGGAACTTTTTTAAGATAACCGGGTAAGTGGTAGCAATCGACTGCCCGTTGAGTTCGGTGACGTTTTGGATGGTCGAAGTATTTGGAACAGCTATTTTTAATGAGCATTTCCCGAAGCCAAGCTTTTGCAGGTAGCTTACTTTAACCTCGGTTTCCTGTATGACGTTTTCGCCAACGATACCCAGGTCAGCGATGCCGTCCTGTACATATTCGGGGATATCATCATCACGAAGAAAGAGTATTTCAAGCGGGAAATTGGATACGGGAGATATGAGCGAGCTCTTATAATTTTCGAAATTTAGGCCGCAATTTTTCAGTAATTCTACTGATTTTTCGTTGAGCCTACCCGATTTCTGGATGGCTATTTTAAGTGTTTTCACAAATGATTTTTTAAGCTATAAACTAAACGGGGGTTGTTGTTTCGCGTAGAAACGTACATTATCTTGTCGCCATATGGTGGCGATGGTGCAGATGAAGATGATGTAGCCTGTAACCGTTCATTTTTTGTATAGTTAAGCTATAGAAGAAGTGCTGCAAATATAGAGTTTATTTAATAAAACAAAATATTATATGTAAAATTCAGCTTTAAACATTGTTTTGGAGTATTTTATTCTGCTACTTCTCGTCGCACAAATAAACCTCACCGTCCTGCACGCCGCCAAGTTTTGTTAGCTTTTTGTGCGCCATAATATCCTTCAGATTCACCAGTTCACTATTATATAAGGAATCGAACCAGATAACATAAAAGTGTTTACGGGCGTAAAATTTATTCACATCAGCCTGGAAGTATTTGTGGGGTACAAGCTCCGATGACATCCCTGTAAACAGGTATACCGCTTCATTGGCATCAGATACAATCGGCACGCCTGGTTTAAATAAGAACCGGTGTGTTTTCAGGTAAACCACAAATTCCGACTTGTTCCAGCTATCATCGCTGTAACCGGGTACACCGTAGTCGTTTTCATCATCCCAGCGCTGGTAGTCGGCTTTTGAGTTAAAGTATTCAAAAGCCAGCATCATTACCACTGCAATACCAGCAAGTGAATATTTTACAGGTTTTGAATGCACTAAACGCAGCACGTCGGGCACCCAACAGGTAAGGGAAATGAGCAATGGGATAAACATGGGCGATAGCAGCCGGCTGTTAATGGTTTCGTAACGCGAGATACTTGCCGTTATCACAATAAAGAGCCCGTAAACCAACGCAAAGGCAATTACAATATTCTCATAACTGTTGATGCGGCGTTTCCACGCTTTCCAGGCCAGCACTAATATCAGCGTTATTAACACGATGGAAGTGATCAGTGCCGCGTAGGGGTAGGCTATCTTGCCGATATTTAAGTTTCCCCAATCGCATAATACTGTACCAATATAATACAGGTTTTTGCTGAATGGCGTAATAGATGGTTCCCGCGTGCCGGTGCTTAACCCGGTTGCCAGGCTGTTAACCACCAGATTGGTTACCAACAAGGAGATGGAAATAAATCCATACAATAATATATGGCCAATCTTTTTGCGAATAGGCAATTCGTTATCCAATAAAAGTAACAGACCGCCTGTGCCTATAATAGTTACCCCCGCATAACGTGTTATGCAGCTTATTGCGGTAATAACAGCTACGATGATCAACGCTTTGAGGCTATGTGTGTGCCAATATTTCCAGAAGGCGATAATGAAGAACAGTACTTCTAATATGAATAGCGTCTCCGACCATAAAAAGGAATAGATCTCCAGCAGGCCCGGACTTACGATTATTGCGATCAGTATAACCCATTTATAAATACGGCTGTGCGAAATAAAACGCTCCATGATCCAGCCGCTGGTAAATATCACCGACGCAAACAGGAATCGGTTGATCATTGCCCCTGCCTCGATCGCATTTAGCCGCGAAATAAATTGAATGACACCCAGGAAGAACGGGTAAAACACCGGGAAAAAAGTAATGGTACCACCGGTAAAAGTTTTCATGTTGCCATGCGCCTGGAAACTGTCGGCAGCGCTGGCGTACATCAGCGAGTCGGGCGAAAGGCCTACGCCACTATAAGCCGTATAAAGATAGATCGCATAAAAACCGATACAGGCTGCTATTAGTGAATCAAGGTTAGTAATATATCTTCTAAGGTTCATTTATAGTTGTAAGGGTTGTATTAGTTGTAAAAGTTGTATTGGTTATAATAGTTTTAGGTTGTACAATTTAATTAATTCTAACCACTTCAACTAATACAACCAGTTTAACCACTTCAACCAGCGTCACGCAATCAAATCCAGTACATCACTAATTGGCTGGTCGCTATCAATTAATATTCCTTTTACGCCTGCCGCAGTTCCGGCTTCAACGTCGCGCTCGCGATCACCAATAAAATAGGATAGGGCAGGGTCGATATTGTATTTGGCTATTCCGCGCAGTAACAACCCCGGTTTAGGTTTGCGGCAATCACAGTCGCCGGTAAAATCCGGGTGGTGCGGGCAATAGAATATATCAGTAAACTCAACACCATGTGCTTTGTAGATTTCTCTTAACTGGTTATGCATCCGGGCAAGCTCTTCTTCGCTATACCAGCCTTTGGCTAAGCCACCCTGGTTAGTGGCTACTATTAACAGGTAGCCTTTATCCTGCAGGGTTTTTAAAGGTTCGATATTTTGCTCGAGGACATGAAAGTCTTCAAGTTTACATACATAGCCGCCCATCTCCTGGTTCAGTACGCCGTCGCGGTCAAGGAAAATCGCTTTGTTTTTAGCGGGTGTTATATTCATCGATACAAAGGTAACAATTCAAAAATTATCGGCCATAGTGTATTTTTTACACAAACTTTAATCGTGCGATGCAGTAACTAAGGATTTAATTGTTATGCAGGCATATTAAATGTGCATATCGAATTATTAAAATCATATAATTTTGATAAATTTATTAACAAAATCACAAAATTTATATTGCAGATATAATAGTTTTTAACATAATTCGAAAAATTACTGAATATATTACAATAAAGATATATATTTAGTAATTTCGTGTTGCGCACCTTTTATAAATAGATTAGAACGACGAGCTTAATGATGGAGAAAACGGACAGCCCCCAGCAGGGCCTTTACAGACCTGAATTTGAACACGATTCCTGCGGAACTGGTTTTATAGCCAATATCAATGGCCATAAAGACAACCATATCATCGATGATGCCCTTACCATGTTGGAGAATATGGAACACCGTGGCGCTTGCGGCTGTGACCCGGAAACCGGTGATGGAGCAGGTATTTTGATACAATTACCCCACGAATTTTTGATGGAAGAATGCTCAAACCTGGAAATCAGCCTGCCTGAACCGGGAGAGTATGGTGTTGGGATGATATTTTTACCAAAGGACCCTTCGCTGAAAAAAGCCTGCCGCATGGTGATTGCCAATGCGATAGAGAAGTTGGGCATGCATAAACTGGGTTACCGTAAACTGAGTGTTGATTCATCGGTAATAGGCGAAACCGCCCGCCAGGCTGAGCCTGATGTAGAGCAGGTTTTTGTTTTAAGGCCGCAGCGTATTACGAGTGCTGATGATTTTGAACGTAAACTATACGTTTTAAGAAGATATATTAATAAAACCATTACCGAAACTATCCCCGGTGCCGGCGAGCATTTTTATTTTACGTCGTTTTCATGCAAAACCATCGTTTATAAAGGCCAGCTGACCACTTACCAGTTGCGCCAGTACTTTGCTGACCTTTCTGACCCGCGTATGACTTCGGGTTTGGCGATGATACACTCCCGTTTCTCAACCAATACGTTCCCATCATGGAAACTGGCACAGCCGTTCCGTTTACTGGCGCATAATGGTGAGATCAATACCCTGACGGGGAACCTTAACTGGTTCTATTCGGGTGTTAAGTCGTTCGCCTCATCTTATTTCAGTGCCGAAGAAATGGAGATGCTGCTCCCGGTTATTGATAATAATCAGTCGGATTCAGCATGCCTTGATAATATTATCGAGATACTTCTGCATTCAGGCCGTTCACTACCACACGTAATGATGATGCTGGTCCCCGAAGCATGGGATGGCAACGAGCAGATGGACCCGATCAAGAAGGCATTTTATGAATATCATGCCACTTTAATGGAGCCATGGGATGGCCCTGCCGCACTAACATTTACCGATGGTAAATTAATTGGTGCCTTGCTTGACCGTAACGGATTACGTCCGCTTAGGTATGTTATTACAAAAGATGGCAGGGCGATAGCAGCTTCTGAAGCCGGTGTGTTGACACTTGATCCAAAGAACATATTACGCAAGGGCCGTTTGCAGCCGGGTAAAATGCTGCTGATCGATACACAAAAAGGTAAGATCATTACCGATGATGAAATAAAGCACCAAATAGCATCGCGCCAGCCTTATGGTGCCTGGCTCGATAATTATAAGATAAAATTGGAAGACCTGGCCGAACCACGTTTAGCTTTCGCGAGTTTATCAGCGGATGCCGTGTTCCGTTACCAGCAGGTATTCGGCTATAGCCGCGAGGATATCGATACCATCATCAAGCCGATGGCTGTTGATGGTAAGGAGCCGATTGGCTCGATGGGTACTGATGTTCCGTTGGCTGTTTTATCGGATAAGCCGCAGCATCTGTCAAGCTATTTTAAACAATTTTTTGCGCAAGTTACTAACCCGCCGATAGACCCGATACGTGAGCGTTTGGTAATGAGTTTGGCAACCTTTATTGGTAATAACGGCAACCTGCTGGATGAGGATAAAATGCACTGCCATTGCGTAGTGCTGAAGCAGCCTATCCTGACTGATCACGAGCTTGAAAAACTGCGTAGTATTGATACCGGCATGTTCCACGCCAAAACGCTGCAAACTTATTTTGTGGCCGACGGTATGCCCGGTTCCATGGAAAAAGGATTGGCAAGGCTTTGCCGCTACGCGGAAGATGCTGTGGGTGAAGGTTTTGAAGTATTGATATTATCAGACCGCGCTATCGACTCCGAACATGCGCCTATACCTTCATTGCTGGCTGTATCGGCTGTGCATCATTACTTGGTGCGCAAAGGATTGCGTGGTGCTGTAGGTTTGGTTTCGGAAGCAGGAGATGCATGGGAAGTTCACCATTTTGCCACTTTACTTGCTTTTGGTGCGACCGCGATTAACCCTTACCTGGCGCTTTCTACCATCGAAACCATTAAAAATGACGGTAGCTTAGAAACCAGTCTTGACAACAAGTCATTAAGAAAAAACTATGTAAAAGCTATCAATGATGGCTTGCTGAAGATATTTTCAAAAATGGGTATCTCAACACTGCAGTCTTATCATGGTTCGCAGGTATTTGAGATACTGGGTATTAACAAATCAGTAGTCAACCGCTATTTCGATGGCGCAGTAACCCGTATTGGTGGTTTGGGGCTTGATGAAATTGCCCGCGAATCACTTTGTAAACATAAAATAGGGTTTTCGGGCTCCAAATCAACAGAACGGTTATTGCCGGATGGTGGTATTTACCAGTGGAAACGCCGTGGAGAAGAACATTTGTTCAATCCGCAAACCGTTCACCTGTTACAACATGCCACCCGCAGCAACGATTACAGCACTTATAAAAATTACGCCAAACTTATTAATGAGCAGGGCGAAAAACATTATACCATACGTGGTTTACTCGATTTTGCACATCACCGTGAGTCAGTAAAGCTGGATGAAGTTGAATCTGCCGAAAACATCATGACGCGTTTTGCGACGGGTGCGATGTCATTTGGTTCTATCTCACATGAAGCGCATAGCACAATCGCTATTGCTATGAACCGCATTGGCGGCAAAAGCAATACAGGTGAGGGTGGTGAGGATGAATTGCGTTACGAAAAACTGCCAAACGGCGATTCCATGCGTTCGGCGATCAAGCAGGTTGCATCGGCGCGCTTTGGTGTGACGTCAAATTACCTTACTAACGCTGACGAATTACAGATAAAAATGGCGCAGGGTGCAAAACCCGGCGAAGGCGGCCAATTGCCTGGTCATAAAGTTGATGACTGGATCGCGAAGGTTCGTCACTCCACTCCGGGTGTTGGTTTGATATCGCCGCCACCGCATCATGATATTTATTCGATAGAGGATTTAGCGCAGCTCATATTCGACCTTAAGAATGCTAATCGTGCGGCACGTATCAATGTGAAGCTGGTTTCAAAGGCAGGCGTAGGTACTATCGCCGCAGGCGTCGCCAAAGCACATGCCGATGTTATCCTGATCGCCGGATATGACGGCGGTACGGGTGCTTCGCCAATAAGCTCTATTAAGCATGCCGGTTTGCCGTGGGAATTAGGGTTAGCGGAAGCGCATCAAACCCTGGTTCGCAACAAACTGCGCAGCAGGGTGGTATTGCAAACAGACGGCCAATTGAAAACCGGTCGCGATTTGGCTATTGCCTGTTTAATGGGCGCTGAGGAATGGGGAGTTGCTACTGCAGCTTTGGTTGCAGGCGGTTGTATCATGATGCGCAAGTGTCACCTGAATACCTGCCCGGTCGGCGTTGCTACACAGGATCCTGAATTAAGAAAATTATTTACAGGTAAACCGGAACATATCGTTAACCTTTTCCGCTTTATGGCAGAAGAGATGCGCGAAATAATGGCCGAACTGGGCTTCCGTACCATTAATGAAATGGTGGGCAGGGTGCAATTCCTGAAAGTAAAGGAAAACCTGCAAAACTGGAAAGTTAAACATATCGACTTGTCGGGCATATTACACCCGGTTACAATCAGCAAAGGCATGACCCTTTACAATAGCGAACAGCAGGATCATGGTATGGCCGATATCCTCGACTGGAAGCTGCTTGAATCAGCGAAAGCAGCCCTGGACGATAAAACCCCGGTATTTGGTTCGTTCGATGTAAAGAATACTGATCGTACCATAGGCACGGTTTTATCCAACGAAATATCTAAAAAATACGGTTCGGCAGCATTGCCTGATAATACCATCAACTTTAAATTTAAAGGTTCAGCTGGGCAAAGCTTTGGTGCATTTAACGCCAAAGGTATTTCCTTTGAACTGGAAGGCGAGGCTAACGACTATGTAGGCAAGGGTTTATCCGGTGCGCAGTTGGCCATCTATCCTTCGGCGGAAGCCACCTTTACACCTGAGGATAATATCATCATCGGTAATGTTGCCCTGTATGGTGCTACTTCTGGCGAGTTATTTATTCGTGGTATGGCAGGGGAGCGTTTCGCAGTGCGTAACTCGGGCGCTACGGCAGTTGTTGAAGGTGTCGGTGACCATGGCTGCGAGTATATGACCGGTGGACGTGTACTAGTATTAGGTAATACGGGCCGAAACTTTGCGGCTGGTATGAGCGGTGGTATCGCCTGGATATATGACAAGGACGGTACGTTTACCGACAATTGCAATCGTGAAATGGTTGACCTGGATCCATTGTCAAACAAAGATGCAGAGGACATTATTAGCCTCCTCAAGAAACATATCAGCCTTACGGGAAGCAAGGTTGCCAAAGATTTGCTGAAAAACTGGGATGAGGCTTCTACCAAGTTCATCAAAGTGTTTCCGCAGGAGTACAAGAAGGTTATACAAAAAGCAGAATACGCGGCCATCAGTTAATATTTTATGGGAAAAGCAACAGGATTTAAAGAGTTTAACAGGGAACTTCCCGATAAGATCGCTCCGGCGGAACGTGTAAAAAACTACCAGGAGTTCGAGAGTTTATATACCGAGGAAAAGCTAAACGAGCAATCTGCACGCTGCATGAATTGCGGCATACCATTTTGCCATTCTGGTTGCCCGCTGGGCAATATCATACCAGAGTTTAACGATGCCGTTTACCGTAAGAATTGGGAAGAAGCTTATAAGATATTGGCTTCGACCAATAACTTCCCGGAGTTTACAGGCAGGATATGCCCGGCTCCCTGCGAAGCGGCCTGTGTATTGGGTATCAACAAACCACCGGTAGCCATTGAAGAAATTGAAAAGCATATCATTGAGATAGCTTACGAAAAGAATTTAGTTAAAGCGACGGCCCCACTAATCAAGACCGGCAAAAAAGTTGCTGTTGTTGGTTCTGGTCCTGCCGGATTGGCTGCCGCTGCCCAATTAGCTAAAGCGGGTCATGCTGTTACCGTTTTCGAGCGCGACGACAAACCCGGAGGCTTGCTGCGTTATGGCATCCCTGATTTCAAACTTGAAAAATGGGTGGTTGAGCGCCGTGTTCAGTTGATGGAAGAAGATGGTATAGTATTCAAATGCAACACCGAGGTTGGTAAGGATGTTGCCGCGGATGAATTGGTTCGTGGCCATGATGCGGTAATCTTATCAGGTGGTTCAACCATCCCGCGTAATTTACCTATTCCCGGAAGGGACCTGAAAGGTATCCATTTCGCGATGGATTTTTTGAAACAGCAAAACAAACGTGTAAGCAATATTGGCTTCAAAGCCGAAGATATACTGGCAACAGGTAAAGATGTGATCGTAATTGGCGGCGGTGATACCGGTTCGGACTGTGTGGGTACATCAAACCGCCAGGGTGCAAAGTCTATCAAGCAGTTTGAGGTGATGATGCAGCCGCCTGCGCAACGCACGCAGCACATGCCGTGGCCAACGTACCCGATGGTATTGAAGACCACCAGCAGCCACGAAGAAGGTTGTGACCGCTACTGGGGTATCAACACCAAAGAGTTTTTGGGCGACGAAAAAGGTAACCTGCGCGCCATCAAAGTAACTGACGTAAGCTGGGAACTGGATGTGATGAACAGGCCGATCAAGTTTACCGAGGTTGAAGGCTCTGAACGCGAAATAGAATGTCAGCGCATATTCCTGGCGATGGGATTTTTACACCCGCAGCATGAAGGTATGTTAACAAGCCTGAATGTGCACCTGGATGAGCGCAAAAACGTGAAAGCCAAAGAAGGGGCTTATCGTACCAATGTAAGCAAAGTGTTTACCGCAGGCGATATGCGCCGCGGCCAATCCTTAGTGGTGTGGGCGATATCTGAGGGCCGCGAATGTGCCCGTAAGGTAGATGAGTTTTTAATGGGACACTCTATCCTTGAAAGCAAGGATGCAGTGAACCAGTTTGAACAAGTGTTCTAGTGAGCGGTGAATAGTGAATGGTCAATAATTATTAAATAGAAGTTTCTTAATACAGATCAGTTAATAAACCTAAGTGGAGCCGGGCAGCAAATGTTGCCTGGCTTTTTTTTAAAAGCCCAGAGGGATTGCGTATTGAACATTAACCGGACGATTAAATTGAACACCCGGTTCCCAGTTTGGCATATTGCTAATTACCCGTATTGCTTCTTTATCAATGTCTTCATTAAGCGAAGTGTTGATGTGTACATCCTTCACTTGACCTTCTCTTGAAATTGTGAAACCAACAACAACCCTGCCATGTATATTTGACTTCGCTAATTTTTCAGGATATGTAAGATTATCCTGTATATATTTGACCATAGCCTTATTGCCACCGTTATATTGAGGTGGGTGGTCGTTCTTAAGACTGTCTAAGGGTTGACCATCCATTTCGAAATATTTACCATCAATTATATTGTCATTTTTGAAATTTACCCGGGCCGATAATTGTCCAGACATGAAGTAAAAATTCCAAACTCCTTCTCTATTCTTATTAACATAATTGCCTTCTGAGTCTTTTTTGCCATTCTGATAGTAAAATACGGCGGGACCATCTAGTGTTTTAAGAGTTTTATCAAGATAAGTTTCTTTTGAAAGAAGTTCATGGTTCACTGAATAAAAATCAACTTCAAAAGCGTTGTTCGCCGGACTAACAATTTCAAAATAATCAGCTGTTGCCTTTTGGGTTATTTTAAAACTCTTGTCAAGATATAATGTGTCTTGGCTATAGGATATTTTGAAAAGCAATATTAACAGTAGTAGTAATGAGGGTTTTTTCATGAAAAAGGCTCAAATATTTCACACAAAAATAAAATTTTCTTCCTATTTCTCAGCTGGATTCTTCTTCCCGACCTCCAATTTCTCAACCAGTTTTACCAATCGTTCCTCCCGCGTTTTTTCCTGTTTGGCAGTGAGTATCCAAAGCACATATTCTTTGCGGTTGGAGTAGGAAAGTTTCTCGTAGTTTGCCAATGCTGTAGTATTCTTTTGCAAAACAGCTTTTATCTCATCCGGCAACCGCACTATTTTGTTGTCGACATCTATCCAGGTGCTGTATTCGTTTTGTTTGATCTCCTCATTACAGGTATCAGATGTTTTAGTAAGTTCTTTTGGTTTGAAACGGAGCGCGGTCCAGGTTTCATTTATAGCTGCGGCCGCTACACCGCCGTAATTGTATTTATCCAGTTCTTCCCAACTTTTCATCATTTCCAGGTCGCTTTTAATGCCCGAACTTTTCTTGGGATAAGTGATCCAAAATACGGATTCGGGTTTTAGCAAAGGCATCAGTACTTTCAAGCTCTCTGCCAGTTCATGGCTGTCTTTTACGAACAACTGGACCCCATCAAAATTGCCGTTAGTGTTATAGGATACAGCCGCACCTTCAGGAAGCGGTTCGAGTAGGTTTAGGTAATGGGCAGGAGCATTATATAAAAGCCAGTAATGACCGGGTTTCATTTGGAGTTTTTTCGCAATGATCGACACGATTGAACGCTTTATTTGATTTTACAGGATTAACGATATAAATATCCTATTAATCTTTTAAAACTGCTTATCGAAAATTGCTATTTGGTTCATGGTTTATAGATGATGGTTCATGACCGAATCATCAAAAATTGGTAATAATTGCCATGAACTATGAACTATGAACCATAAGCTTATTGAAGAAATCCCACAGCACGATCCCGGCTGATACGACGATATTAAAGGAATGCTTGGTACCGAATTGAGGAATCTCGATACACGCATCTATCATTTGCATTACTTCCTCGCTTACGCCGTTTACTTCGTTGCCGAAGATGAGGGCGTATTTTTTGTCCTTATCCGCTTCAAAATCGTTCAGCATAATACTGTTTTCGGCTTGCTCGATGGCGACAATGGTGTAGCCATCTTTACGTAATTGTTCAATGGCTTGTACAGGCTCGGCATAATAAACCCAATTGATGGATTGTGTTGCTCCTAAAGCTGTTTTTTCAATTTCACGGTGTGGAGGCTGACTTGTAATGCCGCACAGACAAACCTGTTCGACAGCAAAACCATCACAGGTGCGGAAGATCGAACCCACATTGTGCATACTGCGCACGTTATCCAAAACAACTACAATGGGAAGTTTATCCTGTTTCTTAAATTCGGAAACAGAGGCGCGGTTGAGTTCGTCGAGTTTTAATTTACGCAAGGGTCGTGATTAGTTATTGCAAAGGTAGAATTTAACTAATTACAAATTCGCCGTTTCCTTAAGCAATCCAACGCCATCACCAATCAATGAACTATATACAGATGGCGCATAGCCTATTTTTGAAGTGTAATATGCTGTAACTTCTTTACTGAAAGTATCAAAGGCACTTTCTTTAACTAAAGCAATTGCACAACCACCAAAACCGGCCCCGGTCATGCGTGCCCCGGCTACGTTAGAGTTGGTCAGGCTGTATTCAACAACGGCATCCAATTCTTTGCCGCTCACCTCGTATAAGTTTTTAAGCGAATCGTGCGAGGCATACATCAGTTTGCCAAACGCGGCCAGATCACTGGCAGCTAAAGCTCCCGCAGCTAATTTAACGCGCTCGTTTTCTTCTATAACGTGTGTGGCACGTTTAAGCACAACCTCGTCTGTAATTAAGTGTTGATATTGTTTAAAGGTCGCGCTATCGATATCGCAAAGATTCTGGATATCAAGTTCCTGCTGCAAAGCTTTAAGCGCAGTGCGGCATTCCTGCACACGTTCGTTGTATTTGGATTCAGCCAATTTACGTGGCTTATTGGTGTTGATAATGGCCAGGATGTAATCGCCGAGGTTGCTGTCTACAGCTTTATATTCCAATGTATCACAGTTAAGCATCAAAGCCTTATCCTTTTCGCCGAAAGCAACTGCAAACTGGTCCATAATGCCGCAATTAACGCCGATAAACACATTTTCGACCTCTTTGGATAGTTGTACCAGTTCCAGTTTCGAATAGCCGCTGTCAAACAGGTCATTCAAGGCATAAGCCGTCGCTACCTCAATTGAGGCGGACGAGGATAAACCCGAACCGATAGGTATATCGCCATAGTACAACAGATCGAGGCCCTGTACCTGGTGCCCTTGTTTCAAAAAATATTCAATAACGCCTAAAGGATAATTGAACCAGTTTTCGCCGGTTTTTTTGTAGCCTTCCTGTACAGGGATATCCAGTTTATCATCAAAATTAAGGCTCCGGAAACGGAAAACACCTTCATTGTTCGTAGCGGTCAAAACATAAGTGCCGAAAGTGATAGCGCAAGGCATTACAAGGCCGCCGTTGTAGTCGATATGTTCGCCAATAAGGTTTACCCGCCCTGGCGAGAAGTAAGCATTTTCGGCATCTTTATTAAATATCCTCTTAAATTCCTGGTACAGGTTATTCTTCATTCCATAAAAAGTTATTGCGGAAACAAATATTGTAAAATTTACAGTTATTATTGAGATTATTTTTAATTGAACGGTATTTTATCAAAATTAGCGGTAATTATATCCCTTGCCTGTGGATTTGGCAATTCGCCAAACCTAATCGTCGTTGCAAAGTTGTATTAAAAATCAATCAAAAGTCATCAACCAATATCTTGTAAAGCCTACGATTATACCGATGATTGCGCTTTAACAAACAGTCGACATCAAGCACTTTAGAGTGGCCGCGGTATAAATGAAAAAACCGGGTATATATCGTACCCGGTTTTTATTTTTCAGAAAGAGTAGTTTTTACTGTTTGGTGTAAACGCCGGTAGACAGGTTGACAACATAAGTTGCACCGCCTGTGATAACTAACGTTGCAGTACCATCGCCATTAAATGTAACGTTGCCGGTAAAGCTGTAAGAATGAGTTCCTGCAACGCCTGAAACAGCAATCGTAGCAGTTCCGCTTACTATGGTCCTTGCTGGTTTTGCCAGGGTAAGATTCGTTACCACGATGTCAACACTGCTGTTACCTGTAGCCTTGTTGCCTACTTTAGAGGCAAATGTACCTGCGCGTTTGTACTCGCCGTTGATCACAAAATTATTAGCGGTTAAGCTAAGACCCGCGATAGTTGCGTTTGCTGTACCCGTAGCTGTAGTGCTGATGCGCGGGCCGCTAAAATCACCATGATAGGTTAAAGCATTAACGATATTGTCTGGCAGGTTATTGGAATTACAATTTAAAGTATGACTATACTTTGCAAAGTAATTGTAGGTAACTTCAGCATTGGAACCTGAGCGAGTGGTACTGTCCGTCAAGGTAGTTCCGCAGGCTTGTTTTTCAGTTGTAACGCCAAGCGAATTAACTGTTTTACCGCTAACTGAAGTTACGACTGCTGCATTTGCCGAAATATCGTCGGACATAGACGATATACCACCTGAGTTTGAAGCCAATGCGCTGGCAGCCATATCAGCCGCCTGGTCAGTTGTTACAGCAGTAATTGCTGTAGTGTTGTCTTTTTTACACGAGATTGCTGCTAACAGCAACAGTGCAACGATAGATGTTTTAAATGTTTTCATTTTTTAAAAAAGGGGTTTAATGTTTGCAATGTGGGTATGACTATGGGACAATCAAAAGGTTTAACGATTTGTAAATAGGAGGTCATATTTCTTGTTGAACACAATAATCTGGTTATAAATAATTTTGATTTTATTAAAAATACCCCTGCCTAAGCAGGGGTATAGTTGAATTTAACCTTACACCTATGAACTTGTAATTAAACTTATTACACTCTTTTACGTGCCGGTGCAGGTAAATGTTGGGGGATTTATTAAGAAAAGTTATTAACAATTTTTAGCTATCTTGCTGATATCCTTTAAGATACAAAATCGAATGTTGTGGTTTTAGGTAACGCTCAGAACTGCCTGATAATCTTATTTCTGTGCCAAAACCCGTTTAGCATTTCAATGTCTGCGTATACTTAAATTGTCATTTTTTTGATTCGGAAAAAATAGTACATTAGTCTAAAAATCCTAAGCAATGAAAAAGCAAAATTACTCTAATCACCGCCGTTGGGTACCGGGCTATCACTTTTTGTTAAGCTCGCTGCTTATCATCGGTACATTAATAGCAGGTGTAAATGCATTACGGCACCTGCCCAATACCGGGGGCTTTATAAGCGCTGTGCTTATCGAAAACTCGTTTGCCTGCGGTTTGCTCTTATTCTGGTATTCAAGGCAATTCCCGCTCAAAGTACAGGACAGGGCTATAAGGGCCGAAGAAAACCTGAGATATTACGCGCTCACCGGGAAACTCCTGGATAGCCGCCTCAACATCAGGCAGATCATAGCCTTGCGCTTTGCACCGGATGATGAGTTTATAGATTTGGTTGACAGGGCACTGGCCGAAAATATGAGTCCTGAGGATATTAAGCAGGCTGTAAAGGAATGGAAAGCCGACCATCATAGGGCTTAATTACATCATTGAAATTAAAAAGAGGCATCCATGGGAACGTGGGTGCCTCTTTTATTTGGTGACGATTCAATGTAAATAATCTCTTTAGTTAACTGGTTTGTCTTTAACCGGTTCAGGTTTCTTTTCCGGTGGCGGTGGATTTTTGGGTTTATTGTTGTTATTCTGGGCTGGTTGCGGTGCGGGCCGTTGCACCGGATTAGGCGCAGTTCGCGGGCTCGGTTGATTTTGCACCGGGTTTGGGTTCAAACGCGGCTGCTGCGCAGGTTGGCCGGGCTGCGGATCGTTAGGTCTTGGCGCGAAATTCTTTTGCGGGTTTTGCGCCGGGCTTGAATTCGGGCTTGGTTGCTGGTTATCGTTCGGATTCCTGACAGGATTTTGCCTTTGACCCGGTGCAGGTTGAGCATTCGGTTGGTTATCCGGCGTGCTTTTAAAAGGGTTTGGCTGCTGAGTAGGCGGCGTTGTGTTTGGCGCAGTATTCTTAAAAGGGTTCGGTGCCGGGTTGACCTGCTGATTGGCCGGCTGCTGGTTATTGTTTTGTCTTTGGTTAGAATTAGGATTGTTTCCTCTTTGAGCGTCCTGCTGCGAATTATCAGTTGAAGTTCTAAATGGATTTGGCTGATTGGCTGGTTGCGGAGCCGTCCGGCCTGGCTGCTGGTTGTTGTTTTGTCTCTGATTAGAGTTTGGATCATTACCACGTCGCGGATTATCGTTAGTGCTTCTGTACGGATTTGGAGCTTGTACGGCCGGCTGTTGCGTGCCCTGCTGAGCGGGTTGGTTATTGTTGTCCGGGCTGTTATTTTGTCCCGGGTTAGTATCCTGGTGCGGTTGTGGTTGTTGCATGCCAGCTCCTGGCCTGAATTGTTTTACATTTCGCGGGGCTGGCTTGTTATCCTGTTGCTGAATTTGTTTGATAGAAGGGCGGTAAACCGATATCTGGTTGTTCGTAATCACTTGCGCACTGGGTTTTGTATTGTCGCGCACTTGCACAACGCCAACCCTGATGTTGGTGCTGTTTTCTACATCATTTATCCGCGGACCGCGGTTGTATATTACCGGGCGACCACCCGGGCGGTAATTTGTATTGTCGTTATTGGTTACATTATTGATGAAGGTTCTGTGACCGATGACATTATTAATTACTGCAGGATTGCTTCTTACCACATAACGGTCTATATCGCGCTGTGTAATGCGCCTCCTTTGTACTACGTTCCAACTGTTTTGTGGCGGATCCCAGCCGCCACGTACCTCAAGGTCTCTCATATGTACACGCGGAGCTATTGGAGCCCAGCAATAATAATCGCCATAGCTTCCCCAGGTCACCCAGGCCGGCGCCCATTCCTGCCCCGGCAACCATAGCCAGCCGTAGCTATCGTCATAAAACCATCGGCCGTAGTGAAATGCTGCCCAACCCCAGTTATAACCCGAGGCCCATGTCCAGCCATAGTCGCTGTAAACCCAATAACCGTTTGTGGCATAAGGCCTGAAATCCCCATCCACGTTGGGCTGCCAAACGTAACCGTAATCCGGGTAATCTATCCAGGCGCCGTAGGGACTCAACTCATCGTAAAATACCTGGTCGGTTTGCGGCGAGTTATCATACGTAGGATGATTATAATTATCATTATATCCCGGCTGATTATCGGTCGGCGGCGGATTATAGGCCTGCGGATCGTTATATGGCGGGGGCGGTGTCGGCTGATAGGTTGGCTGCAGCATTAATGCACAGCCGGATAACAAGGCAATTAGGGGTATCAACAGGTAGGTTAATTTTTTCATCTCAATATAATTAGATATTCATTCAGGTATTATATAACTATGATAATATTGCAATCAGTTAGTTTAACGGCTGCAATAATAATGTGGTTATGATTTTTACGATAGCGGGGTATTAAATTGAGATGAAGCACATCAGTGTGCAATGGGATTTGCCGTAAAAATGTAGCACGCCTGTTACAAATATAATATATTTATACAGATGATAAACAAAAACGACTAATGGTGAGCCTTATCTCCACGCGCCGATTATTGCACCCATTAGGGTTAAAGAAACGACGCTGTAGCCGCCGTTAATGAAAATATAACGCCAGCTTTTCTGTTCAAACAAAGCAGCTATTGCGATTGCGCAAAAAGTCCATATACCAGCGAGGAAACCTGCTTCAGCGCCCCACGCAGTGGTGGTTTTGGCATTCGCAAGAAACATTCCCAGGTTTACAGCCATGATAAGCGAGAAAAAGGCAGTAAAGCCGAATATCTTCCCCATGTTCCCTTTTTTTATCTCTTCCTCTGTAAGTTTAGCGTCCGCCATCCAGGCGTTTCCGAAGATAGAGCGGGAGTACCACAGCCCGCCAACGGCAAAAGCCGAAAGACCGGACACTATCACAGCCAGCCAATTGATCAATGAAAAGTTCATGTGCTTTAGGTTTAATTTAAGTTTAAAATAAATTTAAGAAAATTATTCTGAACTTATTGAACTTTATAGCGGTAAACAAACCAGCCTAAATTGCCATCCTTGTCAATTCCTTCTATAATGGCCTTGTAGGTACCTGTTCCGTCAGCATTATAATAATCAAACGACGCGTTCCCATTGTTATCGGTAACCACAACAGGATTCCAGTAAATAGTGCTGCGAAAATCTGCCCCTGTGTTGTTGGTAGGGTTGGCGTATTTTGGAGAGTAAAAAAGACGCGTCGCATTGTAACCACCGGGGGTAATAGTAACCAGGTAAGGTTTTGGCAGCATATCCATCAATTGTTCCTTGCTGATTTTTTCACCAACAGGTGCTTTTTTCATATTTACTTCAAGTACGCCTTTAGTGTTGCTACCCCGGTTAACACCGCTAAATCCATCGGTATTGAATATTTCGACAGATTCTACCATTTCTGAGTTAACACTGTTAAGGTAGTTTATATCAACTGCCATTCCGCTTACAAATACCTGGATAGGTTTTCTTGCGCCGCTGTTAAAGTCCCTGGTTAAATACAACTCTCCATTGTCATAAGTCAGGCCGGGAGCAGAGGCGGCTAAGCATTGCACAAAAACGGGGCAACCTTTAAACCGGTCCCCGGGAACGGTATGGTCTGCTTCGAGGGACAATCCTGATAGGGTTGGAAAATCCTGGTGGCCCTGTCTTCTTTCATTTGGTTTAGCCTTTATTACGACTTCCTGCAGTTGGTGTGGCACATTTAGGGCGTTTAACTGCTTTTTGTTATTTTCAAGATACACATGAAGGGTGCTATCAATATTGATTATACCGCCCGCAGCGTTGATATATTGCGTAGTTGGAGGGCCCACACCGGGATCAACGGTGATAACCATATTGCTGCCGCTAATATTATCGCGTGCATTAAGTGTTACTTTCGACGAATCCGATAGCAAAACGTTGGCAAACCTGAACGCTCCATTAGCATCGGTGAATACCTGGGTCGAGAAGTTCTTATCTGGTATTGTCATTCGTATAACGCCTTTTGACACTGGTATCCCCGAATTGGTACGCAAAGTGCCCGTGATGTCAATACCTTGTTCGGGCAGAAAACTAATCGGGGGGATCTTATCAGCGAGGATATTCTTATAATTGAAACGCCTGTAACCCTGCGTAAGCATCAATATGTCAAGGTCTGCATTAGCTTTATCGTCTGAATGGGCAAAATAATAGTTCGGTTTTTCGATATACCCCCGAAGGTCAGACGAAAGGAGCAAATGGCTCAGGATTGTAACTTCCGCATCATCCTCAAATGGAACAAGTCCCTCATCTACAATTGCAACTGAAAAATTTCCTTCTACAGGTAATGCCTTGTTTTTTGCCGAAAATGACATGTTAACTTTTTGCCTGCGCGAATAAGTCGGGCGATCTGATTTTAAACTTAGATTCAATAAGTCATCATGCCTTATAAAAGCAATGCGCTCACTTAAGGGCGAACCTTTTGATGAAAATACCGTTAGCTGCACGATTCCTGTCGGGAACTTGTCTTTTGGGATACTGGCTGCATATACCGCACTTTTTAAAACGGTTTGAGCCGCGTAACATATCACGCCATTGCTTTGCGCGATCACATAAAACGTTTTGCCCTGATTTTTTTGAAAGTACACATCATTGGCGGCTATCTTGATGCTCAACGTGTCGCGATTGTTATTATTTACCGACATGTTAATGCCTTCGTCGCGTGCGGTTGGCAAGTCGAAGCTGTTTTGTGTACCATCAGCAAATGTGAAATTAGCCTTATAAGTCTTTCCGCTTTCAGGCTGTATTGCAAACACCCCCATACCCAGGTGCTGCGAATTGAAATCGGCTATTACGGTACCAGTATTATCTGTTACTGTGCCTTTGGCGTCAACACCCAAACCGTCAGGTTTTAAAGCTTTAAAAGCTACCCTCGAGCGCACGCCATTAATAAGGTAACCGCCCTCGGGAAAAAACTGCAGATCAATCGCCGGAGCATCAGTTTGCATCGGGAATGTTTTGCTCACTACTTTTTTATCATCCACTTCAAGATCGGTAACTACTACAGCCGAACTTAATGCGGACGATTTATCCGTTGAGAAGCTGATCTCGAGCTTGCCGTTTGCATCGGTTTCGCCCCTGCCTTTGCCGATGTTATCGTCATCGTTGGTTACTTTCCAGCTTACTTTTTTATTGGCGTATGGTTTTCCATCCTGGTCCTTATAAACAACGGTGGCATTTATTTTCGAAATTTTATCTGTTATGGCATTTTTAAAACTGATCCGCGGAATTACCTTGCCCGACTCGGAACTGCCGATGCTTATTGTTTTGTTAAAAAAATAGGTCTGATCAAAATTGCGCATCCATCGCGTGTAAGCACGTACATGATAATTTCCCGTTTTAAAATAGCTGGCCGGCAGCGGTAAATAGCTATTGGCCGTTCCGTTTATCAGCTGTAGCTTTAATTCGGCCACCAGGATATTCTGCCCATCGGTAAAATCGATATATACTATTTTACTCAAGGGCGAAGGCAGATGCAGGTCGACAGTGACATAAGCTTTAACCCATATGGTATCGCCAAGTGCATAATAAGGTTTATCGAAATGCAGGAACACTTTCTCGGTGGGATGGCCGCTTGTGAATTTTGAAGTTTTATCAATAATATTGGTTAACGCGATACTGTCGCGCTGTGCAAGTGCCGATAAGTGTATGATAGTAAGGGATATAAATAGGGCAAATAAAAATTTTCTTAAATTCATCAAAATAAGTTAACCATTGGTATGGGCTAAATATAGTTATTTCAGATAACAGCCCCGAAGGCAGGGCGACATGTTTAACATTTTTTTACAATTATCGCGCTGCAAACAACTATCTATACAACTGCTTATATGCTTAATAAGTGTGGTTTCTATCTATAACCATATATTTTTTACATTTATAGAAAATCGCATGAAAAAAAAAACCGGGAAGGCTTATTTTAATGAGTTATGGGAGCTAATGGTTGCCCACCTGGATAGTTTTTTAGAAAGCGGCGACCAGGAAAAGCTCCATCAATTCAGGCTGCAGGTAAAAAAACTCCGAGCCCTGCTGGAATTGTTTGACGCGGCCTCACCAAAGAGTAAGCTATCAAAAGATTTTAAACCGGTAAAAAACATATTTAAACATTGCGGAGTTATTCGCGAGGCGTATATCAATCTGCAGTTAAGCGCCAACTATGGACTGAAAAATGAAGAATTTATTTTGGAGCAGGTAAATGCCATGGAGCAGGGAATAAGGCAGTTTGGCGAGAGTTCCAAAAGAAATCTGAAAACTATCAAAATCGTACACAAGAAACTGCAGGAAAACCTTGGCGCGATTGACGATGATCGAATTAACGAATTTTATAAACTACAGCTGGAGCAAATTGTGCAATTGCTTGCCATGGTTCAATTTGACGAGGGGCTGCACGATTGCCGCAAAAAAGTAAAGACATTGTTATATAACCGGAAAATAGCCGCGAAAGCGCTGCATGGTAAATTAAACATAGATAACGACTACCTGGATAAATTGCAGGGACGCATCGGCGACTGGCACGATAACACCCTGGCTATGGAGCTTTTTTCGGCCCTGGAAAGTATTGATAAGACAATTATCGGCAGGATGAAAAAGGAAGATACCAGGCTGAAAAAGTCCATCAATATCCTGGCGCATGATTTTTGGAAGAAAGCGGTTTTGACGGATGATATTTTAGATAACGGGCAAGCGGCAAATGTATGGGTGTAGAAATTGAACGGAAATTTTTAGTAGACCACGAAAAGTGGAACGCGGTGGAAAAACCTGAAGGGACACATTACCGGCAGGGCTATATTTTAAGCGACAAAGCGCATACAGTTCGCGTGCGTGTTTCAGATAAGACGTGCTTTCTTAATCTCAAAAGCAAGTCGTCAAATATGTCGCGAAATGAATATGAGTACGAAATCCCATTACAGGATGGCCTTGAAATACTGAAGTCCTTTACAACCAACGGTACCGAGAAAATTCGTTACAACATACCGTTTGAAGGCAAGCTGTGGGAAGTAGACGAGTTTTTAGGTGATAACGTGGGTTTGATCGTAGCTGAGATTGAACTTAAAAGCGAAGAGGAAGAATTTTCAAGACCCGCCTGGGTCACCGTTGAAGTTACCGATGACGGGAGGTATACCAATGCCGCTTTGGCAAAGCGGCCCTTTAAGGATTGGTAGAATATTTATAACTTCAAACCGTAAACCAAATATTCACCATCATGAAAGCCTTTTTATTTTTTGCCTTATTTTTTGTTTGCGGCAGCGCCTTCGCTCAGGATGTACCAGCACGCTGGGACGAACTTACCGCCTCGGATTGGCAGGTAGCTTTAGATAAATCATCACAAACTTGCATATTGCCTTTCGGCATACTGGAAAAACACGGGCCGCATTCGCCGATTGGCACTGATCTCATCCATGTGCGCGAATGGGCGGCGCGCGCCACTAAACAGGAGTATGCGGTGGTGTTCCCGGATTATTTTTACGGACAAATTAACGAGGCGCGCCAGCAGCCCGGTACGTTTGCATTACCCGCCCAGGTCATTTACAACTTACTTGAAGCCACCTGTGACGAAATAGCCCGCAACGGGTTTAAAAAGATAGTGATATTGAACGGACACGGTGGTAACCCCGAATTTATCCGGTTTTTTATGCAATCATTTTTAAACAAGCGGCATGATTATGTGATCTATTTTTATGCACCGGAAGATGAAGATGCTCAATATCAAGCTCAATACCGGAAAATGCATAAATCGGATATGAGAACTGATGAGCATGCTGGAGAAAGCGAGACGTCGGTACTGCTATACTATCGCCCCGACCTGATGCGGATGGATAGAGCAACGGCACAATCAGGCGCCGACCAAAAACGGCTCAATTTGCCAAATGTTTATACTCCAATATGGTGGTATGCATCATACCCCAACCATTATGCCGGTGAAGGGGCCAAAGCTACTCCTGAGTTTGGTAAGTTTATAACCGACCACGAAATAGCCTCATTTATCAAAGCGCTTAAAGAAATAAAAGCCGATGCTACTACCTTAAAGCTGCAGAATGAGTTTTACGACAGGGTGGACAACCTTGGGAGCAGTAAGCAATAGCTTTTATCAAATATTGTTAAACAAACAAGCCTCCCGGTTTATGGGGAGGCTTGTTTGTTTTATACCGGCATATTTCAAATGGGCCGATAAACAGGTGGTATTATTTACCAGCCTGAGCCTTTTTTGGCATTTCCGCTTGTGATGTGCCCTTCGGCAGTTGCTTTGCTCATAATAGCTGCCATTTTATTGCCCGCGCTGTCTTTGCCGGTTGCAATGTATCTGCCAGATTTTACGTCGATCACCGGATCGATCATAGGAACATTTTTGGTTTTTGTTTTTACCGAGTACGCGGTAATGCCTGATTCGTTTGCCATGATAAGTTTGTTTTTAATTTAGTGTTAACCCTTAGTAAGGTGAATTGTTTGAAAATTTTTGTTTTTAATTGATAGTTGCAGCGCAATCTACGGATTATTGAGTATAAAAGTAGAAGAATTATCGCATTTGGCAACAATCCAATTTGTAAAATGTACACTGTCGGCATGATTGGGGTCGCGATCGCGCCGGTAAATGATGTTATCGCCGTTATCAACCATAAACGAACGTGATTGTCCCTTAGTCAAACATTGATCGAAAATGAGCTTATTATTCAAGGGATTGGGGTTTTCGCCCTCACGAACCTGTACGTGAATTTTTTGCCACCGTGTATTTACTATGGATACTATGGGGTTATACTGCATGAAATTTTTATGCAAAATAAAAAAGAAAGCAGCTATTAAAAATAGTACCATAATTACGGCAAGATACTTTTTCATCACAATAAACGAGGAATTTTGAAAACTTTCAACCATTCTGACTACGTTAATCTACTATGGTTTAAATTTATTAAATCAAAAGTGGCCGGATGACAGTATCAACACTGAATTTGACTACGTATTTCTACGTAAATTAAATTAGCACAACATGAAGGTTTAAGTGTTATTTGTTAATATTGTATAAGTATTATAACCTTCCCATGGACAACAAAAGAGACTCCAGTATCGCTTACCTGATTTTAGGTATCTATGCTTTAATGATCAGCTGGTATTATAATCATTCCATCATCATCCTTATCCTCTGCTATATCTTCTGGCCTATTTATCTGATATACGAATTGCTTACCGGGCACCTGTCACATGGGATGTGGAAGACGATCCCGGAATCTTATTTTAAATAGCCTATGGCGAAATTTTCTGATAGTATAGCCGAAAAGCATTGGGAATTCATCGAAAAGCAGAAAATGTTTTTTGTAAGCAGTGCGCCGCTCAGTGTTGATGGTCACGTTAACCTGTCGCCAAAAGGCATCGACAGTTTCCGGGTATTATCGGCAAACCGGGTAGCGTATATGGATATCATCGGCAGCGGGAACGAAACGTCTGCACACCTTTTGGAGAATGGCAGGATCACTTTTATGTTTTGCGCTTTCGAAGGGCCACCGAACATTCTGCGTTTGTATGGAAAAGGGCGTACCATATTACCAGGTGACGCAGAATGGGAGGAATTAGCCGCCCGTTTTGAGTTGCAAATTTCAACGAGGCAAATTATTTCGGCAGAGATTGAAAAGGTGCAAACCTCTTGTGGCTTCAGCGTGCCTCTATATGAGTATATAGGCGAAAGGGACCATGCCGAAAAATGGGCAAACAATAAAGGACGGGATGGCCTGGAAGCTTATAAAAAAGAGAAAAACCTGGTAAGCATTGACGGCTTACCTACAGCACTTTTTAATAGCTTGAAATAAAACTGCCGCTCATTGGCAGAAAACTTCCTATATTTCACTTCATAAACCAACCAGGCATGAAGTTTCGTTCACTTTCTTTTGCAACCCTATTGCTTTGCTCTGCCGTTTTGCTAAGTAAAGCCACGGCGCAAAAATCAACCGTTGACCAAAAATATTGGAACGCCAATTGGATCAGTGTTCCCGGCCCGGCAAAAGACTACGAAGTTTGCCTTTTCAGAAAAACACTGGATATCGTAGCAAAACCCACAACTTTTGTAGTAAAGGTATCAGGTGACAACCGCTATAAGCTTTTTGTTAACGGGACTTTGGTTTCGATCGGCCCGGCACGCAGTGATTTTTATTACTGGAATTATGAGACGGTGGATATTGCACGATATTTAAACGCAGGCAAAAATGCAATTAGTGCGATAGTTGTGAACGAAGGCCCGTGGAAACCGGCAGCGCAAATGTCGTATGGTACGGGTTTTATATTGCAGGGAGCTGCTGCAGCCGAAGAAGCAGTTAATACCAATAATACATGGAAATGCCTGCATGATACGGCATATCGTCCGTTGCCCGTAGAATTGATTTACAGCTACTATGTGGCCGGACCAGGCGAACTGGTAGATATGAAATTACAACCCAAAAATTGGCAAACGCCTGGTTTTGATGACAGCGCATGGCCGCAGGCCGCCCGTCTTGGAAAGGGCTGGCCCAAAGGGCAGTTTAACTTTGACGATGGCCGTGAGCTGGTTCCTTCGCCAATTCCGGCAAGGGAAATGGTAATGCAGCGATTACAATTGATGCGCAAGGCTGACGGCATAAAATTACCGGCCGGATTTCCCGCACAGCTCGGCCCTGTAACTATCCCTGCCAATACTAAAGCAACCATTCTTCTTGATCAGACTTATTTGACCAATGCTTATCCTACCCTGATTATCAGTGGAGGAAAAGGTGCAGGTGTTTCAATGAGTTACGCCGAGGGCTTATATATTATTGAGCCCGGCAATAAAAACTGGCGCGCACAGGGACGGAAAGGTAATCGTAACGAAATTGATGGCAAACGATTTGTTGGACGGAAGGATAGCATCATCAGCGATGGGAGCGACTTGCAGGAATTTACGCCATTTAACTGGCGAACCTACCGATACCTTCAATTAGTGGTACAAACCAAAGATGAGCCGTTGGTGATAGTGGATATCTATGGAAAAGCTACCGGGTACCCGTTTCAGTACAATGCAAAACTTGAAACGGACAATAAACAACTGGATACCATATTGCAGGTAGGCTGGCGTACAGCGCGCCTTTGTTCCTGGGAAACGTATATGGACTGCCCGTATTATGAGCAATTACAGTACGTCGGCGATACCCGCATACAAGCCATGGTATCCTATTATGATAGCGGCGACGATCGCCTGAGCAGGAACGCCATTACTTTGCTTGACCATTCGCGAATAGCAGAAGGGATAACCGAAAGCCGTTATCCAACCGCCATTCCACAACTGATCCCCACGTTCTCGCTTTGGTGGATCGGCATGTTGCACGATTATTATATGTACCGTAACGATAACCGATTTGTAGCCGATAAATTGCCGGGTGAGCGGCAGGTTTTGAGCTTTTTCAACCGCTATCAGCAAGCTGATGGCTCACTAAAAAACGCGCCTTATTGGGAATTTACTGATTGGGCCAATGGCAAAGACTGGAATGGCGGCACGCCGCCAATAGGTGCAAACGGAAACTCATCGGTATTGGATATGCAGCTGCTTTGGGCCTACCAGGTTGCAGCTGAATTGGAAACCGATTTGGGAAGCAAGGAACTCGCCGCGGAATACAAAAAGAGAGCTGCACAATTGAAACAGACTATTCGCACCAAATATTGGGTGCCTGCCAAAGGTTTTTATGCCGACAGGCCCGAAAAGGATGTTTTTTCGCAACATGCCAATGCTTTGGCGATATTAACCGGCGTGGCCGATGGTGTGCAAACCAAAGCCATCTGCAAAAAACTGCTGACCGATACGTCGCTGGTGCAGGCGTCTATTTACTTTAAGTATTACGTACACCAGGCCCTGGTAAAAACCGGCATGGGTAATGATTATTTAAGCTGGCTGGGCATATGGCGCGATAACATTAAAATGGGTATGACTACCTGGGCCGAAATGTCGGATATCAGCGCTTCGCGCTCCGACTGCCATGCCTGGGGATCAAGTCCCAACATAGAGTTGTTCCGCACCGTTTTGGGTATCGAAAGCAACGCGCCCGGCTTTAAAAGCGTAAAAATCGAACCTCACTTGGGTACGATAACCCATATAGGCGGCTCAATACCCCACCCGGCGGGAACTGTGAATGTGAGGTATGACAAGCAGGGCGCGAAATGGAAAATAAAGGCAACGCTTCCTGCGGGAACGCCTGGTGTATTGATATGGATGAACAAAATGTTTCCACTGAAACCGGGGGAAAACAATTTGGTGATGTAATGCTTATATTCTCATTGTAAAACCTAATAAATAGCCGGATGAACTGGATACTGTTGGCGATCATTTTATATGTAATTATCGTCATTGTCGTATCACTGGATATTATTTATAACACGCCATCCACCGCCAAAGCCCTGGCTTATGTTCTGGTAGTTATGTTTTTGCCAATTATCGGGATTGCTATTTATTATACCGTTGGCCTTAACTATCGAAAAGAGAAATTATACAGCAAAAAGATCGTCAGGGATAAAACCGCGCGTGAAGATCTGCGCAAGCGGATAACTCTTGAAACCGAAAAAGCCTGGGATACCAAAGAACCGGCCATTCAGAAACATAAAAAACTGGCCCTTTATCTTTTGAATGATGGTATGAGCCCATTATTGGGCGGCAATGAGGTAAAACTTTTAATAAACGGAGAGAACAAATTTCCCGAAGTATTGGAAGCCCTCAAAAACGCCAAACATCACATCCACATCGAGTATTACATTTTTGAGGATGGGGAAATCGGCGAACAAATCAAAAATATTCTGATCCAAAAAGCGCAGGAAGGGGTACAGGTGCGATTTATTTATGACGACTTCGGGAGCCGCTCCATCCGAAAAGAACTCGTAGATGAACTGATCGGGGGTGGCGTGCAGGCATTTCCATTCTATAAAATCCTGTTTATCATATTCGCAAACCGGGTAAACTATCGTAACCATAGAAAGATAATTGTCATTGATGGCCATACTGGTTTTGTCGGGGGTATCAATGTAAGCGACCGTTACATCAATAAGCCCGGCCAGCTTTTCTGGCGCGATACGCATGTGAAAATTACAGGACCCGGCACCTATTATCTTCAATATCTATTTATCTGCGACTGGAACTTTTGCTCAGGGAAGCACCTGAAACTGGAACGTGACTTTTTCTGCACTAAACCTATTACCAACGGCAAAGCAGTAATACAAATAGCAGCCAGCGGCCCCGATTCGGATGTGCCCACATTAATGTTTTCCATGGTGCAGACTATTGGCTTGGCTGAGAAGGAACTGCTGATCACCTCACCTTATTTTATACCCGGTGAGAGTATTTTGAACGCTCTGCATGTGGCCGCCATGAGTGGTGTGCAGGTAAAATTACTTGTTCCGGATAAATCGGACTCAGCATTGGTTAATGCCGCCGCTCGTTCATATTATGGTGAAATTTTGGACGCAGGAGTGGAAATCTATTTATATCAAAAAGGCTTTGTACACGCCAAAACACTGGTGTCGGATGGCCAGCTTGCTATTATAGGGACTGCAAATATGGATCATCGCAGCTTTGAACTGAATTTTGAAGTGAACAGTATGATCTATGATATCGCAATAGCTGAACAATTAAGGGACGCCTTTTACAAGGATATCAGGGATGCTAGAAAGATCAACCCAATTACCTGGAAAAAACGCCCCTTTTATAAGCAATTGCCCGAAAAAGTGGCAAGATTATTATCGCCGCTGCTTTAATTATTTAATAGGTTCAACAACTACAGCTGTTCCATAAGCCAATACTTCGGTAACGCCCTGCATAATTTCGTTGGCATCATAACGCATGTTGATTATCGCATTGGCGCCCATCACCTGTGCGTGCTGAACCATTAACTGGTACGCTTCCTCGCGGGTGTTTTCGCAAAGTTCAACGTAGATGGAAAGCCTGCCGCCAAACAGCGACTGGAAACCGCCGGCTATATTGCCTAAAGCACTACGACTGCGCACGGTAACGCCGCGTACAAGGCCCAATTGTTTGGTAATTTTATATCCTTCTAAAGTAATACTGGTAGTAACTAATGAGTGGTCCATTTTTTTGAATGTTTAGGTATTTGATTTATGGTTTGATTAATTGTTACCAAATATAATGTTATTTATGTCTCGATACCAGTGCCGGTTTCGTGCCTGCAACAGCAAAGCAGGGTTGACATGGTTTACATATTTTCATGGTATATGATAGTTAAATAACTAATTATTAAATAATTATGAAATAATTAGCGGCAAAAGTGTAAACAATGATTGGAGCGTGCATGGCGTGTTATGTCCCATCCGAACACGCTATACAATGCTTTCAAGCATTTTGACGTACAGTTCAATGCCCTCTTTTATTTCATCCACATAAACAAATTCATCCGCTGTATGCGAACGTGCGGAATCACCTGGCCCTACTTTTAAGGAGGGTATATCCAGTAGTGATTGGTCTGATGTAGTCGGGGAGCCATAAGTAGTTCGCCCCAAAGCAATACCTGCCTGGACGATCGGGTGTTCTTTATCAATTTTTGATGGTTTTAAGCGGATAGAACGCGGCGTTACATCGCAGCTTACGTGCTGACGAATGATTTCCAAAACTTCTTCGTTTCGGTAAGCATCGGTTACGCGTACATCTACAACGAAATTACAGCTTGCCGGCACCACATTATGCTGCGAGCCTGCATTGATAACCGTAACCGACATCTTTACCGGCCCAAAAACTTCTGATTCTTTTGGAAAACGATAGGTCCGAAACCATTCGATATCCTGCATGGCTTTGTAGATGGCATTTATGCCCTCCTCGCGCGCGGCATGGCCCGATTTGCCGTGTGCTACGCAATCCAATACCATCAGGCCTTTTTCGGCAATGGCTAATTGCATCAGGGTGGGTTCGCCTACAATCCCAAAATCAAGTTTACCCAAATCAGGAATGATAAGTTCTAATCCATTTATACCGGAAATTTCTTCTTCGGCGGTGGTAGCCAGGCACAAGTTATATTTCAATCCTTCCTTATCATAAAAGTATAGGAAGGTTTGTATGAGTGATACGAGGCATCCGCCGGCGTCATTACTGCCGAGGCCATAGAGTTTACCGTCCTCAATTTTGGCGTCAAATGGGTCGCGTGTATAGCCCGAATTTGGTTTTACCGTATCATGGTGCGAATTGAGCAGGATAGTAGGCTTGGCAGCATCAAAGTGCTTGTTCCAGGCCCAGATGTTATTCATTTTCCGATGGGTTTCAACACCTTTGTCCTGAAGAAATATCTCGAGCAGGTTGGCAGTTTTACTTTCTTCCCTGCTAAAGGAAGGTATTGAGATCAATTGCTGCAATAGTTCGACAGCTTGCTTATAAAGTGTAGTTGTATCGGTCATAGATAATGGGTAAACCCCTGCAGCAAAAGTAAAGGTTTTTAGGTCAGTTGAATCTTCCGTCCCATTGTATACATCAATTTTACAATCAGATTTGAGTTGAGGGTTTATATTTGCGGATATGAAAAATTACTTCCTGGCATTTATCGCCTGTATTGCTGCAATTTCAACCAGCGCACAACAAGTACATATTTATAATCGTAACGGTTACCAGCTCAGATTTATAAACCAGGATGTCACTTTGGATACTGCTCTTCAAACCCGGATGGTAAACACCTTTTTCAAAGTTTACCCCGAACTGGCTGCCGCATACAATCCCAATACTTTAAAAAATGTGACGATGGTTATCGATACCTCCTATAAAGGTGTTGCTGAAACCGACAATGGCAAAGTGACCATCAGCTCAGCTTGGATGCACAAGCGCCCGGAAGATATTGATGTGATCACACACGAGGTAATGCACATCGTTCAGGATTACGGCGAAAGTACAGGGCCGGGATGGCTAACAGAAGGTATTGCCGATTATGCCCGCAATAAATTCGGCGTAAATAATGATGCCGCTAAGTGGTCGCTGACTCCTTATAAGGTGGGGCAGAATTATGATAATGCCTACCGTATCACTGCACGGTTTTTGGTTTGGATAGAGGAAAAAGTAAAACCCGGCATTGTAAAGGATTTCAATACGCAATTGCGCCTGCATACTTTTACCGATAATAGCTGGAAAGTCGCAACCGGAAAAACCGTGGATGAATTGTGGGCGCAGTATATTGCGAATCCGGAGATATAGCCGCTTGACGGGAGACTCTGTGGCGACAAAAAATGATGCATTATTTATAAATGGGTTACTTATCGGAAAGGGAGGTATTAATATAACACTCAAGTGTCGTCGACAAACAATTAACCTAAACAATTGAAGCTGTGGCAGAAAAAATAGTGATAAAACGAATCATCAATAACCTACTGTTTTATTTCCTATTAGCAATAAACAACCTTGCAGCCGCACTACTGTATTTTATGTTCTTTGTAAATCCTTTGTTCAGAAGCAAAGTCAATATCGCCTTGCTGTACATCATAATTGCTATTTTCTTGAATGTATTATTTTCCTCGTTTGCCCTTTTCTTTAGTTGGACTTTCCGAAAATCGTTGACATTTTCAAAGACCAATTTAAAACGAATAACAATAATTCAATTCGCCTTTTTGCTACTTTTATATAGTGCGGTATATTTAACATACTTTTATTAAGTACATTTTTTGAACCCCATCTCCAGAACGCTTGGCCACATGCGTCGACTTTGAATATTCTCTAAAATTCCGTTACTTGTGTGTGCTTATTCCACACCTGTCATGCAAAGAAGAGATTTCCTGAAAACAAGCTCCGTAGCGGGACTTACTACACTGGCACTTGCTGCCTGTAATACGGTTTCAACAGACAAAAAAAGCAGTGCAGATGATGCCGCTTTTACCGATGATTTTGAACTAAACGAGGTCACCATCGATACCCTGCAGCAAAAAATGCAGAGCAAGGAATATACCTCGCGGTCGATAACCGAAAAATACCTGAAACGTATTGATGCTATTGATAAAGCCGGGCCGAAGCTGAATGCCATCATCCAACTGAATCCTGACGCGCTGAAAATTGCGGATGATATGGATAAGGAGCGCGCCAACGGCAAAGTGCGCGGGCCGCTGCACGGCATACCGGTGCTGATCAAAGATAATATTGATACCGGCGACCAGATGATGACCACGGCTGGTGCATCGGCCTTAGAAGGCAATATAGGCAAACAGGATGCTTTCATCATCAAAAAACTACGCGAAGCAGGGGCTGTACTTTTGGGAAAAACCAATTTAAGTGAGTGGGCCAATTTCAGGTCGAGCCACTCAACCAGCGCCTGGAGCAGCAGGGGAGGGCAAACCAAATGCCCTTATATTTTGGATAGAAACCCAAGCGGTTCAAGTGCAGGGTCGGGCTCTGCAGCCTCAGCCAATTTATGTGCGATCGCCATCGGAACTGAAACCGATGGGTCTATTGTTTCACCATCGTCTGTTAACGGTTTGGTGGGTATTAAGCCGACGGTAGGGTTATGGAGCAGAACAGGTATCATACCTATCTCAAAAACACAGGATACCGCAGGGCCAATGGCACGCACCGTTAAGGATGCCGCTATTTTGTTAGGCGCCTGCGCCGGGGTCGACCCGAATGATACTTACACGCACCCCGGTGAAGGTAAAGCACAGGCGGATTACACCAAATTTTTAGATGCCGATGGCTTAAAAGGCAAACGCATAGGGGTCGAAAAAGATGGATTGAAAACAAATTCGTATATGGATGCCTTGTTCCAGGATGCGATTGCATTACTGAAAAGCAAGGGTGCAACGATCGTGGAAGTTGAGGTCTATAAAAATATCAAACAAGCCGGCAAAGATGAATTTACGGTGTTGATTTACGAGTTTAAGGATGGTGTAAACAATTATCTAAGCAAAGCAAACTGTAAAATGAAAAGCCTGACCGATGTGGTTGAATTCAATAAAAAAAACGAGGCTAAAGCGATGCCTTACTTCAAACAGGAAACGCTTGAAAGTGCCTTAAAAAAGGGGGGGCTTGACTCGAAGGAGTACCTGGATGCGGTTAAAAATACAACTACCATTACTCGTTCCGTGATCGATAAGTTATTAAAAGATAACAAGCTGGATGCCATTGCGGCGCCAACCAATGGTCCTGCGGAATGTATCGACCTGGTAAACGGCGATTACGATAATGGGTATGGATTCTCGGGCCCGGCAGCTATGGCGGGTTATCCGCACATCACCGTACCGATGGGATATATACATGGCTTGCCGGTAGGTTTGTCTTTCATCAGTACCGCTTATGATGAGGCCAATATCATTAAACTGGGATATGCCTATGAGCAGGCGTCGAAAAAAAGGATGCCGCCAAAGTTTACTAAGGATTTATTGACATAGGGCCATTAATAATGAGCTTTTTTATGAATTTATTTAATAAGAGAAAGAAGGTGGAAACAATTCCAGAACCGGAATTTACTCAGGAACAATATGATCTGGATTATGAGCAGAAAGAAAAGGGTCTTGAAGCCGTATTGGGGAAAATGTATAATATTGTAGGACACGCTATAATTCCATTTGCTGTTGGCGGTGCTGTGGATATGTATTATTTCGTAGACCATATACCTGGAACAGGCTTTGCGACGATGGAATTGCTGGATCCAAATGGAAATGGCCCAAAGCCTAATCGATTAGGTACATACGAGCTTGTAGCCTTTACTAAACAGCAATACAATAGTAGCGAAGAAACAAAAACTGCTTTCAATATCATAGAAAGACGCATTTGCGGTATATTGACGACAATTGGAAATTTTTCGTTTCAAGCCATTTTAAATCCTAATGAAACTTGTGAAATCCCAGATGATAAAGAAGCCAACACTTATTTAATATTTGATAACTATCAACCCAATGGAAAAGAGTTTAAGGTTGGTGAAAAAAAACATCATTTACTTTTGTGCATGGAATTATTTAAAAGTGAAATGGAATTTGCAAGAGCTAATGGTGGCGAAAACTTATTAAGTAGGCTAAAAGACGCTGGATTTTATCCCTATAGTGATTTAGACCGGGCATCAGTTGTGTGAAATGTCAATTATGGACATAAACTCTATACCCTGATGTATAAAACAACCTGTTGTCAAACCGGTGCGGAATGATTGTCTGCCCATCCTGTACGAAGGAAATGATAGGGTTGGAACACCCGCGCCGGCCCTGCGTGGCATCGGTGATGATATTCGATATAGAAACTGTTTTTTTCTTAGCTGGGATATAGATCTGCCAGTCGAACCCCGGGTTAATGAAGTCATTAGGGTCGCTGCTATTCACATCTACAATTGTGGTATCGTTTGAGGTGGTATAAATCGTCGAATTGTGGTTTATGACAGTCACCGTATGCTCCAGTTGCTGAAAGCTGGTATTAACTTTATACGCCCTTAAAACGAAGGTGTCAATATCTGATGCCGCGAAACCTATAAATGCCGGATTGATAGAGTTGTTTACACACGTATGCTCGGGACAGCCCATCAGGAATATCGATAAAACTGACAGTAATACGATGATTTTTACAGGAAAAAGCCTCATAAATATTGGTTTCCAATTATTACGGAGTTTGGAACCATAATGCTACAAATACCTAGTCACCGATCTCCGGTCTCTATTCTCTAACCCTCAATTCCATCTGTATATTGGCGCGCTCATAAGGGGATGGGGGGCCAGTTATTTTTTCAAAGCCCAGTTTGCGGTATAAACTGATGGCAGGCTTAAGCATCGTGTTGCTTTCCAGGTAAACCATTTCCGCGCCAAGCGCTTTGGCTTTATCAATGCACGCCACTCCCAGCAAAAAGCCTATATTTTTACCCTGCGCCTTAGGCGATACCGCCATTTTAGCCAGCTCGTATTTTTTGTCGGTCATTTTGATGATGGCACAGGCGCCAACGGCTTCGCCTTCATAGATCGCCATATAAATATGCCCGCCCGGCTCAATGATATATTCCTGCGGATGGTCCAGCGCCTTGTAATCATATTCCTCCATCTTAAAATATTGGGTTATCCACTCTTCGTTTAACTGGCGGAATTCCTTCGCATACTCCGGCGAATAATCCACGATCTGCACTTTTCCACTCTCTCGCTTTTTCTTTTCTTCCTGTACCCGGCGCAGCAAGCTCTTCTGCTCCAGCAGGTATTCCCATTCCTCAATGGCTTTCCATAGATCATACTGGCTTTCACTGAATGCCTTGTCAATTGCCGCAGAAACATCCTTGTGCTGGTCGTTTAATTTCATAGCTGCCGTCTTTCCTTTTTCGGTTAGCGATACAAAATTTTTCCGTTTATCATGTTTGTTTTTCCGCTCGGTTACAAAACCCTGTTTGACCATCTCGCGCACAACCTGGCTTACCGATGCATGCGTTTGGCCGATCTCATTAGCGATTACGGTAATCGAATTTTCTCCGTGTTCGGCCAGCGTAAAAAAAACCGACCACCACCGGGGCTGTATATCCACACCATAAATGTGGTACAGTTGCGCTGCATCGGTCGTTACCATATCGCTCAAACCGCGAAGTCTTGAGCCGATTGCCATTTTGCCAACTTTATCGTAAAATCCCATTTTTTTATAAATTACGTAAGTACTTACGCAATTTTAAATATTCTACTTATAATTTCAAAATATTTTAAAAGGAATTTTATTGCTAATCAAATTAGTATGTGCTAACTTGCTGCGAAAATCATAACCTATGGAATTTGGACGCGTTGATCACCGGGAATTAGCCACAATAGATTATACCCTTCCGCCAGACCCGGAGCTGACTATAAAAACATTAAAAACTGCTAAAGGCAAAGGCGATTTGCAGGTGCATGTTGGCTGCGCCAAATGGGGCCGCAAGGAATGGCTGGGTAAGATATACCCGCTGAAAACCAAAGAGGCCAATTTTTTAGATGAATATGTGAAGCATTTTGATTGTATTGAACTGAATGCCACATTTTACCAGGTTTACGGTCCGGAGACCATTGGCAAATGGAAAGACAAAGCCGCAAGTAATCCCGGTTTTAAGTTTTGTCCGAAATTTTCACAAACCATTACGCATATACGCAGGCTGAAGAATGCCGAGGAACTCACAACCCAATATTATAAAGGTATCATGGCCTTTGGCGACCAATTAGGCCCGCTGTTTTTACAGGTAGGGGATAATTACACACCTAAAAGTTTTCCCGAACTCAAGGCCTATTTGGAACACCTGCCGACGGATGTACCGGTTTTCCTGGAAGTACGCCATAAAGAATGGTACGCCAATCCAGAGATAAGAGACAACCTGTTCAATACCTTGCACGAGTTAAATATTGGCGCTGTGATAACCGATGCCTCCGGCCGGCGTGATTGTGTGCACATGGAATTACCTACGCCGCATGCTTTTATCCGCTTTGTTGGAAATAGTTTAGATAAGACGGATTACAAAAGGGTAGACGATTGGGTAGCGCGCATCAAAGACTGGAAGGAGCAGGGGTTGCAATCGGTTTGGTTTTTTATGCACCAGCATGATGAACGCTACTCACCCGAACTGTGCGATTACGTAGTAGACGAGTTGAACAAGGGTTTAGGACTAAAACTGCACCGGCCGGAGTTTATTGAGCGGGAAAAGGGGATGTTTGATTAACCCGATTTAGGTTTCGTATATAGTTCGTAAATGAAAAAAAAAAGAAAATGATTCTCTTTGTAACAAAGTATTTAGATATTTGTCTAAATATATAAATGAGTAATTCAAATGAATACATTATTTAAAGCATTGAACGACCAGACACGGAGGGATATACTGGAATTGCTGAAGGATAAGGACATGACCGCAGGCGACATAGCCGACAAGTTTGAAATATCCAAACCCAGCATATCGCACCATCTCGATCTGCTCCGGCAGGCCGGGTTGGTTGTATCTGTTAAAGAAGGGCAGTTTATTTATTACTCGATCAGTACTACCGTTATGGACGAAATGCTAAAATGGATCATGCAATTTAAATCACCACAAAACAATAAAGAAAATGAAGAAGTTTAACACAATGGATGTTGCCGCAATAGTGATATGGCTGCTTCCCGTAGCTTATTTGCTATATGTTTTCCCCACATTGCCGGCCATTGTTCCTGTGCACTTTGGGATAAGCGGCAATGCTGACCGTTATGGCAGCAAAAGTGAATTTTTGATCGGACCGCTGATCATAACAGGCATGTCGGCATTTGTATACCTGCTGTTTAAATTTTTGCCTGCCATCGATCCAAAGAAATCGGTTAAATACGGGGACTCGACGTTCCAGAAAATTGGGTTAGGCATTATACTGCTGATGGCGGTGTTATCCATTGGTATTACCCTTTCGGCATCAACCAAAGGTTTCAGGTTCGACCGGATAATTTTACCGGCCGTGGGTTTGTTTTTTGCCTTTATCGGCAACGTAATGCACAGCATTAAACCTAACTACTTCGCTGGCTTACGCACACCATGGGCGCTTGAGGATCCCGATAACTGGCGTGCCACACACCGCCTGGGTGGTAAATTGTGGTTTGCAGGCGGCCTTGTGATCACGGTAGCGGTGCTGTTTTTACCAACTGTACCCGGCTTTGTATTCTTCATGAGCATACTGGCTGTGTTGGTGCTTATACCTTTTATTTATTCGTACCGCTATTTCAAAAAACACCACCCAGATAAAGCCAGGGAGTAAAGTAATTTCTTAATTTGCGGGGCGTTGATCATATCGGTTTAACGCCCTTTTTTATGAAGAAATTTATAGCGGCCAGCCTTGTATTAATCACATTTTCGGTGGGCTTATTGCACGCGCAAAAAACAGACCTGCTTACCAAAATAAAAGCGATAGCGCCCGAATCCAAAGGAACTGTAGGGGTTTCTATTTTGAATATCGAAACGGGCGATACGGTAAATTTTAACGCCCATGCCCGCCTGGTGATGCACAGCGTATTTAAGTTCCCTATAACTATGACCGTGCTGAACCTGGTTGACAAAGGAAAATATAAGCTCGATCAAAAAATAATAATCCACAAGAGTGACATGGCCCCGACAAAAATGTACAGCCCTTTGCGGGATAAATACCCTGAAGGAACGGAGATGGCACTAAGTGAAATATTAGGCTATATGATATCATTAAGTGATAATACAGCTTGCGATTTCCTTTTAAAGAAAATTGGTGGTCCGCAGGTGGTGGAGGATTATGTCAGAAGCCTGGGTATAAAGGGTATTGCTATAAAAGCTTCAGAAGCTGATATGGCCTCGGCGTGGGAAGTGCAATACACCAATTGGGGCAAACCTGCCGACCTGGTACAATTGCTCGATATTTTATATCATGGAAAGGCTTTGTCTAAAACCAGTAATGATTTCCTGATGAAGATCATGACGGAAACCAGCACCGGCCCCCATCGGATAAAAGGGTTGTTGCCAAAGGATGCTGTTGTCGCACATAAAACAGGTACTTCGCCAACTAATGCCGCCGGGCTATCGCCTGCTACTAACGATATAGGTATTATCACCCTGCCGAATGGCAAGCACCTGGCCATTGCTATAATGGTATGCAATTCAAAGGCTGACGAAGCTACACGGGAAGCGGTGATCGCCGAAATCGCGAAAGCAGCCTGGGATGAGTATGGGAAATAAGTATCATGGAATTGCCATGTAATTAAATTTTCGTTAACTCTGTCACCTCAAATTATATTTTTGGGTGTCATGAAAACCGAACCCGTTTCTGCTGTTGTTACTGAAACTACCCCTGCTGAGCAAACAGTATTCCTGATCTTATTTGCGATCAGTTTTTCGCATTTGCTCAATGATATGGTGCAGTCACTTATGCCTGCAATTTATCCTGTTATCAAAACAAATTTTCACCTCAATTATTCACAGATCGGATTGATAACGCTGGTGTTCCAGTTGTCGGCATCTATATTGCAGCCCCTGGTAGGGCTTTATACCGATAAAAAGACACATCCATACTCGCTGCCGGTGGCAATGGGTTTCACGCTGATTGGTTTGATCTGTTTATCGCAGGCGCCATCGTATCTCATAATACTATTATCCGTTATGCTTATTGGTGTTGGTTCGTCAATTTTTCATCCCGAGTCATCAAGGGTTGCGTTCCTGGCTTCAGGCGGCAGGCGTGGGTTGGCTCAATCCATTTTCCAGTTTGGCGGCAACTTAGGCAGTTCGCTCGGCCCCTTCCTGGCGGCATGGATAATCGTCCCCTCCGGTCAAAAAAGTGTTGCGTGGTTTGGCCTGGGCACCTTACTGGCGATGATAATTTTGTTCCGCGTAGGCGGATGGTATAAAAGCCACATGCTGGCACGCATGGCGGCTCGGAAGAAAACGGCCTCCGCGGGCCACCCGGAGTTTTCGCGTAAGAAAGTGGTCTTTTCTATGGCTGTTTTGATGGTCCTTATTTTCTCCAAATTTGTTTACCTCGCCAGCATGACCAGCTACTATACCTTTTACCTTATCGGGAAGTTTAATTTACCGGTGCAGGAGTCGCAATATCTTTTGGGCGCTTTCCTCGTGGCGGTTGCTGCCGGGACACTACTGGGCGGTCATTTGGGCGATATCTTCGGGCGTAAATACATCATCTGGATATCTATACTTGGTGCGGCTCCTTTTACGTTATTGCTGCCTCACGCCAGCTTGTTTTGGACTCTTATACTCTCCGTTATTATCGGGCTTATTATTTCATCAGCCTTTTCAGCTATATTGGTTTACGGGCAAGAGCTGATACCCGGGAAAGTCGGCCTTGTTGCAGGCTTATTTTTTGGGCTTGCCTTTGGCATGGGCGGCATCGGTTCGGCCCTGCTTGGCAACCTTGCTGATCGCACCAGCATCAATTACGTATTTGAAGTATGTGCGTTTTTGCCGCTAATAGGAATTCTTACCGCGTTCCTGCCTAATATAGAGGCGAAGAGAAAATAGTCAATAGTGAATAGTCAATAGTGAATAGTCAATGGTGAATAGTGATTGGGTTTTTTATTCAATGCGAAGGAAACCATGAACCACGATCTATTAACCATGAACCATTAAACCACCGCCGTCTCCACTGTTTCGTCTTTAAATCCACCAAAGACCGCGAAGTTCATGTTTTTGTAAATGCAGTCCGCTTCGCTAAAACCTGCTTTTTCCAGCATTTTCAGTTGCGTTTCGAGGGGAGCAAGTTTCTCCAGTTTTATACGCTCAAAAGCCTGTATCAGCGCTTCGCGGTCAATGCCGGAATGCGATATGGTTTCGCGCCAGTGATAGGTATACAGGCTGTCGAACAAAAGATTTTTTCCGGCAACCCTATCGGCATTAATGAATAGGCCGCCGTCATTCAGCGCAAGGTATATATTTTTATAAAGCTTCACCTTTTCGGTGTCTTCCAGGTAATGTACAGCTAAGCCCGAAATTATGATATCATATTTACCGGGAAGAGCATCTTTTGAAAAATCCAGTTCTAGATATTCAAAATTGGTTTCACCGTCAAAACGCTCGCGGGCTATATCCAGCATTTCGGCGGATAAGTCAGTTAGTGTGAAATGGAGGTTCGGGTTAACGTCATAAATAAACTGGGTAAACAGCCCGGTTCCGGCGCCAATATCCAGTACTTTTTTGGCATGGGTAAGGCTTTTTACTAGCGGCAGGCAAGCCGTGTAAAAGTCGTTGAAACAGGGAATCAGGTATTCGCGCTGCGAATCGTACTTTTTTGAAACATTGCTGAATTGTTCTTTTACGTCTTTCATAGCTCTATCAATTTACAAACATTAACCGTGTTGGTTCAAAAAGGTTTATTCCATTTCTCCCCATTGTCTGTGTCACCACAGGCAATCCGCATGTCATCTGTGAGGACACAGACGACGGAGGTTTATTGCATTCCGGGCTGGTTTGGCTCGGGAATAACGAGGTTCTTATTAAAATTAGGAAAAAGTTTAGGAATAAGTTTATAAGTGCCACGATTAATATCCAGGAAATACCAAAATTTCCCGCCATCTTTTGACACGGCTAACAGGTAACTATTATTTACCAGCCGTCCATTGCCTGTCGTTAGCACTATTCTTTCAGGAACAAGGCAATGTATTTCCGTCCCCGCTTTATAAAACTTACCCGGCGATCCAATGGTCGTGCTTTCGATAGTTACTCCCTGGGCTTGCAGCATTTCAGTAGCCTGTTTTATAGTAGCGGTCATCTTGTCCTTTCCCCCTACTGCAAGCAAAAGTTTAGGATAAGTGTGGGCTGTCACAACCTCGTAGTGGCCCCTCATTTCAGCCTCTGCAATGGCCTGAGCCTGTTTTTTTACAACGGTGGTATCCTGTGCGTATGAAAAAGCGGGAATAACAACCAGCAGGATTATTTTGTAAAATGTTTTCATGCTGCAATATATCAGCTTTATAATTGGGCGGCAAAATTGACAGTGTTATTTTTTCAACAGCACACCATTGGCTAAATGTTTGGTGCCGTCAATTTTTTCGGTGTAATCCAGGCCGAGGATGCGGGCTATCATCGGGTAAATATCTACGTTCTGAAAAGCTGAGATCTCCGTATGAGGCTTAAATGCGGGTCCCCAGGCATAGAAAGTGGCGTGCATATCCTTTACAACGGAGGGGTCGTAACCATGCTGCCCTGGATCCATGTTGTATTTGCCCAGTTTAAATATTTTTGGCCATTTGGGTATAAGCAGGATATCGCCTATACGGTTGTGCCAGTCGTCGCTTTTCGAATAATGATAGTGCAACGGTATATTCACTCTCAGGTAAACATCATATCCATCAGCACCCTTTTTCAGGTCCTCGTAAGTTTTTTGAATATTATCGACGTTTTTAGCATACAGTTCAACCAATATACCATCACCGGATACAATGAATTTTGAGGTATCAACTGCTGCCGGCAGCGGCAAGGTATGCTCAATATCGGGTGTCGTCAAGCCATGATCCGATACAAAAACGTAGTTTACTTTAAGCTGGGTAGTTGCAACGGCTTTGGTTAGTTCATAAACGGAGGAATCTATAAAATGTACGGCGTTTTCTACTTCACGCGAATCCGGCCCGTGTTTGTGCCCTTCATGGTCAACCTGCGGAAAATAAAGCGTTATTAAATGCGGCCGTTTATCTGCCGGCATGTTCAGCCAGTTTACAACGGTTTGAATGCGCTCGTGAACTGGAATTTTATCGTTGTATTTATAATAATAGGTGGGATAAATGCCTTTAATATCCGCTTCCGATCCTACCCAGTAAAAACTGGCCGACACCATCTGCTGCTGCTCTGCCAAAACCCATAACGGTGTCCCGCCATACCATATCCCTTCGGAAGCGGTTTTGCCTTTATAGCTGTAGAATCGTTTAAGATCGCGGTCGTAAAAATTATTTTGAACCAGGCCCTCATGCGATGGATATAAACCGGTCACCATCGAATAATGGTTTGGAAATGTAACTGATGGGAAGCATGGTATCATTGATTCGGCCTTTACACCCTCGTTTGCGAAAGCCATTAGGTGTTCAGCTTTGTATTTTTCAGCATAATCATAGCGGAAACCATCAGCAGAGATCAGGATAACATACGGTTTTTCATGTTGTGCTGCGCTGTTTACCCTTCCGGGAATGACGTGCTGGGTGGTATCCTGTGCGAATACGGTGAATGAAAAAGAAAGAAGAATCAGGAAGAGTATATGTTTTTTCATAGTGATGCGACTATATCCAAATTTAGCTAAATAAGGTTAAGCTAATGTTAGATGCGCTTATATTTCCAAAATTTACCATACTCTAATCAATTTTTTACATAATGGCTCCAGTTGGTATTTATTAATCTAATTTGCCTTTAGGATGAAAAAGATACTAAGCGCACTCATACTCATTATCGGTTTAAGTGCAACATTATTTGCGCAAACGCCTGTCGCCACAAACGGTGCATTGCATGTTGTTAATGGCAAAATCGTCAACAAGGATGGGGTAGAGCCACAATTGCGCGGTATTAGTTTTTCGTGGAGTGTATGGGCGGGTCGGAAATACTATAACCCCGCAGTTGTCGACTGGCTGGTGAAGGATTTTAAGGTAAACCTGATTAGGGTGGCGATGGCAGTTCAACCCGATCATGGTTATTTGCAGGAGCCGGATAAGCAAAAGAAATTGGTTATCACGTTAGTCGACCAGGCTATAAAAGATGGCATTTATGTGCTGATAGACTGGCACGACCATAACGGCAACCTGCATACTGGTCGGGCAGAGGCTTTTTTTGCAGAAATGGCTAAGAAATATGCAGGGGTGCCTAATGTGATTTACGAGATATGGAACGAGCCTGCGATAACCAAATGGGATACCATAAAGAATTATGCCATGCAGGTAATCCCAGAGATAAGGAAATATGATGCTGATAATTTGATAATTGTTGGCAGCCCGCACTGGGACCAGGATGTTAATGTGGCTGCGGCCAGTCCTATAGTTGGCTTTAAGAATATTGCTTACTCATTTCATTTTTATGCTTCCGACCTAAATCACCAGCGGAGATTGCGCGCCAAAGCTGATTCTGCTATCAGGATGGGCCTGCCGTTGATGATAACGGAGTGGGGTGTAGGTGAGGCCAACGGCAATGGCAAATTTGACCTGGATGAAAATAAAACCTGGCTGGATTGGATGGAAGCCAATCATATTAGCTGGGTAAACTGGAACATCACCGATAAAAACGAAACTACGGCAATCATGCTGCCCGGCGCACCAAAGAAGGGTAATTGGACCGAAGCACAGCTAACAACTGCAGGGGTTTATATCAGGGATGTGCTGAGGAAGTTGAATAAATAATTATTTCTTCTTTTTCAAAGCATCGGCTATAGCCTTTTCAACCAAGGGTTCCATCACTTTGTACCCTGCAAGTGAAGGGTGTACACCGTCGCCGGATAAGTTTTTTGGCAAACCATTTTCAGCATCAACCATTGCCGAATAGTAATCGAGATAAACAATATTATTTTGTTCGCAATAGTCTTTAAGCATCTTGTTCAACTGGATAACTTTTTCGGTTGGGTCAATTGCCGGCCTCCAGGGCAAACGATTTGCAGGCAGGGTTGATGAAATAACGACTTTGATATGTGCCGCCTGTGCCAGTTGCGCCATGGATTCGATATTACCGGCAACATCTTCCAGTTTTTCGGGGCCGGAATTTTGTGCGATATCATTAATTCCGGCAAGGATCACAACAACAGATGGTTTTAAATTAATAACATCTTCGCGGAAACGCACCAACATTTGAGGCGTGGTTTGTCCGCTGATACCCCGGTCGTAATAAGATTTTCCGGCAAAGAAAACAGAATCAGCACTTATCCAAAAATCGGTTATAGAATCGCCCATATAAATCACCCGCTTTTCGCCCGGTGCAGGCGGCGGAACTTTGCTGTTCGCATCCTCAAACCGTTTCAAATTTGCCCAGTCGGCGTTTTGTTGTGCATGCGCGACAAATGCTGCAAAGCTGAATATCGCTATCAATAATTTCTTCATTTGGTTAAGTCTTTATAATTGGTTGTAGGTACAATAATAGCTCTTTTGTCATTCTGACTGAACACGTTTTACAATTTTGTGGTGACTCAATGTAAAAAACATGCGAGAATTAAACCTTTTAAGGGGTTTTTGGTCGAAAAAGAGAATTTTTCCGCAGAAAATTCGTACATCTGCTTAAAACACTTGTTATGGCATTACCCCAACCACAACAACGCTTCCTTTATTGCCGCAACGGCAAACTTTTGCTGACTTTGATCTTGTGTGCGATAATTGGCCTGCAATCGTGCAAACACAGCAAAAAAGTTTATAAAAGCGATTGCGACGACGGGATCGTTTTTAAAAAAGTAAGTTTTCGTCAGCTGATGGACAATATATCAAGGTATGATCAGAACTATGTAGAAGTTTCGGGCAAATATGAAGAAGATAAAGGGTTGTCAGCTTTATTCACCGATACAATAATCTCTGCAAGGTCGTATAAAAATGCATTATGGGTGAATTTTAGCCAGGACTGCCCGCTTTATCTCACGGGTACGCGCCAGGGGTTGTTTGAGTACAATGATGGCCAGTTCACCCAACTCAACGATAAATTGATCACTATTCGTGGCAAAATAGATCTTCACAATAAAGGCGGCCACAACAGCTATAAGGCGACAATTGACAGGATAAGTTTGGTGAAATTGTAACCCCCTAACACCTGGGAGGGAGAACAATATCAAACTTCTAAAACCAGCCCGTCATAAGCCAGGGTGATGTTTTTTGGAAGCAGACCCAATATGGATTGATGCCTGCCCAGGCGATGGCTGATATGGGTGAAATAGGTTTTTTCGGCGCCAATTTCTTTCGCGAAAGCAATGGCTTCAACAAAAGTAAAATGCGAGATATGCTTTTCTATTTGAAGCGCATTGATGACTAATACTTTGGTGCCTTTAATTTTCTGTTTCTCGGGCTCCGAAATGGTTTTGGCATCGGTAATGTACGTAAAATCGCCTACGCGGAAACCGAGCACGGGTAATTTATAGTGCATTACTTCAATAGGAATGAATTTAATATTGCCTATTGAAAAAGGCTTCAGGTCGATGGTATTCAGCTTCACTTCGGGGATGCCGGGGTATTTCATTTCAGCAAAAACATAGGCAAACTCCCTTTTCAATGCTTCCTGCACACGTGTGGTTGCATAGATGTCAATAGCGGCCTCCTGGCGGTAGTTAAAGGCACGTATATCATCCATCCCGGCGATATGGTCCTTGTGCTCATGCGTGAAAACAATAGCATCCAGGTGTCTTACCTTGGCCCGCAGCATCTGGTAACGAAAATCCGGCCCGGAATCAATTACAATAACTTTATCGCCGTCTTCAATCATGATCGACGAGCGCAAGCGCTTGTCGTGAGGGTCGGGCGAGGTGCATACCTCACAATTGCAGGCAATAACAGGTACACCCTGCGAAGTTCCGGTTCCTAAAAAAGTAATGGTCACAACTGAAGCCTGGTTTGTTTTATCTGTTGTATATAAGCTACCTGTTTTTCATCCAGCAAGCTGTAGTCAATATCCAGTTCGCGTATCAGTTCGGCAATGGCGTGTATTTTGCTTTCAAGGTTCGAGAATTTATTTACCACCACAATTTTGCTTTCGAGTAGCATGCAGGCGCCTGTTTTAAAATTTCCCTTCTCATACCTTACTTTAAAGCCGGCTGTACGGAGCAGTATTTCGAGTTTTTCAAGGGTATGAGTTGTAAGCGTTAGCATCTTCCCAAAAATAGCAAAAGCGGATGTGAATTACGATTTCTTTTCTGCGTTAAGCAACGACTTTTTATAAACATTGCTCATCCTGTTCATGATAAATCTTTTCGGCAAAAACTTAAAAAAAACGTTGCCGAGCTGGTTGGTCAGCCCGGGTATATAAACCAGTCTGCGTTTGATAAATGCAGAGATGCCCTCTTTGGCCGCTTGTTTTACCGGCATCAGCCAACCTCTTAAATCGTTGAATTTTTCGCCTGAAGTCATTTCCGATACGATGCCCCCCGGAGTGTAAACCGTGATGGAAAAATTTGGATTTTTCAGCTCGTTAGTTAATGCCGTCGCGAAGCTCAGTATAAATGATTTGGTACCCGAATACGCCGCCTGGAAGGGGATAGGAAATATAGCCGCCATGCTGGATACGATAAGGACACCACCTTCATTTCCTGATGTCTCAAAATGCGTTGTCAAGCGGTTTGTCATACGCACAACGGCAGTCACATTGGTTTGCAGCATGGTCAAAAAATCATCCCAGGACAAATCTTCATGCCGGCCGAAATGAGTGACCCCTGCATTCAAAACAGCCCCGTACAACTGGCCGTCTTTTAATACCTGGTCCATTGCACTGTCTACGTGTTCGGGTTTGGATAGGTCGGCCACAATGATGCGTACACTCACATGCTGGTCAAGTTCTGCTTTAAGTTCTTCGAGTTTCTCTTTGCGTCGCGCAAGCAGGATAAGGTTTGCGCCATGCTGATAAGCTAACTGGCGGGCAATTTCGGCGCCAAGGCCCGAAGACGCCCCGGTAACCAGTACCCATTTATTTTTAAATTGCAGTTTACTCATGTTGATGAGGTAAAGCTAAAAGATTATATTTATTGTTCAATTTATAAACCGTACATGAAGAAAACTTTCCTTACCCTGGCTCTTGCGGGACTAACATTTTATGGTTTCGGCCAGGGTACCAAAACTTACGCCGAAAAACTTGGTTGGCCAAAAGGCGCCAAAGTACTGATACTGCATGTGGATGACGCCGGTATGTCGCACGACTCGGACGAAGGCGTTGAAAAAGCAACAGGTGAAGGCGTAGCCACATCAACCAGCGTGATGATGCCATGCCCCTGGGTGCCCGAGATCGTAAAATATATCAAAGAACACCCAAAACTGGATGCAGGTTTGCATTTGACACTTACTTCTGAATGGGATAACTATCGCTGGGGCCCCCTTGCCGGGAAGTCGAATGTGCCAAGGTTGGTGGATAAACAAGGCTGTCTATATTCATCCGTCGGGGCGGTTTATTTTAGCGCCACAGCGGATGAAGTGGATAAAGAGATACGCGCTCAGCTTGACAGGGCATTAGCAATGGGTTTTAAACCTACACATCTCGATTCGCACATGGGGACGCTGTTTGCGAAGCCGGCTTTTATGGAAAAATATCTGAAACTGGGGATCGAAAAGCAGATACCGGTGATGTTTCCCGGTGGCGAAGATCTTTTTTACCGGGCGGAAGCTAAAGCGGCTGCAATTGCGGAATTGAAAAAACAAGGCAAATACACCGAAGGTATGGCGATACCCGATGCACCCGAATTAGCACAGGCGAAAGACCTGGGCGCGATGCTGTGGAAAAATGGCTTGCCTGTACTGGACGACCTGCATAACTCCAGCTACGAGTGGCAAATGCCGGATATAAAGCATAAAACGGATGCAGAAATAGATAAATGGTACACCGACCATTATATCGAAAGTATAGGAAGGCTGAGCCCGGGTCTCACTATGGTGATCATGCATTGTACACTGCCCTCGTCCACTTTTAAATATATAACGGATACCGGGCAAAAACGTCATGGCGACCTGATGGCTATGCTTGACCCAAGATTAAGGGAGTTTTTGACCAGAAACGGTTATGTCCTGACTACCTGGAGAGAAGTAATGGAACGCAGGCAGAAGGTAGGGAACGCAGAATAACTGTCTGAACCAGAATTAGCAGAATTTTAATTATTAACAATAAAATTAAAAATGGCCTGGACTGTTATTTTAGAAGATGAGAAAAGAAACGCAATCTCGTCCATGGATCTTTCTTCCGTTTCTCATGATATTTACGATCAATCAAAGAGTAAAACATTCCATTTGGTTAAATATTTAGATCCGTACGGTGACACAGTCTTTAATCAACGACAAATGGGCGATTTGATTGACGATTTGAAAAAACTACAGGAATCGGGCTATAATGAAGATGTAGAAAAGATAATAAAATTGGCACTTGAGTGCAAACAGGAAGTGCATACTTATTTAGCATTTTACGGAGATTAGTAATGCTATTAGAAGGTATGAAGAATCCAAGTGCAGGCAACAATAGTACCGGTATTGCCAAAGCGATGGGTTTTAAACCCATCGCTATAAGTTTGTTTCTATTTCAATCCGTATACGATCACTTTGCCGGAAAATGTAGCCAGGAAAACTTTGCCGTTTGCAATGGTAGGGGATGAGAACTTGGCGTAGTACCCCGCAAAATCAGCCGAATTAGCGCTATTGTTCCAAAGCTCCTTAGTGATATCACTTGCGTCAAATGCCCTTAATATTCCGGGGCTTACAGTATGTTCGGCATCCCCGCTTGCAGCGTAGGCAGCCCATACAATTCCGGAACCGGCTGTTGAGCCATTTGACGAAACCGATAACATCCCACCGTTTTGCCCGTTGGGGCCCGGTACTGATGATATTACTTCATTAGCGATATTAAATGTATTGCTGCTGCGGTCGAAAGGAAATGCGCGCAACTGATCGTTTTCGGGCCAGATGTATACAAATTCGTAGCTGGAGCCTTTCCCGTAAGCGGGCTGGCAATGCATATTGGAGTTTGAACTTAGAGTAATGATCTGCTGAACTTGGTTAGAGCCGACTGTGTAGCCACCCATGTTATTTTTATTCAGCAAATAGATGTTGCCGTCCTTACAACTCGTAAAGTAATAATTTGAATTAGGTATCAGGAACGCACCCATCGTACCAAAATCAAGATCATTGTCTTCCAGGAACTGGTAATTAAAGGGTGTGAAATAAGAGCTTATGGTTAAAGTGTTTGATGACGGGGTGAGTCTCATCGCGCTTTCGCCCCGGTTGGTGGGATTAGTTGGGTCGCCGTTAGCGCCTACAGTGCCGTTCCCTACAACTACATACAAGTTTCCCTGTCCGTCTGCTGCCATGCCGGTCCCGCTTTGCCAAATGCCGCCATCGCCGCCGGTTGGGGTATCGTTATAAACGATCTGCTGTTGCAGCGAACCGGCATTATAACCCAATATCCAGCCATGATACGGGCCCCAATCGCAATGAGACGAGAAAGTTATGTAAACGATGCCGTTAAGCAGGGTTAAAGCGGCGCGCTGGTTATTACGCTGAGGGTCGAAACTTACAACATTGTTTGAACTGCCGTCCCCGTTACCGGGATAAGTTGCCGTGATTTTTACCGGGCTTCCGGGTTGTTCAGAGCCATCAAGGATATTTACCGCATGCAGGTACTGCACGAAGTTGGAGCCATCGGTACTCCTTGCTACAAAATAGATGATCTTGGCTGCCGAGTCAATAACAGGCGTACCTACGATACCGATATTGCCGCTAAAATCCTGGTATTGCCCGCCGCAAGCACCGGTCATATCTGTATTTTTTGGTGGCCTCATGCCAGTAGCTGTATAGTTTTTTTTCCAGAATAAGTAACCGGTATCACCGTCATAAGCATATATGGAATTGTTGACCGTTGCGATATAAGCGACATTGCGGGGCTGTGAGGCGATGGTCAAGTTAGCTACAACAAGTGGCTGGGCGTAAACCTGGTCGTCAACAGACAACGTGAAAAGTTTACCAAACTGGTTTGCATTGACATTACTTGTCGTCAATTTTTTCTCCTGGTTATTCCAACCGGCACGCGTTAAATCATTGTGTTGGGTGAGCACTGAAATATGCTGGTCATTTGCAGTGAAAGGAATTTGTGTTGTGGGATGGGTAGTAGTTTCCTTTTTTTTACAACTAGCGCAAGCAATAATCAATAACAACAGGTAGGTAGCTCTTTTGGGCATAATTTAGATTTATTTGGTTGCCCAATTTAGCCATTTATTTGGGTTATTTATCTGTGCTGTGGGCTTGAATGCAAAGGGAAAGCATATTTAGAGCGATTTTAATTAAATATTAAAATCATTTATCTTTGGTAAAATCACCATCATTTTGGCATGAAGGAGCTGGTTTACCAATTCATCCATCATCATCAATTGGGTGTCGTTTCCACTACAGGCAGCGATGGTAAACCTGAAGCCGCCCTTGTTGGTATAGCGGTGTCCGGCGATCTGCATATCATCTTCGATACACTTCAAACTTCGCGCAAATACCGTAATATTTTGTCAAACCGCCATGTAGCCATAGTGGTGGGTTGGGATAATGAGACCACTGTCCAATTTGAAGGCGAGGCGGAGGTTTTAGGCAATGATAATGCCGCCGATAATTACCGGCAAACCTATTATGCGGTATTCCCGGACGGAAGGGAGCGCGCCGAAACCTGGCCCGGCCTTGTTCATATCAAAGTTACGCCCAAATGGATACGATACAGTAATTTCAATGAGCCTGTGGTGATAAAAGAGATTGAGTTTTAGATTTCGGTCCTTTTATGTTTTTCTTTGTTGTTCAGTGTAGCGCATTAGACTAAACACCCGTATGGTATAAAAACAGACGAAGCCGTCAGTTTTTGATTTTAACTATTTTATTAGTTCTTTTTATATTTAACTTAGGGGCAATAAATCTAAACCTTATCTTTTTTATATTTGGCTTAGGATGGCCGCCCGGGACATTTTAAAACTACCAATATGAAAAACATATCTATAGCCGTCGTTATTTTGATGTTAATAGCAGGTTTTGCGGCCTGTAAACTGGATACAATAAAGCCCACCAAAATAACAAATGGTAAATCTGATACCAATTTTACCCTGATCACTGATACCACCCTTGTTGGCAGATGGACCATTGTTACGGATAGCATCTCGTACCTGGGTACCAGCACTATGTACCACGGAACTTCATCGGATCATTATTATTTCACAAAATGGGGTAATTTGTATATCAACGAAGGGTTAAATAGCCTTGTGGATACCGCCGTGTATTCCATATCAATTGCCCACAGTCAAACCCAGGTATCGTGGGCCAACTCGTATATCAGTGTGAACGGTGTGTCGAGCAGGGAGCAATCTTTCTCGAGTCTTTATAACATTACCTCGGTCAATAGCACTTCGCTGGTACTTACCTCCGATATACAAACTATACAGGGGCCGCGTTACCAGCAGATAAGGTTTACCAAATAATCAAAAACTGTTTACAAGGGATATTAACCTCTCACGGTTTTTGTAGCTCATGGATGGATACATGGGCAAGTAAACTAAATGGTCAAGTTTCAGCACTCCCGGACTTGTTTTGTTTTTTGTGGCTAATTCTACCAGGCTTGAGGCCTTAGCTGTAGCGTCAAAACCATATTTGCGTAAGCTCAGGATAAGATTATCCGGCTCTTTAGACTCAATGGGTAAAACCCAATAGCTATGACCGGCGTTTTTTTCGCCGATTAACAGGTCAGGATTAATATTTAACATTATAGCTTTTGCAAATTGCTTTCTTTTCTCCAGGCTTAGTAACGAATAATGCGCTATTTTATAACTAAGCAGGCGTATTAAGGGATTGCCTGCTTTGAATCTTATCTTGCTCATTACATTCCCACCCGGAAAACCCCTTGTAAAACCTGATAATACCTGGTCAATATCTTTGCCTGACTTTTTAATCAGGTAACAAACTATAGTATATACCCACATGGTTGTAAACAGGCGTATAATAGCAGCTTTTACTAATTTATTGAAATAGACTTTTGTCGACTGCTTTGGCAACTCTTGATTTAAATCGATGACACCCTTGGCCAAATGAACGTTGTTGAACAAAAGCAAAGCACCCGTTGCCGCTGTGTTGGTTTTTATTAATCCAAAACTTTGCATTACAACATCCGTTTTGGGATGTCCCTTATAATGGCTGCCGGCAAAAGCTTGTGCGCCATCCTCAAATACTAAAAGGTTATTCTTTTGAGCAATCGCAATAATTCCATCCATTTCTGCTACTCCACCAAATAGATGCGTAATTAATATGGCCCTGGTATTTACAGAAATGGAATCCTCTATTTCATTCAGTGATGTATTCAGGGTATGTTTATCTATACTTACAGGCACCGCGATTAATTGGTGCGCCTCTATGATCGCAAACATATCCGGTATACTGATATTGCTTACAATGATCTCGCTGAAAGGAGGCAGGTCCAAAAAGGTTAGCAGCAAATCAAACCCTGTCCTTACAGATAGGCAAATCAATTGTCTATCTGTATTTAGCGGACTAGCAATTTCACGTTCGGATTTTAGTAAATCCCGGATGCAATAATAAAACCCCCTACAGATGACACTATAATCAATATCTAATTTGCCTCTTGGGATCATCTCAAGTCCACCACTTCCACACCCGGATGGTCCTTTTTATCAAAGGTAAATAGCGTTTCGGGTACCTTGGGATTGGGCGTAAAGGTGCGGATTGTGTATGTGTAACGGTTGCCGTTTTTATCGAATATCAGCGCGCTGTAAATCTGTTTTTTCGCTTTGTCGATGGTGAGGCGCACTTTAAAAAAGGGCTTTTTGGCGTCTTCAGGGGTCAGGTCCACGATCTGGCAAACCTTGCCATCTATCTTCTGATCACCTGTGTAGAGGTACTTGTACCCATGCTCGTATATGGTAAATAACTGCGCCGGGTTCAGGTTATCTTCGCTATGGTCAACATCACTTAATTCAACTTCTTTGTCTTTCGTTATATAGGTCCATTGGCTTTTGCCGTCGCTGATAATTTCCTGCGTTATGGTTGCTTTATCAGTCGCGTTATAAATACTTACGTTAAATTTATTTGCTTTAGGACGAGATATCAAAGTGCCGGTTTGGGTTTGTTTAATACCCGCCTGCTGGTCCTCAAGTGTAAAGGTGAAATCAGCCTTGATCAAATCGTACGATTTGTATTTTTTACTTAAGCCATTCAGAATTTTTTTGGCGTCGGCATCTTTTTGCGCGAATGCTATGTTTGCGGATAGGAAGGAAAGAAGAAATAATACGGTTAGTTTTTTCATTTAGTATGAGTCATTTAGTCATTAGGTCATTCAGTCATCGCCTTCTTAACCTAAAGACAGATTAAATTGTTTTTTGAAGATTTTCTAAATGCTTTTCGAGGCTGTATTCATCGCTGTATAGTACTTCGCGTGCTTTGCTGCCTTCAAACGGGCCGACTATGCCTGCATCCTGCAGTTGGTCAATAATACGTCCCGCACGGTTATAGCCCAATTTTAGCTTACGCTGAATGAGCGAAGTGGAACCCTGCTGGTGCATGACAACCAAGCGGGCGGCTTCTTCAAACATAGGGTCACGGTCTTCCGGGTTAAACTCCTTACCGCTGCTGGTTTCACCTTCGCCAACATATTCCGGCAACTCGAATGCGGTAGCATAACCGCGCTGATTGCCAATAAAGTCGGATATTTTTTCAACCTCGGGTGTATCCACAAAGGCGCATTGCAGGCGTATCAGGTCGCTGCCGGTAGACAACAGCATATCACCGCGGCCGATCAACTGGTCGGCACCGCCGGCATCCAGTATGGTACGTGAGTCGATTTTTGATAGTACCCTAAACGCCAGCCTCGACGGGAAGTTGGCTTTAATGGTACCTGTAATAATATTAACCGAAGGCCTTTGTGTAGCAATAACCAAGTGAATACCTACCGCACGGGCCAGTTGTGCAATACGCGCTATAGGCACTTCCACTTCCTTACCGGCGGTCATCATCAAATCGGCAAACTCATCTATCACTAAAACAATGAATGGCAGGTAGCGGTGTTTTTCGGGGTCGCTTATTTTACGATTGACGAATTTCTGGTTGTACTCCTTCAGGTTACGTACCTGTGCATCTTTCAGCAGGTCATAACGCTGGTCCATCTCGATACAAAGCGAATTGAGCGTATTAACCACCTTTTTGGTATCGGTAATAATGGCATCTTCTTCACCAGGCAGTTTGGCCAAAAAGTGTCTTTCTATCTTACGGAAAAGGGTAAGCTCCACCTTTTTAGGATCGACCAGTACAAACTTCAGTTCGGATGGGTGCTTTTTGTAAAGCAGTGAGATCAGTATTGCATTAATACCAACCGATTTACCCTGACCTGTAGCGCCCGCCACCAGTAAGTGCGGCATTTTGGCCAAATCGGCAATGAAAACCTCGTTGGATATGGTTTTGCCGAGGGCGATAGGCAGGTCCATTGTTGTATTCTGGAACTTCTCTGTTGCCAGGATGGAACGCATCGAGACCATTTCAGGATTTTGGTTTGGAACCTCGATACCAATGGTACCCTTGCCCGGCATTGGTGCAATAATACGGATACCCAAAGCAGCAAGTGATAGGGCGATATCATCCTCCAGGTTTTTGATCTTGGAGATACGCACACCCGGCGCAGGGATAATTTCATACAAGGTAACTGTTGGCCCGATAGTCGCCTTTATTTTATCGATCTCGATATTGTAATGGTTCAGCGTTTCAACAATTTTGTTTTTGTTGGCTTCCAGTTCTTCGGAGTTGACGGTTATTTTGTTGGAGCCGTAATTCTCTAATAAATCAAGCGTTGGATATTTGTAGGATGCAAGTTCCAGCTTATGGTCGTATGTGCCAAATTGCTCAACCAAACTTTTGGCTTTATCCGCATCTTCCTGCTCAATATTAAGTTCTTTGGTAGGTCGGTTAGTATCAATGGTAAGTGGTATCTCATCTTCCATTTCAGGCTCATGAGATGCCAACGGGTCGGGCGTAAGCACCATGGGCTCATGAAAAACCGCGTTTTGGTGCACGGTTTCAACATCGCCATCTTTTACCTTGTTGCCGTTTTTCGGCCACTCAACCGGCTTTGAAAGGTAGTCTTCTTCCCGTTCAAAAGCTTCAGGAACCACCGCGTCTACAACATCCGGGTTAAGCTCTTTTTTACGACGAGGTATTTTGAAATCGATATTGTACGCAATGATAAGCACCGTAAGCGCGGCAAATACCAATATGCCGGCAGTACCTGCTTCACCTACTTGCGCGTCTAACAGGCGGTTGCTCCAGAAACCAAAATTGCCTTCTAAAAAATGAGGCGCGTCGCTGAAAAAAGCGTGAAAGAAGCCCAGCGTTATCGAAATAAACAGAAGCAAGAAAAACGAATAGCCTAAGGTTTTGCTTACCGGGTAAAGTCGCACCCGGAAAAGCAATCGGTAACCAATGATGAAGAATACAAACACAAACAGGAACGATGCCACACCAAACCACTCGAAAATAAACTGGTTGGATAGCAGCGCGCCAAATTTGCCCAGCCAGTTTTCGACTATTGGCGTTTTGAGGCCGTTATCTATCAGTTCCTGCTGGGTTTTAAATAAGTTGTGCCAGCCGCCGTTTGCAGGCGTAACATAGCTTTGGTCCTCCTGCCATGTAAAAAGATAGGAGGTAAACGCCACCAGGAAAAACATCGACATAATGAGCAAAAACAGGCCCGAAATCTTCACCAAACGGCCATCGCCAACCTTAAACGGGGTGCGAGTTTCCTGTTTTTGTTTAGACGGCTTTTCCTTTTCGCTTTTTGACGAGGATTTGTCGGGTTTAGTATCGTCCCGCAACGTATTCGATTTAAACTGGTTCCCTTTAGTCGGCATCCTTTACATGAACGTTTTTAAACGCTTTGTAAAGTTAGCAGATTAAACAAATATTAAGGATGAATTTTATTTTTTTGCCTTAACGCGTGACAGAATGGTTGTCAACTTTATTCACATTTGCCAAGTTATTCACCTCCCGGCTATTTAAATTGAATTTTTAGTAATATTGAAGTATGAGTGTAGAACTGTTGGAGGAATATATTGCATCAGCCGACCTGAAAGGGTTAAATGATCTGCTGATTCAAAACCCTGCCCTGGCCAAAACCAAAACCTCGCAGCAGGTTTCGCCGCTCATGTTGTCCTGCTATTATAAAAAGCCCGAGGTTACCACGCTGCTGCTCAAGTATGTAGATGAGATAAGCCTGTTTGAGGCAGCCGCAGTAGGCAAATTTGACGTGGTTGCCCATTTGCTTTACACGCACCCGGATGCCGTTAATGATTATGCCGATGACGGCTTTACGCCGCTTGGATTAGCCTGTTATTTCGGACAATTTGAGGTAGCACGTTACCTGGTATTGAAAGGCGCTGATGTCAATTTACCTTCTGATAATGGTTTTCGGGTGTTCCCAATCCATTCCGCTGCAGCGGGAAATTATAATGAGATTGCCCGTATGTTGATAGATAACGGCGCTAATGTGAACGTAAAACAACAGGCCGGTGCCACGCCATTGCATTCTGCCGCGCAAAATGGTAACCTCGAATTGCTTATCATGTTGCTCGAAAACGGCGCCGATACCGAAGTGCGCATGGAGGGCGGCAAACTTCCCGCCGACCTGGCAAGGGAAAAGGGATTTACCGAGATATCGGAGATTTTGAGTTGATTCGTCCAAAATTGTAATTTCGCCGTTCGAAATAAAAAATGTTTAACTTTAGTAAGTAAACCAATTCCCCTATGACCGGCGATGACATTGTTTTTTTAGGCGATAAGCACGTTGGCGAACCCTATATTTTAGGCACGCTGGTACCCAAAGACGATCCCAATTACAAGGGCCCATGGGATTGCGCCGAATTTGTATCCTGGCTTTACTACCAAACTTTCGGTATACTTTATGGCTGTGACAACAACCATGGCAACCCGCATACCGCCGATGCTTACGGCGGTTACTGGGCGCGCGATGCGCATGAACTGGGCCACATCATCACTATTGAAGAAGCCAAAGCCACACCAGGCGCCGCCATTTTGCGTCTGGCAGGTAACGGCGAAGTAGGGCATATAGCTGTATCAGACGGTAACGGTGGAACGGTAGAGGCGCACGGCAAAGCGGATGGTATCACCAATTCGGTAGTCGACGGCAGGCGATGGGATATGGCGGTGCTTGTCCCGGGTGTTATGTATAAACCAAACCCAATAATGCCATACCGGCCGCCATCCATTATTATTTACCGACTCACAACACCCAATATGGTGTCACCCGAAATAGGGAAGATACAGGCCGAATTAAAGCAACGTGGTTTTGACACCGATGGCGTCGATAATATCTATGGCGAAAAGACCTTTAATGCCGTAAAACTGTTCCAGGATTCGGTAGGCATTAACCCCGACGGCGAGGTAAGTGCACTTACAGCAGCGGCGTTAAATGTTAATTTGAAATAAAAATTATCTGAATATGAATTTACAGAATTAATGAATTTTCAGAACGAAGTTTCTAAAAATTCGTAAGTCTAAAAACTTTGCAGGAGGTTAGACTTAATTATTTGTTCTCTTCTTTAACAGGCTCTTCCTCCCGTTCAACGGTGATCGTACACTCCGTAATCAATGCAGCAATAGCGCCAACTGCAGCAAGCATTGGGAGCAATAATGCGCCGACCACACCAACAGTCAACGGGAAAGTTGCCACATCCTTGCCGTGTTTATCTGTGATGGTTATTCTTCTTACGTTGCCTTCTTCTATAAGCTCCTTAACCCGTTTTAACAGGTTTTCGCCGTGGATTGAAAATGATTCCTTAGTCATGATCGTATTTTTTATTAAGACCACTAAACTGCACTGTTGTTACATTAAACTAGTTACGTTTGATCTCTGTGTGCTGAATTCCAGCTGTTTACAGGTTGTTTTTTGTAACACCCCTGTTGCGCTTACTTCCAAAATTACGTATGTTTGATAGGCATACACATTGCCCCGGATGTGGAACCAATTGTTTTGATCGCTTGTTGCGTGATCTTATAAAATAACCTGGCTGTATTATGAAACGAAGACTCCTTATCGCCGTATTATTGATATTCTCGGTAGCTTTCCTTACTTGTAAGAAAACCAATACCAAACCCGTAACTAAATCACCGCTCGACTCGCTCACCGGTAGTGTGCCGGCTAATAAATCGGGAGTTGATAATTTGTTGCTCAGCGCATACGACCTGCTGGATGGTGTATATATTGGCCAGTCGGGCGCATCATGGGAAACAGGGACAGATAACTGGCTCTACGGGAGCGTAGAAGGTGGCGAGGCGCACAAAGGGGGCACCCCCAGCGACCAAACAGATTCAGGCCCCATTGAGACGTATACGGCAACCAGCGACAATGTTTTCCTCGACGTCAAATGGAAGGCTAACCTGGTAGGTCTCGCGCGCGCTAACGCAGCTATAAAGGAACTTACGTTGGTAAAGGATGGCTCAGTGAGTACCGCCGAGGCGGCACAGGTAACAGCCGAGGCCCGCTTTTTGCGCGGCTTTTACGAATTAGAGCTCTCCAAACTATGGCGAAATGTGCCATATATGGATGAAAGCGGTACTTTAAGTAGTAATACCGGCACGATATGGGATAAGATAGAAGCTGATTTTACTGCGGCTATGAATACTTTGCCTACTACGCAAAGCAACCCGGGCAGGCCCAACAAGTATGCAGCCGAAGCATTTTTGGCAAAGACTTATATGTTCGACCATAAATATACCCATGCACAGCCACTTTTAGCCGATTTGATAGCCAGCGGTGTAACAACCAGTGGTACGAAATATTCGCTCGGGCACTATGCGGATAACTTTAATCCATCCACAAAAAATGGCGCCGAAGGTGTGTTTGTCATACAGGCGAAAGTTCATGATAACTCAAATGGCATGGATGGCAATGCGGGTGATGTTTTGAATTTCCCGGTAAAGGGCCTAACAACATGTTGTGGTTTCTTTATGCCTTCATTCAGTTTCGTAAATGCATTTAAAACTGACGCGGTAACAGGCTTACCCTTGCTTGACACTTACAATAATTCGGATATAGCCAATGACGAGGGCATTACTTCCGATCAGCCATTTACACCAACCAATGTTACCCTTGATTCGCGGCTTGACTGGTCTGTGGGGCGCAGAGGAATACCTTATCTTGATTGGGGAATTATGCCCGGAATGTACTGGGTGAGAGATCAGGAAGGCGAAGGCCCTTATGTGCCGATAAAAACATCTTTCTACCAGGCCGCTGAAGCAACTACAACTGAAGCATACGAAGGCTGGGCTTCAAACCAGTCGACATCAAACGGTTATAATGTTATCAGGTATGCTGATGTATTGCTTTGGGCCGCCGAAGTGGAAATAGAAGTAGGAAGCTTGCAGAAGGCTGAGGATTATGTGAACATGGTGCGAAATCGTGCAGCTGACCCATCAGGCTGGGTGCATACTTACCAGGACGCTTCAAACCCGATGGGTGGCTTTACCAGTACTCCTGCGGCCAATTATAAAGTTGGCTTGTACGGCGCTGCAGGTGGCAATCCATCAACCGGATTTACCGTCGGTGGTCAAACCTATGCCCGCAAAGCGATATATATGGAACGATTATTGGAATTAGGCATGGAGGGCCATCGCTTTTTTGACCTGCAACGCTGGGAGGGTACTTTTGGCGGCCCTGCGGGTAACGGCTTTGTGGCAACAACCATAAACGCTTATATAGCACATGAAAAATCAGTTGCAAACTTCAGTGCGCTTGTATTTAACGGGGCTGGTTTTGTTGCCGGCAAAAATGAATTGTATCCGATACCAAAAAGCCAGACTGACAAATACAGTACGCTTAAACAGAACCCGGGTTATTGATCATAAATATCCCTGCGCTTTTAAATAGGCCACCCAAATATCATAGGCCGGCGGTTTAAGGTGCAGGCCCTCGTAAGTGTATTCGGCTTTTAACAGCTTATGCGAATCAGTAAACAGGTGAAATATATCCACGTAAGTGTAATTGCCAACGGATGCATTGGCTTTAAGTAGTTTGTTTACAGCAAGCACGTGTTGTTCCTTGTCATAGTGCTGCGGAAAGTTCTGTATAGTGGGATTTAACGGCAATAAACTTTGCACGTATATCTTTGTTTCGGGGCACTTACTGTGTACTTCGTTTACTATTTTGAGGTAATTATCAGCGATCACTGCGTCCGGGATATCCTTGCCGATGTCATTGATGCCCAGTAAAATAAAAAGCTTTGAAGGGTGGCGATCGGTGATGTCCTTTAAACGTTTTAGTACGCCGTAAGTAATGTCGCCACCTATGCCGCGGTTGATGACGGTGGTGTCATTTAATACATTTTTCCAATTCCCCATTTCGGTAATGCTGTTACCCAGGAAAATGATGCGCCCGGTTACAATGGGTTCTTTTTTAAATTGATCCAGCCTCGGCTGGCGATGTTCAGGAATAAAAGGGGTAGTATCAGTAATGTTTTGATTGGTGACGCTTTGCGCTCCTGCAAATAGGGGCAATGCTAATAGAAGAAGCAGATATTTCATATTTTAAAATTAGGGATTAAATACGAAATCCGGCTTGGGTTGTCAGTCCTTTTTCAAATCTATTATGCGGTACACGGTATTTTCGACGGTCAGCGTACCGTGTATGGTATTGCCGCTTACTTTAAAGCGCCAGGCACCAATTCCACGGCTGCTTTTGTTAGAGGCTGTAAGTGATTTCAATGTGTCGTTGTAAATAAATACCAGCGGGCCCATTTCTTCTTCTTTTCCGTTCACCATTTTGTTCATCTGGAACTGGTAGGTAGTTGGAGTTAGTTTGGATGCATGATAAACGGCTATTTCGTCGTGACAAGGCGAATCTTTCACCTGGCACAGCGATGAGCCCCGCCATGTGCCGGTTATAATATCGGCTTTTGTTTTGCCCTGGGCTGCGGCTAAACCGCAAATTGTGCAGCACACAATAACAGGAAAAAGGAATTTTATTTTCACGTTACAAGTAACGTTCAATCGCAGGTTTTATTTTCCAGCCTGCGATTTTTTGCCCGAAAGAATAAATGCTATTCCGCTAAAAGCAAATGCCTCAAAAACGCTTGTCCACTCGTTACCACTGCCGCTGTGCGGATCGGCAATGGCACGAGGGATATGAAGCATGATAACCCACAAAAAAAGCATGATTCCCGTCAAAAGCGCAGCAAGATGCCTTGTGGGTTTTATCATGATGCCTATACCGCCGGCGATAAGTGCCGACCCTGCAAAATACATCCAGAAGTAGTGCCATGGCAGCCAATCAGGTACCAGTAAAGCGGCAAAATCAGGGTAGACATAATGCATGTAACCAAAGAGGGCCAGCGTGACTGCAAAGAAATACTTTCCTACCGGGATAAGTTTTCCTAACTGTTTAATAAAATCGGGTGCATTATTTTCCTGCGGGAACGACCCTGCCATAATAAAGGCAGCCCCACTGAAAGTGAGTTCTTTAAAAGGATTGGTCCATGAACCTAACATGCCGGGGTATGGCAGCCCCGAAATCTGAAAAGCAAGTACCAATAAAAGAAATACTATTGCCATCAAAAGTGAGATGGTGCGCGCCTTTATTTCGAACAAAATACAAATGCAGGCGGCTATGAGCGCGATGCTGAATATCCAGGTCCATATCAACCGGTGGGTGAGCCATGCAGGATATGCCGGAGGCAATATGATCGATCTTAAATCGCCGCAAACCAATTGTTGTATGGCAATGGCTATCAGCCCGATAGCGATGAATGAACGCCATAACTTGTTATATTTTTCCATGAGTTTAGGACTTTATTGGATGGTATATTGTGATTAAAACTTATGGAAATTAGTGCTAAAAAAAATGCGCGCATAAACTTGCCTATAGAAAGCTATTTTTTAGCTATGAACAACAAAAATCAGGACATGAAGCGCATTAAGTCGATTTGCATTAAAAATATCGCGGTTTGGCTGCAGACAATGCAAGTGTTCAGATATTTCGTTTAATTTGCATTACATGCAAGCAGTACTTTTAATATTTTTTGGCGGGGGCATAGGAAGCCTGCTGCGCTATGGGTTAAGCCGGTGGATAAATAACACGATAATTACCGAATTTCCCCTGGGTACGTTCCTGGTAAACATTATCGGGTGTTTCCTCATCGGTTTCATCATTTATTATGTAGAAAGATATGGCGAACAAGCGCAGCAATGGCGCTTATTGTTGGTAACTGGCTTGTGTGGCGGGTTTACCACCTTTTCGGCCTTTTCATTAGAAAATGTTCAGCTTTTGACTGATCACCGGATATTTATCTTCCTGGCTTATACCGCAGGCAGTGTGATACTCGGCCTGCTGGCAACTTATTTAGGGTTATTGGCCGGCAGGGGGATTTAACAGCTGTTTGAGCTATTTCTTCCGGATATAAATGTGCTTCACATTCTTTTTGCCGGTTTCCCGTTCGTCAATTTCAAATTTATTAATACTCCGAATAAGCTGCAGCATTTTGGGATAGCCATAATTTCGCGGGTCAAAATCAGGTTTCTTTTTCAGCATCAGGTTTCCCAGCTCGCCTAAATAGGTCCAGCCGTCCTCATCAGCAAGGTCGGTTATGCTATCTGTAAGCAGTTCGATGATTCCGGGTTCAATTTTACTTAGAGGTGTACGTGTTGGCTGGTTGTTGTTTTTCGTTGCTTCCCGATTGCCGCTTTCCTGCTGACTGGCAGGCTCTTTTTTCAATATCTCGATGTAAATAAACTTATCGCAGGCCGTTATAAAAGGAGTTAAAGTCTTTTTCTCACCAATACCTATCACTTTCATGCCTGCTTCTCTCAGGCGGGTGGCCAGGCGCGTAAAGTCGCTGTCGCTGGATACGATGCAGAAGCCATCCACCTTACCGGTATAAAGAATATCCATCGCATCAATGATCAGCGCACTGTCGGAAGCATTCTTGCCTGTAGAGTAGCTGTATTGCTGGATAGGCGTAATGGCGTTTTCTAACAGCACATTTTTCCAACCTGAAACAGTAGGTTTTGTCCAGTCGGCATAGATTCGTTTAAAGGTTGGCGTACCGTATTTGGCTATTTCTTCAAACATTTCCTTCACATTGGCATAGGGAACGTTATCGGCATCTATCAATACAGCCAGTTTGAGGTCTTTATAGGATTCCATGATTTGAAAAAGATAATGTACTTTGAGCATTGAAAGATACCACAAATTTTAATTGGATACTTATCTTTATACCATCAACCAATTATACCACCACCATGAGAAAGTGTACCGCCTCTTTGCTGATTTGTTTATGGATAAGTACCATAGCTTTTTGCCAGGGTAATAAGCCTGCTGCGCCTGCAACACAAACTATTGATGGCCACCCCGCATGGATAATGCAGGGTAATATATACGAAGTAAATGTACGCCAATACACCAAACAGGGTACTTTTAAGGCATTTGCCAAAAACCTCGATAGGTTGCAGGAAATGGGTGTGCAAACCCTTTGGTTTATGCCTATTAACCCCATCAGCAAAGTAGCGCGCAAAGGCTCATTGGGCAGTTATTATGCGGTTTCGAATTATACAGCTATCAACCCCGAATTTGGAACGTTAAAAGATTTTAAGAAGCTGGTTGCCGAGGCCCACGGCAAGGGTATGAAAGTTATTATCGACTGGGTGCCTAACCATACCGGCGCCGATAACGTTTGGATAAAAAAACACCCCGATTTTTATGTAAAGGATAAATACGGTAAACCTGCCATGGCGCAGGACTGGGCCGATACCCGCCAGTTAAATTATAAGAATGTGGTGATGCAGGACAGCATGATAGCCGCTATGAAGTTTTGGCTTGTAAATACCAACATCGATGGTTTCAGGTGCGATGTGGCCTGGAACGTGCCCGGTACTTTTTGGAAAAAATGCACCAGCCAGTTAAGCAAGGGCCGCAGCCTGTTCTTTTTGGCTGAAGGCGATAAAACCTATCTGCATCCCAGCGGCTTTGACGCCACGTATCCCTGGGATATGTTCCACATGATGATACAAGTAGCCAAAGGGGCCCGCCCGGCTACGTCGCTCGATACGGTGCTGGCGAAATACAACAAGCAATACCCAAAGAACGCGCTTGAATTATACTTTACCAGTAACCACGATGAGAATAGCTGGAATAAGGCGGATTATGGGGTATTCCCCGGCGCGGTACACGCGCCATTTGCGGTATTTACCCAAACCATGTATCGCAGCGTGCCGTTGATATATGGGGGACAGGAAGAGCCGGTATTGCGGCCCCTCAAGTTTTTTGACAGGGACCCGATGAAATTTGGGAAGTACGACCGGGCCAGGTTTTATAAGACACTGCTCACGCTGCGTAAAAAGAATCCGGCCCTTTCGTCCGATGCTTCATTCCGTAAGGTGAACGCAGGCGATAATAAAGCGGTTTATGCTTATGTGCGTGAAAAGGCCGGAAGAAAGGTGCTTGTTATCCTGAATTTCTCGGCTCAACCGCAACTCATCACCGTTGATGATCCGGATTTGCTGGGCAAACCCTTTAATTTATTTCATGACGATTATGAGCCTTTAACCGTCAAGCCATGGACATTACCCGCATGGGGATATATGGTTTATGTGTATTAAGGACTGCGCGGGTTCTTATTTGAGAATTTGGAGGTGAGTGATGATGATATCATCGCTGCTTTTAATAGCAGGATCAAATTGCCAATCGGCAATAACATTAATGGGAAAATTCGAATTTAAGCCGATGCCAAATTTTGATAGGTCATTGTCAATTCGGTATAAAGTAGCTGTATCGCTGCTGAATTGGATGAAATAGCCGCCACACGCGGCGCATGCACATTCCAGGCAATGGGCTGTTATAACTCCCTGGTTATGATAAGTAATAGGGCCATTCTTTTTGCACCCAATAAAGATTGACACAAAACAAATAGCGAGAATAATGCAGGTGGGAACAAACCTTTTCATGGCAATTGCTTTATTGCCCTTACGGTAAATTAGAGCAAAATGCTACATCGGTAAATTGTCTGAATCAGAATTCTCAGGATTATTGAATTTCCAGAACACTGTTCATTTTTAAATTCTGGAAATTCTGATTCCGACAGATTACAACTTCACCTCACCCCAGCCTTTCCTATATTCGCGTTTAATAAACTGGTTTGCAGGTTCATAGTTGGTTACCCGCATATTTGCACCGTCCCATTGCAATGCCTTATAGCGGCCGTTAAATTTGAAGCGTTCCTGGTCGCCGTAAACGGGGTCCTTGTATTTGATCTTTTCCTGGATATCAAAAGTGCGCAGCAATAGGTTGCCCATTAGCACGGTTTCCGTCAGCGGCCCTGCATAACCCACAAATGGCGAATCAACCTCCATTTTGCCGTACCCGGCGATAGCTGCATCCACCCATTGCCACCAGTGGCCGTCCATGTCGCCCTCGATGCGGGGATATTTTTTGGGCACGTTCACATCTTTATTCAGCGAAAGCGGTAACAAACGCGGGTGACTGCCTCCCCATCCGCAGGAAGCTTTGCCTTTGGTGCCGATAAACAGCGTACAACCCTCAAAATCATTCTCGCTTGGAATATCACCCAAGGCATCATTCTGGTTTACATCCGGGTCAAGTTCTGACAGGCGTTCGGGCGTAATGCCGCCGTCCATCCAGTACAGGTCGAGATTGCTACCGTTCTTTAATTTGAATTTGAATTTGATCGAGCTGGAAACCGGCCCGCTTTCGGGGTAAATACCTTCTTTAAATATGCCGCTGTAAACAGTGCTTGCACTGCCGGATACTTCTGTAGGATAGCCCAACTCCAATAACTTGAACGGCGGCCCCATAATGTGGCAGCCCATATCACCGAGTGCGCCGGTGCCAAACTGCCACCAGCCGCGCCAGTTGAAAGGCACCAGGTTATCGATATAATTGGTAGTTTGCGCAGTTCCCAGCCATAGGTCCCAGTTCAATTCTTTTGGTATCGGTGGACTTGTTTTCGGCCAGGATATGCCTTGCGGCCATACGGGCCTGTCCGTCCAGCAATAAACTTTTTGTATATCACCCAATAACCCGGCTTCTATCCATTCGCGTAGGGTACGCATACCTTCGCAGGATGAGCCCTGGTCACCCATTTGGGTTACCACCTGGTATTTTTCTGAAGCCTGGGTGAGTACGCGGGCCTCGTAAATGTCGTGTGTAAGCGGTTTTTGAAGGTAAAGGTGCTTTTTCAACTGCATAGCGCTCAAGCCAACAATAGCGTGGTTATGGTCGGGGATGGCCACTGTTACGGCGTCAAAATTTTTATGTTCCTTCTCGAACATTTCGCGCCAGTCTTGGTAGAATTTGGCCTTTGGGAAATCCTTCCGCCGCTGTGACCCGGTGCGATCATCTACATCGCACAAAAAAGCAATTTCAGCGTTTTTCTTCGGTGCTGTGGCAAAATGATGAATATCATTCTCGGCCTCACCGCCGCAACCTACCGCCGCGATGTAAAGTTTATCGCTTGGTGCCCGGTAACCTTTTCCGCCTAATACATAGCGTGGTACGATATAAAAACCTGCCGTAGCGATAGCTGCCTTTTTGATAAAATCACCACGACTGATGGTTTTTTTATCTTCTGTTTCTTTTTTCATACCGAACGTTATTTTTTCTTAAGCGGTTTAACAGCAACTTCCTTAAAAAATACAATATCATCGTCGCCATGGTTTTGCAAGCCGATATATCCTGCCAATGGGCGCGGGCCTCGGTAAGGTTCGAAGTCAAATTTACGTTCAGGGGTAGGCTGGCCCTCAGTATAATCGGTCACCAATTGGCCATTGACCTTAACAATGGTACGAAGCCCATCCAGCGTAATTTCCATTACGTTCCATTCGGGCCCCGGCTTGCCAGGTTTAGCGTGGGGTTTTGTTAGCGAATATAGTGTTCCGGTAACATGGTATTCATCCTCGTTGGATGTTTCCGGGTGATTGTCTATTTGTACTTCATAGCCGTAAAATACGGGCATCCAGGGCTCGCGAGGAGGGATGGGGATACGGATAAACACCCCCGAATTGCTATTGGCCTTTTGCATACGATAAACTATGCGAATGGTGCAGTTGCTGAATTTTTCTTTGGTCCAGTACAGCAGGCCCATGCCGCCATGACTGCCGGTAACACCGTTTTCAACATAACGACTGCCCGGGCCGACCATCTTCCAGCCATCCAGGTTCTTGCCGTTAAACAGTTGTCGCCAGCCTTTTTCGTCCAGTTTGGGCGGTTTTGGGATGGTATCCTGTGCCATCGCGCCGGTGTAAATGGTCAGTAATAAAAATGTAAATGCAAGGGCGATGCCTTTTGTGGAGTTCAGTTTTTTCATCTTGGTTTAAATAGTTACTGCTGCGCGGGGAAGCAAAGCCGTAAGGGTTTATATTGGAAAATCCAAGATAGGGATATTTTGAAAAGGAGGTGGAGAGTTTTATGAAATATTTAATTGACTTTTATCGACCTAATTCTAAAAGCGGCCCAAATCCAAACAATGAGAAGCGAAACGGTTACTATTAATCCTTGTTTGACTAGTTGCGTAGTATAATCCGATTGCAAACCATTTTTTATCAATGTTGCAGTTAGGGGAAAGATATTTAACATTATGGCAATTATTACAGCAAATTTGACAGCTGTAACTATGATGTTTTTTTTGTTCAGTATAATATCCTTACCCGCTTTTCCTCCAAAAATATAGGTCAGAATAAAGAGAATAGACAGTACGATAAAAAAATAAATATTTAACACATCCTGGAAAAAGAATAAAATACCGTTACCAAAATCTCCACGTGTTTCCTGATATATATTTACAAGAAGATATATTGCGATCACAACTCCAGTGCTTTTCAGCACTTTTTCTCTGCCGATTTTTGCAGCTTCGATTGAATTCATTTAATAGTGATAAAGGTTTGATACAATTCAATAGTATTAAAATGGTAAACCAAGATAGGGATATTTTGCCGAAGCGATCGTATTCAATAATTTCTTAAGGTCAACAGTTTTCTTCCACTCCACCAAAACACATGAAAATTATCGTTTTAAGAAATAAATTAAACAATGTGGCAAGTTTCAGGTTTTATTAAAAGACTAAAACAAGGAAAACCATGGAAAGTACAGCAAAAACACTGGAATTATTAAATGATCTGATCCTGATCAATAATGATCGTATTGAAGGATATGAAAAAGCCCTTGTGGAGCTTAAGGCGAATGGGGAGCGCACTGAATTTGAGCTTATTTTCCTCAGGTTTATTGACGACAGCCGCAGGTATAAAATGGAGATAGGCACCGAAATACAGGCACTTGGCCACGATATAGAACAAGGCACTTCCACAAGCGGCAAATTACACCGTGCCTGGATCGCTGTAAAAGAAACTTTTACGGGCCACGACGAGCATAGCTTGTTCGAAGAGATAGAAAGAGGCGAGGATGCTATAAAGCATACATATGAAGATGCTTTAAACGGTGACGATCTGCCGGCTTATATCATAGATATGCTTGATGGTCAACTGCAGGAAATAATGGATGCTCATGACGAAATAAAGTCATTACGCGATAGCGTCCATTAATGGGGAGAAGATAAAGAGGAAGTCCCGTCCCGACAGAAGTTGGAGCGGGGCTTTTTTATTTTGGAGCGATCCACACGTTATTAGCCTTGTTTATATCCGGGTCATAAGTGCTGCCGAGTGTTATTTTTTGCAGGCGTTTATGTGTGCGTTGGGTGATTGTAACGGTTTTATTGCCCGTTTTCCACACTTCTATTGTCCTGTGAATCAACTGCGTAGTGCCATCCTTGTAGTATAAAGTGAGATTAATAGGGATAGGTTTCTCGCCTTCATTAGCAACTACAACAGTATACTCATCGCCAATGTGTGTTACGTGGCCGATGGCAAGGTCGGGGACACCACCGTCGAAAAACCAGCTTTTCCAAAACCAGTTTAGGTTTTGGCCGGAGCCGATGTTCATGCAGTTAAAAAAATCATAAGGCATGGGGTGTTTACCGTGCCATAGTTCGATATAATAATGCAGGGCTTTAGTAAAAAGTGAATCGCCCAAAAGGTCACGCACGTAAAAATAACCCATGCCGGGTTTGCCATAAGAATCAGGCTCAAATGAGGGCCCTGAAAGCTGCGTGGTTAAGGTGATGATGGGTTGGTCGGCTTCTTTACCGGCAACGGCCTCGTACTGAGGCACTCCGAATGTATCCACAATTGTGGGATCAATTATCGGGCTGATGATCCATTCGCCTATGGTTGCCCAGCCCTCATCCATCCAGCCGTATTTGGTTTCGTTGATGCCCATGTAAAACGGGAACATGGTATGAAATATCTCGTGATCGGTTAATTCGATGCCGTCTGCGGCCTTTTCTTCGGGATTATCATTCACCATCATGGGGTATTCCATCTGGTCGAGACCGTCAAACACAGTTTCATGCGGATAGGGGTATGGCCACTTTGGAAAAGTATAACTCATAGCCTCCACCGTTTTACGGGCATAATTGATCACCTCAAAATAATCCTCGTGCACGGGGTTAAATACGGCATCAACTCTTGTGCGGCGACCTGTTTTTGGGTCGACAATCATACTGGATGCTTTCCAGACATAATGATTGCTTACGGCAAATGCCAGATCGGTCACATTATCGGCCTCAAATTTCCAGGTGTTTGCCGGGTTGTTTTTGGTGATGCCGCCTGCATGCATTTCTGCCTCGGTAATGATCTCGGTTACCTTATCGCTTAATGATGCGTCTGCGATCCGTTTTATATACCGTTCGGTATATACATCATTTGCATTAATCAAATTGCCTGTTGCCCAAACCTGGTAGTTGCCCGGAACGGTGATCTCGGCATTAAAATGGCTAAAGTCATTATAAAATTCCTCTGCGCCGCGGTAAGGGTTTTTGTTCCAGCCGTCGATATCATCATAAACCGCCACGCGCGGAAAAAAGTAGGCTATAAAAAAAGCACCGGTGTCGACCTGCCCTGTGCGGATGGCCGAGGTTTTATTAAGGTTGTATGAATAAGTAATGTCAAAATGTATTTTCTGCCCCGGCGCTACGCGGGCATTAAGCACCATGTTGGTTCCTTCGATATCAAATTTAGTAGAATCCTGTTCCTGGCCGTCGCTGCTAAGTTTTGCAATCTTTACGCCATCGGTGACATCTTCGGGGCGGATTGGCATACTGCGTATCGAACCTTTTTTGAAAAGGTTGGGATAAAGTTTAAACCAAACCTGGTTTAGGGTATCGGGACTATTATTGGTATAATCAATAGAAACGGCACCGTCCAGGTTCCTGCTGGCAGGATTAAAGTTGACTTTTATGGTATAATCAGCGCGGTTTTGCCAGTAATTGTTACCCGGTTTGCCGTCGACACTGCGTGTCCCTTTATTGTAGGCAGCCTTGATATTTATAGGAACCGGCAGCGTATTTTGCGCATAAGCAGCCGCTGTTCCACAGAAAATAAAGGTGAGTAAAAACCTCTGAAATGAAATCATCAGGCAAGGATAGTTATTCCCTTGCTGAAATCAAATTACAGGTGTTTTTTAGATCAATTGGATTAATTTCTACCCTATATTTATTCATTTATTAGCCTATACCCAATTGAAAATAAAACCTAAAGCAATGAAAGAATTTATGTTACTTATCCGCAACACGATCGACAGCAAAACAACGTTTTCAGCTGAACAGGATTTGGCTTTTTTGAAAGCCTGTGAAGTTTATATTGAGGGCCTGAATAAAGGCGGGCATCTTAAGAAAGCACAGCCATTGATCCGGGAAGGGGTGATGGTTTCTAATCCAAACGGTAAATGGCAGGAAGGTGCCTTCAGCGAAAGTAACGAAGTGATTGTTGGGTATTATCATATCCTGGCCAACGATTTGGCTGAAGCAATTGAAATCGCAAAGGGCAACCCTGAATTTGCGTATACCACCACCGCCCGCGTTGAGGTGCGGCCGATCAAAACCAAAGAGGCGGCCACGCAATATGTTTATCCGAAAGGGGAGTAAATCTATTTAGCTGGATAAATAAATCAATGGTAGGCAATGTTAGTTTTTTTAATAAAATTTGCATTCCTACTAAGTTTTTCGTTAATTTTATTTCAGCGTTAGTCTGCCAAACTATTTTATCGTTGAGTAGCGTTTGTAGTTGCTTTATAATCGTTTTAAATCATATTATCCTTATCAATTTCAGATGAAAAAGCTGCTTGTTTGCCTGCTATTATTTTTTGTCTCTGTTGGAATGATCTCCTGCAGCAAATCAAATAACATCGCTCCACCCAAAGCTGTAACTATTCAAGGCAATTGGAAAGTGGTTAGCGACTCATTAGTTACCGCTGGCTTCGGTGATCCGGTTACGCAAGTTTACCAGGGAGTCAGTTCCGATTATTTCAACTTCACATCGGCCGGGATGCTTTATGCCATAGAAGGAACCGGGAGGGATACGGCGACTTACACTATTGCGGACACTGTATTAAATCTTAATTATTCTTACGGTTCTTTCGTATACTTTCAACAGGGCTGGTATTTTGATCAGTTTAGGGTCATTAAATTGGATATGCATTCCGCAATATTAAAAGACATTCTTCCTGTGCCGACTATATCTTACACCAGGACGATTACCCTAACAAGATAGCTTAATTCATTGCCATTTCGCGGTTGTATTTGTTGCGGTACTCGATTGGCGAAAGGCCCGTTATTTTTCTGAATATGGTGCGAAAAGCCTTGTGGTCCGAATAACCAACAGCGTACATTACTTCGTTTACATTCTCACGGCCAGACTCCAGGCTTTTCTTCGCAGCTTCAATTTTTACCCGTTGAAGGTATTCGACAGGAGTATTGGAAGTAGCTTTTTTAAACCTGCGCTCAAAATTTCGACGGCTGATGGCGAACATTTCTGATAGCTGGTCGACGGTTATCTTGGCGCCAACATTCCGCTCAATATATACCTGCGCTTTTTTGATAGGCTCGTCCAGGTGTTCTTTTTGCCCGCTGAATATCACAAATGGCGATTGGCTGTCGCGGTCAATTTCTATCTCCATCACTTTGGAGCAGTGTACCGCCACATCACGTCCACAGTATTTTTCAACCAGGTAGATAACCAAATTAAGAAACGAATAAGCGCCCCCGCTTGAGTAGATGCCCAGTTCATCAATGATCAGCTTTTCGGGCATAAGCCTGATATTTGGAAACATTTGTTTGAATGCGTCGGCAGCTAGCCAATGCGTGGTGCAGGTTTTTCCTTTGAGCAAGTTGGTTGAAGCCAGTAAAAAAGCCCCGGTGCACAAACTGGCAACTTCGGCGCCTTGTTTGTATTGCTCCACAATCCACGGGATAAAATCCTGGTTGCGTTCCATTGCTTCGCGAGGATCGCCCCCAAACGCCGGTATCATCATCAGGTCAGTTTTCTTGATGTCGCCAATCATTGAATCCGGGCGTATCGCAAACAGGCCGTCGTATAGTTCATTTTCCTTGCTTAAACCTACAAGATGAATATCAAACACAGGACTTTTGCCTTTGGACAGCATAAAACCATTGACAAAGCTGAAAACTTTATAGGTGCCTATAACACTGCTGAGTATAATTGGCCCCTGTGGAATTAATATTGAAACGTGCTTCATTTTCAAATTTAGTTTAGAATCAAAGATATACTAACAATTTGGCGCAATCAACCCCTAAGGTTGTCGTATTCACACTGCATTCCTTGTTTAAATCGACCTAAGTTTGTGGTGTAAATATTTAATTTATTCTTTCATAAACGGGATATATTAACTTAATCAATACAGTGTACCTTTAACCAAATCGAATATAAAACCTTAAGAAACAAAATATTATGGACGGCACAGTAAACATTTTAAACTGGTTCGAAATATCTGTTAGCGATATCGCCAGGGCAAAGAAATTTTATGAAACTATCTTTTCCATTAAAATGGAAGAAATGGATATGACGGGGATGAAAATGGCAACGTTCCCTTACGATCCGATGAGCGGCAAATTAGCCGGCGCATTAGTACAAAGCGATATGCACAAACCGAGTGCTGATGGCGTTAAGGTCTACTTCAACGGCAACCCCGACCTGGCGGAGGCGCTTTCAAAAGTTGAGGCAGCCGGTGGTAAGGTTGTTATGCCAAAAGGCCAGATCAGTGAAGATATAGGCTATATGGCTTTCTTTATTGATACCGAGGGGAATGCCGTAGCATTGCATTCGCAGAGTTAGTTAAATTCGAAATTGAACATTCGAAATCAAAAAATCACCATCCGCCTTTTAATCCTTCTTTCAGGGCGTTTTGGTAATTTTCAAGGTCGAACGAATACAGGTAAGGTGCTTTGTGCGCCCCGCCTTTTCTGGGTTTTTCCGACCGGTTGAGGATACCAAAACCAAGCATACGACGCTGGAAGTTGCGCCTGTCGAGTTTCTTATCCAGTATGGTTTCATAAAGTTTCTGTAATTCCGGCATCGTAAACTCTTTGGGCATCAGGTTGTAACCAATAGGCTGATAATTGAGATGGAGACGCAAAGTATCAAGGGCCGTTTTTAATATGATGCCGTGGTCAAGTTCCAGCCTTGGTGTGTCGGCTAAATCGCACCAGGCGCAACGCTCGGAATGATGGTCCGGCGTGGGGTTTACGTTTATAAAATCAACCAGTGCATAATATCCAATGGTAAGGAAACGGTTGGTGAACCAGTTTTCGGCAGGCGGCAACATGTCTTTGTACATCTCGAAGTGTGGCCTTGAGCGTTCGGGGTCGCCAAATACTTGAAACTGTTGTAGAAATATTTCATCCAAACCGGTGCGGTCTTTTAAAATGCGATTAGCAGCCTCCTCAAGGGGTTCTTTTTTTAGTACGAACCCACCCGGCAGATACCATGATTCTTCGTTTTTTACTTTGAGGACCAGCACCTTTAGCTGCCCTTCGTGAAAACCAAAAACAACACAATCGATGGATATGTTGCCGAGATAGTTTTCACGGGCATTGTTGCAAAAATCTATAAGCTCCTGTTTCGTAAACATTTTGTGCTATTCTACAAAAATACTTTGATTATCCGAATAATAATAAATAGTATTGTGTTCGAAATACACCATGCCGTTTTATGGCTGGCTGTACAACGCCAATTTTAACCTTAATTTTAATAATTGTATATCACTGAAGGAATTTAAATTTCAGAATCGAAATTAGATCCCGGCAAATATAATATACGTAACAGCATATCGATATATATGAACAACTATTTCGCAAAGGGCATTGCCCTTAAAGTCTTTTTTGCATCGGCCCTGTTAATATCGTCATTAACCACCTTCGCGCAAAGCGGGGACGCTAAAATGGATGCTTTTGTCGGTAAGCTGATGAGCAAGATGACGCTTGATGAAAAGATAGGCCAGCTGAACCTGGTAACCAGCGGCCGGGCATTGACTGGTTCTGTAGTGAACAAAGGCGTTGAGGACAACATTAAAAAAGGCGCAATAGGCGGGATATTCGGCGGGTACGGCACCGACTTTATAGGGAAAGCCCAGGATTTGGCTGTAAAAAATTCGCGCCTGCATATACCTTTAATATTCGGGTTGGATGTCATACATGGTCACCGCACTATATTTCCTATACCGCTCGGTATATCTGCTACATGGGACATGAAATTGATTGAACAATCAGCGCGTATAGCGGCTACTGAAGCTACCGGGGAGGGAATCAACTGGGTTTTTTCACCGATGGTGGATATCGCCCGCGACCCACGCTGGGGCCGTATTTCTGAAGGTTCGGGTGAGGACCCCTGGTATGGTTCGCAAGTTGCAAAGGCTATGGTTAGGGGATACCAGAATAGTGATATGACAAAAAGTGATGCGGTGATGGCTTGTGTAAAACACTTTGCATTATACGGGGGCGCCGAAGCAGGACGTGAGTATAATACAGTCGACATGAGCCTTATAAAGATGTACCAGGATTACCTGCCGCCATACAAAGCAGCAGTAGATGCTGGCGCAGGAAGTTTCATGAGCTCGTTTAATACTATTAATGGTATGCCTGCAACGGGGAACAGGTGGTTGTTAACTGATCTGCTGCGCAAGCAATGGGGCTTTAAAGGTTTTGTGGTGTCGGACTATACCGCAGTGAACGAATTAACAGCACATGGTTTGGGCGATCTGCAAACCGTATCGGCCCTGGCGCTTAAAGCCGGGTTGGATATGGATATGGTAGGCGAGGGATTTTTGACAACATTGAAGAAGTCGCTTAAGGAAGGTAAAGTTACCCAGGCTGAAATAGACTTGGCTTGCCGCCGGGTACTCGAGGCTAAATATAAACTTGGACTATTCACCAATCCTTATAAGTCTATCAATGCCGGCGTGGAGTCAAAATCCGAATTAACGGATGCTAATCGCAAAGCAGCACGTGAAACTGCCGAGCATTCATTTGTGTTATTAAAAAACAAAGGACAAATACTTCCGCTAAAAAAATCCGGAACAATTGCTTTGATCGGTCCGCTGGCCGATAACCATTCAGAAATGCTGGGTACATGGGTTATAGCCGGTGACCCGAGTAAATCGGTCAGTATAATTGACGGGATAAAAAACGCGGTGGGCTCAAGCGCCAATATTTTATATGCCCGAGGCTCTAATATAACGGATGATTCATTATTGAATGAGCGTGCCTGGTTTTTTGGTATGAAACAGATAAAGGATAAACGCCCTGCACAGGAAATGATAGACGAAGCAGTTGCTACTGCACAAAAGGCAGATGTGATCGTGGCAGTAGTAGGGGAGTCCGCAAACATGTCGGGCGAATCGGCCAGCCGCTCGGATATCAATATACCAGAAACGCAACGTGATCTGCTGAAGGCGTTGGTTAAAACGGGTAAACCTATTGTGGCCATCCTTTTTAATGGTCGTCCGCTTACTTTAACCTGGGAGGATAAAAACCTTGATGCCTTACTGGACGTTTGGGCACCAGGTACCGAGGCCGGCAATGCTGTCGCTGATGTTTTGTTCGGTAATTATAATCCGGCAGGAAAAATAACGGCAACCTTTCCGCGAAGCGTGGGACAGATACCTATATATTATAACCACAAAAATACCGGCAGGCCTTTTGACGGCACTGGTGCTCCAAAATTTAAGTCGGATTACATCGATATTTCCAACGATCCGCTTTATCCGTTCGGATACGGTTTGAGCTACACCACCTTTAATTATGGTGACGTTAAACTAAGCAAAACTAATTTAAAAGGGAACGAAACATTAACCGCAACGGTTACCGTGACTAATACAGGCAAATCGGCCGGCGAGGAAGTGGTGCAATTGTATATCAGTGATCCGGTAGCAAGCATCAGCCGCTCTGTTAAGGAACTGAAAAATTTCAAAAAGATAAGCCTTCAGCCGGGAGAACAAAAAGAGGTTTCATTTAAGATCACGACGGAAGATCTGAAATTCTACAATACTGCTTTGAAATATGATTGGGAGCCCGGTGAGTTCAAAGTCCAGATCGGCACGAATTCAAGTGACGTGCATTCGGCCAGTATCCAATGGATCAAGTAAAATGAACTAATATTATTTTATCAATAAAAGGGCGAACCAAATTAATCATGGTCCGCCCTTTTTCGTTGCCCGTTCCTGCGTCGACGTATGATACCTGTTTTTTGCACCATTTTATAATTACAATAATGCGGTTGGTTTGTACAATTAAAATGGGCTGCCGCCAGAAAACTTGATGATTTTTTAACACAACCTTCGCTTTTTCTGACATAATAGAAAGTTCATGCAAAGGGTAGTAAAAGTCAAATAATTATCCCCTTTTTGTCAATTATGATATGAAATGGGGGTTTATTAATGGATGTTTAACAATATAACGACATTTTTACATTGAAACTTTCGCAATTAATACAATCAATAATTACTTAATTAATTTTTTTAATAAGTTTTCATTGATAGTTTTTCTTAATATGATGTTAAAAAATATTTAATTTATAAATCTTAAAAATATACTTGTGTAAACAGTACACTCTATTTAAATTAGATGCAGTACCAATTTAGTTTTCCTTTATAATAGGAAAGCCGTTAAAACCTGATATAATTATAACATAATAAATTTTAACTAACCCGGCGCAATGGAGTGTTCAGGTATGTTGAGCAAAAAGGAAAGCGATTGTTTTTTAATGTTTATTATCTATATATTTAAATGATAAAACCTTTACATTTTTTTTCTTTTGGTTGCCTTTCCCGTACCCCTTATGATATTTTCAAAGGGCACCGTGCAACGCTTTTCGACGCAAGCCAGTAGGCATGCCATTTTCGCAGAATTCAATTATCAACTAAATAAATTAATCAACTAAATCTCAATCTCATGTTTAAAAGTTTACTTCTAAAAGGAAGGACGATGTGCTTACTGATTTTATGCACCCTCTCCTCATTGGTGGTTACAGCGCAAACAAAGGTTACCGGGAAAGTCATCGGAGGCGATGATAAACAACCGATACCTTCTGCTACTGTAAAAATTAAAGGTACAAATGCAGGTATCGTAACAGACATTAACGGTAACTTTTCGCTTAGCGCGAAAGTTGGCGACGTCTTGGTTATCTCCTACATTGGCTACCAGGCCAAGTCGGTTCCTGTAACAGGCCCGTCACTTGGTACAATTGTATTGGACGCCACTAACAGCACTTTAAATGAAGTGGTTGTTACAGGTTACCAAACCCAGCTCAAAAAGGACATATCGGGTTCGGTAGCTACTGTAGACGTTGGTGCAGCCAAGCAATTGAATGTTACCAGCGCTGAAAACTTGCTGCAAGGCCAGGCAGCGGGTGTTACCGTTACAACCCAGGGTGCTCCGGGTGCCTCAGCCCAGGTTATTATCCGTGGTATCAGTAATTTCGGTAATGCACAACCTTTGTACGTTATTGACGGTGCTCAGGTGGGTGACATGACTAACCTTAACCCTAATGATATTGAGTCTATCTCAATATTAAAAGATGCCGGTTCAACAGCCATTTATGGTGTTAAAGGTGGTAACGGTGTAATTGTGATTACTACTAAAAAAGGTAAATCCGGTAAAGCACAGTTCAGCTACGACGCTTTCTACGGCTCAAGCAGCCCTAAAGGCGGCAACGTTTGGAATGTATTGGACGGTGCTAATTACTATGCATTGTTAGCAAAGGTTGACCCTCAGAATACGCTGATAACCTCAATACCGGGTATCCCTGATTATGGTTTCCAGGGCCCGGGTGTTAAAGGTGTTGGCGGTGCCAGCGATCCGCGTGCAGCTGCATCAAACTATTTCCTTGACCCGAATAACCCGGCTAATGATTATTTGATCCAGAAATTTAACAATGGCGCAGGTACCGATTGGTTCCACGCGATTTTCAAAGCCGCTCCAACCCAGCAGCACAGTTTCACCTTTAGCGGTGCAAACGGCAAAAGCAATTATTTATTCTCGCTGGCCTATACTGACCAGGAGGGTACATTGATCGATACCTATAGTAAAAGGTACCAGGCCCGCTTTAATACTAACTTTAGTATCAGCGACCACTTCCGCGTAGGTGAAAGTGCCCAAATCTATTATATTCATAATCCAAACCAGTTTGGTAACAACGGCGAAGGTAACGCCATCTCTATGAGCTACCGTATGGAGCCACAGATACCGGTTTATGACATCAAAGGCGGCTACGGCGGTACCTGGGATGGTCCTACCCAGTTGGGTAATGCCACCAACCCTGTTGCTGGCCAGGATGCTACCAAAAATGACGAAGGTAAAAGCTGGAACATGGAAGGTAACGGCTATGCCGAATTGGACTTCCTGAAACACTTCACCGTACGTACAAGTATCGGTGGCAGGGTTTACAATTATGAATATGCTAATATAGGCGTTAACCCTTACTGGAGCGGTGAAGGCCATGGCAATGCAAATAGTTTCAACGAAGGATCAGGTTTTGGCAGCCAGTACAACTGGACCAATACCATTAGCTATAAACAATCATTCGGCAAACATAACGTTGCAGCTTTCGGCGGCTTTGAAGCCAGGAGCAATTATGCACGTCAAATCAACGCTTCTCAAACTAATTTCTTCTCGCTTGACCCTGCTTTCGTAGGTATCAATAATGGTACCGGTGCGATACTGGCTAATAGCTTTATCCCTTATGAAGAAACAGGTTTGTCCTACTTCGGTAGTGTTGATTATAACTATGATAACAAATATTATTTGAAAGGCACTGTTCGTCGAGATGGTTCATCCTTGTTCTATCCGGGCCGTCAATATGGTACCTTCCCATCAGCATCAGTTGCCTGGCGTATTTCACAGGAAGATTTCATGAAAGGCATTGCCTGGCTGAATGACCTGAAACTACGCGCCAGCTACGGTGAGTCAGGCTTTAACGGCAACGTGAGTTCAGGTAATGCATATTCATCATTTACTACCAACCCAGGGAACTCCAGCTACCCAATCTCAGGCTCTATAAGTTCTGCTCAAGCAGGCTTCTACGGTGTGAACTATGGCAATACCAAAACTACCTGGGAAACTGATAAAACCTTAAATATAGGTTTCGATGCAACCTTGTTTAATCATTTGGACGTCAATGTAGAATGGTATAAGAGAACAAGTTCTAATTTGCTTTTCCAGGTACCATTGCCTGCAACGGTAGGTAGTGGAGCCCCTCCTGCTGTAAATATTGGCCAGGTATCCAACAAGGGTCTTGATGTTGCAATTACTTATCATGGTTCAATTGGTTCCGATTTTAAATTTAGTGCTGGAGCAACAATTACCAGCTATAAGAGTACTATCGATAAATTGAACAGTAACTTCTTTACTAACTACGTACGTAATGGGCCTATAACTTATAATCAGGTTGGTTCGCCAATTGGTGAATTCTATGGTTACAATCAGATTGGCTACTTTAGCAGCGCTGCAGATGTAACTAACTCGCCAACGCAGGCTGATGCTGCACCGGGCCGTTTCAAATTTGCCGACACCAATGGCGATGGCAAAATTACCGATAAAGACCGTGTAAATATTGGCAATCCTAACCCTAAATTTACCTATGGCCTTAATTTAACTGCCAGCTACAAAGGATTTGATGCGTTAGTAATATTGTATGGATCTTATGGAAATAAGGACTATAACTATATCAAATACTGGACCGATTTCTACAGCAGTTTGACGGGTAACAAGGGCAATGACCTGTTGTTCAACTCATGGTCACCAAGCAATTTGAATCCAAAAACGCCAATTGCTGAGGCCGTAAGTAACTTCAGCTCTGACCAACAGTCTAACTCCTGGTATGTTGAAAACGCTTCGTACCTGAAATGCCGTGTGGCCCAGGTGGGTTATACTTTCAGCGGAGGACAGCTTAAAACATTGGGCGTTGCTAAATTGCATGTTTATGTGCAGGGTAATAACCTGTTCACTATTACTAAATATACAGGACTTGACCCTGAATTGCAGGCAACTACTCAAAATGGTATAGGTACCGACCAGGGTAACTATCCAAGCAATGAGCGCAGGGTTGTATTAGGTGTTAACTTAACGTTCTAAAAAGAAATTTAAAATATTAAATAATAAATGTTATGAAAAGATTAAACAATAAACTCCTTATCCCCGCAGCCGTGATAATGCTTGCATTATCGTTTTCCTGCAAGAATTTCCTGGATAAGACGCCGCCGGGGTCATTGAATACGGTGATTTTGGCTAACAAAGCCGGTGTTGACGGTTTGCTGATAGGCGCCTACTCACTGCTTGACGGTGTTTGGGCAGGACAGTCAGGCGCAACCTGGTCAACCGGTACCGATAACTGGATCTACGGCAGTGTTGCAGCAGATGATGCGCACAAGGGTTCCACCCCGGGTGACCAGCCCGATGCAGCTGCTATCGAAAGCTATACGGCTTCGGGCAGTAACGGTTACCTTGACCCGAAATGGGTAATGAACTTTGGCGCGGTACAGCGCGCCAATGACGTACTGCGCGAGTTGCCATTGGTTAAAGACGGTTCGGTAAGTGCAGCTTACGCAACTGAAGTAACCGCTGAGGCCCGTTTCCTGCGTGGTTTTTATGAAAGCGAGCTTTCAAAACTATGGAGGAATGTTCCTTATGCTGATGAAACCATCACATATAGTAACGGTAACTTCAACATCGGTAACCCCGGCCCGGTATGGGACAAGATCGAAGCCGATCTGACCTTTGCCCAGGCAAACCTTCCGGCTGTTCAGCCGCAGTTGGGCCGAGCCAACAAATATGCTGCAGAAGCATTTTTGGCCAAGGCTTTTATGTTCGAGCATAAATATGCTTCAGCAAAACCCTTACTGGAGGACTTGATTACAAGCGGTGTAAACTCACAAGGTGTTAAATTTGCCCTTGAGCCTTATGCCAACAACTTCAACCCATCTACCAAGAATGGCCCTGAAGGTGTATTTGTGATCCAGACTTCGGTACATGACGGTTCAAACGG
>JAYUEE010000015.1:0-20069 GCA_043739405.1 Mucilaginibacter sp. | reverse complement strand
TTGCCGGGCTGCGCTTTAAAGTGAGCGACGGTTTCAGCATTGGCATTAAGGGTACGTACCTGGCTTCGCCCGGAACAACGGTTACCAATACAGTACGTACCGAAACCCTGGGCCGCGAGGTTACCAAACTGCCGATTAACGAGTTTCAAACTACGATTGGCTTCAATATTAGTTTTTAGAGATTTGTCTAAAAAATCCTGGCAATGCTATTTAATGGCTACGTTTTGCAGGAGAAGACCGACAACAAAACTTAGCGCAAATATCACTAATAAGGGCATTCCTATGCCCTTGCGTTCGTAATTATTATTAGCGGGAATATACTTCTTGAAAAAATATTCGGTTAAGATAGCTGCCCCCAATATATCAACGGCCAATGAATAGTAAATTAGCTTGGGGTTGCTCAAAATTTCCTGCATTGTCGCATTTACCTTGGGTGTAGGGATAATATATCCCAGCAAAAGCCCTGTTACTACTTTGTAAGCTATCCCGAAAAGCAAAACAATATAACCTGCTCTTTTGTTGCCTGTGCCACGCAAGTTTAGCATTAGTAAAATACTGCCGACCACAGTAGAAAAGAATATAGAAAACCCCAGCACGGCCCATTTTGAGTAAATTGCTATAGGAGGTTTTTCGGGCTGCAGGTCCTCTTGTTTTTCAAATTCCATGCGGCAAATATAAAAACCATTTGTGTGGTATTATAAGCTGGTTTCATTTTTACATCCATAATCCTAAAACGCGTATTTCAGGTGGTGATATTATCCAGCGCCATTACCTCCTTTGTATAGTTTGGGGGTAGTATCGCATATTTCAGCACGTTTTGGAGCTTGAGCAGCCGGAAAAATTTGTATACATATAATACCGGCAGCAGCCATTTTAATTTGCCCAGCCCAAGTGCCCGGTTTACCTCTGCCGGCACTACCAGCACCTGTGCCTGTTTCAGCACCAGGTATCTTACGGCACCCAGGTGTTTTTTATACTGTTTATAAAGGTCCGGCGTATACTTGCTGTAATAAAGCTCTTTGGACAGCTGTGTTTGCCTCATTTCCTGGTATTCTTGGTAGGTACCCGGCAGGCCGGCAAGCCCCATGCGGCTTCCTAACCGGTGAAAAACTTCAAATACTTCCCGCTTTTCGTCATGTGTTAGCTTTCGTTCAAGCAATTCAAAGGATCGGATAGAATAGTCGATCAGCAAATACAACACTTCAAGGTAAGCTCCAGCTGGTATACTGGCGCCTCGCGAGGCTTCAACACCCTTGTGGATGGCTGTGATCTGGTCGATATAGTTCAGGGCAGTTTCTTTTTCCGAAAAAATTATTTTTCGGGCATACCCTACAGTGCTGAACAGCCTTGCAAGCGGGTCGGCAGGCAGCCTGCCGGTAAAGTATAGCCAGTCGACCGATTGATTCAAAGCAAACTCTGCAGAGGCCCCCGCAAATATGAAAAGGATCGTATCTGCCTTTCCCCAGATCATGCAAACAATTGAATTATTGGTAACAAAAAAGTTACAATTGTTATTTTCCATAATTCAAAGATAATAAAAAAGTACTTTGAAATTGAAAGTAAATTAAAATGATGCTATTTTTGCTTCAAATAAACTTTGTAAGTTATTTACTAATAGAATAAAATATTGTAAATTTAATGTTATTAGAATTTAACCGGGAGGATGTTTTCTTTTTCTTAAGCACTTCTTTTTTAAACTTTTACCAAAAACCATAGTCAAAATCCTGTATCATCTTATAAAATTATTACGTATATTGTTAAAACATTTTTAACAATAAAATCATTATGCTATTGTAATTAATCTTTAGTAATGAAAATCTATTTTAAAATAAAAATGAAAACCTTTACAACATATTCTTTCCTCTTTATGGCATTAGGCCTGGTAACTTTAGGAGGATGCAAAAAAGTAAGCAGTGTTACAGGTGGCTCCGGCACCACAACAAATCCTGGCCCGATAAGCAAATACACCAATCCAAATACAGCAGTTGCATCTTGTGACTTCGACGTCAGCGATACAGCGCTTACCAATCACGGATGGACAAAAGCTTTTGATGATGAATTTACCGGCGACCTCTCAAACTGGGGTGCGGTGACAGGCGGTTTGTTGCCTGAGTTGCAATGCTATGAGCCGGCGAATGCCCAGATTGTGAACGGGGTGCTCCAACTAACCGCAAAACAGGAAACGGTTACCGGTCCAAAATCTGTAGGCAATGATACCACGGTATCGTTTAACTATACTTCGGGCTGGCTTATAAGTAAAAAGACTTTTGTTGCCAATTCAACCACGCCAAAGGTTCGTATCGTTGCGCGTATAAAAGTTGCGTCAGGTTACGGGCTAACCTCCTATTTCTGGAGTTATGGCAACGGTGCCTGGCCGACCCAGGGTGAAATTGACAATGTTGAGGTACAGGGCGACAATACAAAAGTGTACGCTACCGACTATTCTTACGGCCCTTTAGCCAATCAGAACAATGTTTCAGGTGGCATCGAATATAACCCGACTACTGAGGATCTTTCAGCCTGTTATCATGTATATACCATGGAATGGACTCAAAGTGCACTTAACTCATACCTTGATGGTAAATTGGTTGAAGCCAAGACTAAGGGTGGCCAGCTTGGTAACCTTTTCGGTAAACCACAGCAAATATCGTTTAGCCTGCCTGTTGGCGGCGAGTTTTATAATAACCTGAAACTAGCTAATGTTCAGGGCGGTACCATGTATGTTGATTATGTGAAGGTGTTTACCTCCAATTGATCTGGCATATAAGAAACTTTAAAAGGCAGGGTACAGAAATGTATCCTGCCTTTTTTTATGGCAAAAAACCCGGCCTGATTCTTTATTTTTTAGTATTTCATCAAAACTATCTACAACAGATCTTGTTTAACTTATAGTGTATATTATTTGTGTAAAGGTTTAATATTATGAGCAAGGAGGAAATTATTTACATTCAGAAACGTTTTATTGATGCGGTGAATAATAATCAACTGGATCAGCTGAATGACTTGGTCTCACCAAACGTCATAGATAACGACCCGGTAACTGGCCAGGTGCCCGGACCCCAGGGGTATATACGGTTTTTCAGGTCGCTGCGCTGCGCTTTCCCGGATATGAATATTGATGTGGAACAAATTGTGGCCGATGAGGATGATTCCGTTGGTTTTGTTTACACGTTCTCAGGTACCCATTTTGGCGAATATTCGGGCGTATCCGGAACTGGTAATCATGTACAAATAAAAGGCATGCAGATAAGCCATTTTGAACACGGCAAAATGACCGAGCGCTGGGGGAGTTGGGACGAAACCGGCATCTTAAAGCAAATTGCCTGAGGATGGACTTCCACTATTAGGTTTATCCCATTTATTTGGTAATTTTATATATGTGGCAGGAAAAAGACAACAAACTATACCGGGCCTTTGAGTTTAAAAACTTCTCAGAGGCTTTTGCATTTATGACGAAAGTGGCGCTATTAGCTGAAAAAAGCGACCATCATCCCACCTGGGCAAACACCTGGAACAAAGTAGAGATATGGCTCTCTACACATTCGGCAGGCGACATCGTCACCGATAAGGATAGAAAATTAGCCGCCTGTATAGATAAGTTAGTTTGAAATATTATTTCCCTAACAAAAACACCACCGGCACATCAAACCGTTTACGCCACGAATTTTCCGAATGGTCAGCTCCCGGGTATTCGCGGGTGATCCAGTTTCTTTCGGTATAACCTGCCCCTTTCATAATACTGTCGGCTTGGATTTGATAAGGTTTGTACATTGCATCCAGCGTGGCGCTGCCGTAATCAAAGTAGATTTTATGGTTTTTGGGCGATGGCAGGTGCGATTTTAAATAGGATAGGATAGCTGCCGGTATAGGATTATCAACCGTCGTAAATAGCCCCGTCCAGTGCGTCGACAGGCAGGCCGCGCCCCCAAATACTTTGGGATATTCGCAAATCGCATACATGGATATCAGCCCGCCCATGCTCGAGCCGGCAATAAAAGTATTTTTCTGGTCGTGCAGGGTGCTAAAGTGCGTATCGATATACGGCTTAAGTTCCGTTACCAAAAATTTAAGGTAATTATCAGACAATGGGCCATCAGCGAATAGCGGCGTGCCTTTGTCCCGGCCAACGGCAAGCATTTTTTGCTGATCCTCCGGGCTCATACTGTTAAATGCTTTCTGCGGAACATATTCCGCGTGCCTTTTCGCACCATTGTTCCATATGCCCACTACGATGCATTCTTTGATGCGTTTCTCACCAATAAGCTTGCACAGGGTTTCGTCAACACCCCATTCCTGTTTGTTCCACATCAATGTGCTGTCATATAAGGCCAGCCCGTCGTGCATATACAAAACGGAATATTTCTTGTCCGCCGAATAACCCTCTGGCAGCCAGATATCCACATTACGCGCATCCACAAATTTGGAAGGAAAATTATCAAGTCTTTTAATGGTGCCGCAGGCCACTTTAGGTAATTGTGCCATTAAACTGCCGGTAGCTAAAAATATAATGGCAAACAAAAACGAAGTCTTAATCATAACACGATCAACAAGCATAAGTATAAAATTGGTTACACAAAAATATCAACCTGTGCAAAGTGCCGCAATGCCATAAAGGGTTAAATCATGGATTATTTTGGCACAAAAAAAGCCCCGCCTTGTAAGGCAGGGCTGAATATCTTAATTCTGGATTATTAATATCCGTTCGCATCCGTTATATAGGGCTTCGAGTCGGCAAAACTGGTTGGCTGCGCATATTGCCATAGTTTGTTCCCTGCCAGGTCAAAAGTATAAAAACTGCCACCACCTGCTGTATAAACTGTGCTGTTCGCAACTGAAATTCCCGAACCATTAGGTAATACAACCGATTTCCAAAGCACGTTCCCGTTTGAAGCATCAAGCGCGTACAGGTTACCGTCGTCAGCAGCCACATAAAGTCTGCCATTGCTCACCACAGGGCCGCGCGTAAATCCAAGGCCATCCAGGCTTTCCCAAACCAGGCTGCCGTCGTTCGCGTTAAGCGCATACACGCTGCCCGGTTTCTGGTTGCTCACGTTGTACCAGCCCGAAATGTACACTACGCCGTTAACCAAGGCCGCGGTATTTTGCTCGAAAGAAATTTGGTCGGGATTACTGTATTTCCATTTCAGCTGGCCGTTCATCACATTCACCGCAAGCAAATCACCCGCCCGCGTCCCTATATAAATAACACCATTGTCGATGATCGGGCTTGCCCCGTTCATAATACTCCCCGCATTGTACTGCCATTTTACCGACCCGGTGGCCGCATCAAGCGCGTAAAGGTTATTGTCGTCGGACCCAAAAAATACAACACCGTCAAATATGGCCGGGCTTGAAGCCACATTATGCCCTGTCTGGTATTTCCATTTTAGCGAACCATCCTTAATATTAACCGCATAAAAACTATAATCGTCGCTGCCGAAATATACCGTTCCGCTATAAACAGCCGGGCTCGATTCTATAGAATTACCCGTAGCAAATGTCCAGACCAATTTGCCCGATGCGGCATCGATGGCATACATGCTGTTATTGGTATTGCCCGCATATACCACACCGTTCGAAACAGCCGGCGCCGAATAGGAGAAATTACCCCCTGCCTCTAATTTCCATTTTAAAGCGCCCGATAAGGCATCCAATGCATAAAAAGTGCCGTCGGTATTGCCGGTGTACACCGTATTGGGCAGGGTTGGAGTAGTGCCCGTGGGTGTGGTTTTTTTATCTGGTTTGATATCCTGTATATCGTTCTTGCACGACGAAACAAACAAAATTGCCAGTATCGAACAGGCAAGCAATGCTGCGAAACGTCGGTTTATCGGTTGTGATTTTTCCATAAGGTGGTTGGCAATAGGTTAGACAGATGAATAAGGCTTATAAGAACTAATAATTTAGTAAATATAAACCAATAAACGGCGGTTACTGCATTATATTATCTTAATAAAGAGTGGGTGTCACCCTGAGGTACTCGAAGGGTGAGCGCAAAGGCCATTGCACACATGTTTCGAGAGCCTCAACATGACACCCTTTTTTAATTTCCATAGAGCATTCAAATAACACACAAATAATTTCCTAACTTCATGTCCCTATTTGAGCAGCCAATGAAACCTTTCATCGTTTTACTGATCGTATTTATCCTTACGCTGACCGGCGCCCGTTTGATACAGGGCGACTGGAATTATATTCTCGCCGGCAATATCGGTATGGCCGCCATGCTGCTGTTCACGGCGCTTGGCCACTTTATTTACGGCGAAGGCATGGCTATGATGGTACCGGAATTTATCCCCGCAAAAAAGCCATTGATATTTTTCACCGGCATCATGGAATTGATTTTCTCCGTCGGCCTCTGCATACCGGATACCCGCCGCCTCACCGCCGACCTGCTCATTCTATTCTTTTTGCTGGTACTGCCCGCCAATATCAATGCTGCCCAAAAGAGTGTCGACTACCAAAAAGCCAACTACGAAGGCAAAGGCACTGGCTACCTGTGGCTGCGCATACCCATGCAGGTTTTTTTTATTGTTTGGGTGGCGTATTTTGGGATGATATTGAAGTAGGTTTTTTGGGCGCCCGGGCGCGCTATACATTCATACGCCTGCAAGCATTACACACGGGCAGGTATCCATTGCTATCGCTGGCGCGGTTTGGTGATAAAACGGCGATTATTCAAAGTAATTTTTTAAAGTTTCCCAATCTCTTGGCTCTAGGGCTTTACATCGTATTTTTGCAATGATTCCGGCATCATTAGATAATATAATTTTATCGCTTTCCTGTAATATCTTAACCGAATTCTTAGAATAATTTGCTGTCTCTCGCTTAAAGTACCTTTGATTCGAATATGCTATTTCAAAATTATTGTTGTCAAATTTAATAAGTTTAGGCTCAAATCTATTTAGATAAAATACAACTAGAAACCCAGTCAAAATAGATGCCCCACAGGCCATGGTTCTATATTCATCGGTTAAATTGAATTCTCGGTAAATCACTACGAATACAACGACACTAATAGCAAACAACCAATATGTTAATTTATTTATTAGATATCCTTTAAAAATTATGGCATCCATAGTGAATTTAATTATTTTTTAATATTTAAACTGCCTGCAACAAATATATCATAAAACCTCAACCAAAATATCTTCCGGACTTCCAGACTTCCGCGGACTTTCCGACTACAATAACTAACACTCCCCCAACTTTTCCACAATCCCCATTCGCACCACCCAATACCTTAAATTAGCCGATTATTAAAAATAAACCATTGGCCAAAGACGCGACCAAAGAAACCCCTTTAATGCAGCAATACAACCAGGTAAAAGCAAAATACCCGGGCGCCCTGCTGCTGTTCCGCGTAGGCGATTTTTACGAGACTTTTGGCGAGGATGCCATCAAAGCGTCGGGTATATTGGGTATTGTGCTTACGCGGCGCGCCAATGGCGCGGCCACGCATATCGAGCTGGCCGGTTTTCCGCACCATTCTTTGGAAACTTATTTGCCCAAACTGGTCCGCGCAGGACAACGCGTAGCCATTTGCGATCAGTTGGAGGATCCGAAAACCACCAAAACCATTGTCAAACGCGGCGTTACGGAGCTGGTAACCCCAGGCGTCGCGATAAGCGATAACATCCTGCATCAAAAAAGCAACAACTACCTGGCTTCGCTGTATTTTGAGAAGAACAGCATAGGCGCAGCCTTTATAGATATTTCAACCGGCGAATTTTTAACCGCGCAGGGTAATGCCGAATATATCGACAAACTATTGCAGGGCTTTAACCCCAGCGAGATCATCTATCCTAAAAGCAGTCACCATGATTATATTGAAGCTTTTGCCGACCGCTATTATACCTACAAACTGGACGAATGGCCCTATAGCGGGGATTACGCCCAGGAAACCTTGCTGAAACATTTCGGCGTAAAATCACTGAAAGGTTTTGGTATTGATAAACTGAATTTAGGTATCATAGCCGCAGGTGTTACCCTGCATTACCTGAACGAAACCGAGCACCGCAACCTGCAGCATATCTCGCACATCAGCAGGATAGAAGAAAGTCGCTACCTCTGGCTCGACCGTTACAGCGTGCGTAATTTGGAGTTGATCGGTTCAGCCAATGAAAACGCCATCACATTAGTTGACGTGCTCGACCAAACCTGTTCGCCTATGGGGGCGCGTTTGCTGCGGCGTTGGATAGTGATGCCCTTAAAAGAAATTAAACCCATTAATGACCGACTGGGCGTGGTGGAATATTTAGTCGGCCATGAAGAATTGCGCGAGGAACTGAAACATAATATCCGTCACATCGGCGACCTGGAGCGCCTGATATCTAAAATAGGCCTGCAACGCGCCAATCCCCGCGAAGTTTGCCAGTTGAAAAAGGCATTGAAGGCGATCGAGGTTATCAAACAGCAATGCTTTGAAACCGATAACGAACCGCTTCGCGCTATCGGCGAACAGCTAAATCCTTGTTCCATCATCAGCGAGAAGATTGAAAAGGAATTGAACCCCGAGCCGCCGGTAATGATCGTAAAAGGCTCGGTCATTAATTCGGGTATCAATGAGGAACTGGACAGACTGCGGAAAATAGCTTTCGGCGGCAAGGGTTATTTACTGGAGATACAAAAACGCGAAGCCGAGCAAACAGGCATCCCATCGCTCAAAGTAGCTTTTAATAATGTGTTTGGCTACTATTTGGAAGTTACCCATTCGCACCGCGACAAGGTCCCAACCGAATGGATCCGCAAGCAAACGCTGGTAAACGCCGAGCGTTACATCACACCCGAGCTTAAAGAGTACGAGGAACAAATATTAGGCGCAGAGGAAAAAATACTGGCGCTGGAAACCCGCCTGTATAACGACCTGCTGTATTCCCTCGCCGAATATATTAAACCTATACAACTCAACGCCCAACTCATAGCCCGACTGGATGTGCTGCTCAACTTCGCCACCATATCCATCAAAAACTATTATGTCAAACCGGAGCTGAACGAAAGCACCATCATCGATATCAAAGGCGGGCGCCACCCGGTGATTGAGAAGAATTTACCGATGGGCGAGGAGTACATTACCAATGATGTGTATTTGGACAGTGAGTCGCAGCAGATCATCATCATCACCGGGCCAAACATGGCGGGTAAGTCCGCATTGCTGCGGCAAACCGGGCTCATCGTGCTTATGGCGCAGATGGGCTGCTTCGTTCCGGCTAAATCGGTTTCCATAGGGGTGGTGGATAAGATATTTACAAGAGTAGGGGCATCAGATAACCTGTCGGCAGGCGAATCAACCTTTATGGTGGAGATGAACGAAACCGCCAGCATCCTCAATAATTTGTCGGACCGCAGCCTGATATTATTAGACGAAATCGGTCGCGGCACCTCCACCTACGACGGTATTTCCATCGCCTGGGCCATCGCCGAATACCTGCACAATCAACCCACTGCAAGAGCCAAAACCTTGTTCGCCACCCACTACCATGAGTTGAATGAACTGACCAATTCGCACCCGCGCATCAAAAACTTTAATGTAACGGTAAAGGAAGTGGGCCACCAGATCATCTTCCTGCGCAAGCTGGTTCCGGGTGGCAGCGAACACAGTTTTGGTATCCATGTTGCCAAACTGGCCGGGATGCCGCATAAAGTGGTTTCTCGCGCCAACGAAATTCTCAAAAAACTGGAAGCTGAACGCACCGGCGGCGAGCACATTAAGGAAAGCATCCGCAAAGTTCAAAAACAAGCCGTGCAGATGCAAATGTTCAGTATTGACGACCCGGTTTTGGTCAAAATCCGCGATACGCTGAATAACCTCGATGTGAATACCTTAACCCCTGTTGAGGCTTTGATGAAGCTGGATGAGATACAAAGGGTGATTAAAGGTTAAAAAACTCTGTCATTGCGAGCGCAGCGCGGCAACCTCGTCGCGTTTAGTTAACGGGCTTACTTATGGTTGACTAATTTTAATAATAACACGTGAAGAAAAATCACCAATACGCCGTGTACATCATGACTAACAAGTCAAACACAGTGTTGTATGTTGGTGTAACTAGTGATTTATATGACCGTGTATCGAAGCACAAACATAAAGTTTATGAGGGTTTTACATCAAAATATCATTGCGACAAGCTGGTTTATTATGAAGAATACCGATGGATACATGACGCGATCGCGAGAGAGAAGCAACTGAAAGGTGGTTCGAGGCAGAAGAAAATTAATTTAATCGTAGCCGGTAATCCTGCATGGAATGACTTAAGCGATGGCTGGTATGATTAACGGTCCACAAAGGCATCCGTCTCATTTATGGCGACGGGGTTGCTTCGCCGCGCTACCCTTTCACGACCCTGGCTCGCAATGACATAGTTTATTATTTGTATTTCAAATATTTCTCCTAATATGTCATTGCGAACGTAGTGAAGCAACCCCGTCGTCAACCATGACCAGTAAGCATAGCGACGAGGTTGCTTCGTCGTTCCTGCTCGCAATGACAATGCTTGTTATTTTAATTATTCCGCTATCTTAGCTTACCAAACCTAACTCCACATGGACGTATTTTATGTTGTTTCCTTTATTATAGTTATCATTCTGCTGGTCGTCAATAATAGTGGCCTCACCAGGAAGATAGAGAACCTGGAGAGGATTCTCGTCAATTTACATTATACCATCGAGAAGCTGAAACAAGGCGTACAAGCGCCTGCAACGCCGAGTGAACCCGTTAAAGAGGCCACGCCGGAACCCGAAAGGCCCAAACCCGCGGCTCCGCCAATGCCGCAAACACCAAAACCGGCGCCTGTGCCTGTTCCCGAGGTTAGGCGCACACATATGCCAGAACCGCCAAAGCCAACGGTGGTTGAGCATTTTGAAGACGTAATTGAAGATCCATTAAGCAGGCTGCGTAAAACGCCAATAAAAACCGGCTATCCCGAATATCAGAAGCAAGAACCTACGCCTTCATTTTTTGAAAGCCATCCCGACCTGGAGAAATTTATCGGCGAAAACCTCGTCAACAAAATTGGTATCGCCATACTCGTTTTAGCCATTGGATTTTTTGTAAAATACGCCATTGATAACGATTGGGTAGGGCCTGCCGGCAGGGTAGGCATCGGCATATTGTGCGGCGGTATCCTGGTAGGTATTGCGCACCGGTTACGCAAAAACTACAAGGCATTCAGTTCGGTGCTGGTTGGCGGCGGCATAGCGGTATTCTATTTTACCATTACGCTGGCCTTTCACCAGTTCCATTTATTCAGCCAAACAGCATCGTTCATCATACTCATCGTGATCACCTGTTTTGCGGTGGCACTTTCATTGCTGTACGACAAGCAGGAACTGGCCGTGGTTGCGCTCATAGGCGGTTTATCCAGCCCTTTTATGGTGAGCACAGGCAGCGCCAACTACAACGCACTGTTTATCTACATGATCATCCTCAACGCAGGTTTGCTCATTATTGCTTACTTCAAAGCATGGCGCATACTCAATACTTCGGCATTTGGATTAACTGTATTGGTAGTTGCCGCTATTATTTATACCCTTCCGGACAGGGACAGCTCGCTTGGCTTTGTTTATAGCAGCATCCTGTACCTGCTATTCTTCCTGATCAATATCGCCAACAATATCCGCGAGAATAAAAAGTTCCTTGCGTTCGACTTTACTATATTGCTCGTTAATACCGCGCTGTATTTCAGCTCAGGTCTGGATTTGCTGACGGTCATGCACGACGAGCAGTTCCGCGGCCTTTTTTGCGCCGGTATCGGCGGCTTGAATTTATTGTTCTCCTTTGCTTTGTTCAAAACCAAAAAGGCCGAGATCAATATCCTTTACCTGCTTATCGGCATTACGCTCACCTTCCTTTCACTCACCGCGCCGATACAATTGCACGGCCATTTTATTACGCTGTTCTGGGCTGCCGAGAGTGTTTTGCTGTGCTGGCTCTATAACAAATCGTCGATCAAGATCATGCAATGGGCATCCATCATTATTTGGGTTGCGATGTTTTTCAGCCTGTCGATGGATCTGTTTAACCTGTATGCCGAGCCAACCTTGTATACCAAGTCGGTTAACCTCATACCGGTCATCGCCAACAAAGGCTTTATTACCACGGTGTTCTCATCCCTTTGCAGCTTTCTGCTCTCCCTGCTCGTAAATAAGCAGGAAAACGAAAAGCGCGTGTTCCCGCCGGATATTTTTAAATACGCTTCGTTTATCCTGCTGTTTTTGGCAGGCGGACTCGAGATCAATCACCAATTTTTGACTCGCTTCCCCGGCACCGATCTCAATATTTTATACCTGGTGCTTTATTTCCCGGTATTCATCTATGTGTTTTTATGGATCGCCGGCAAATTGTCCGCGTTTAAATTAAGCTGGGAAATTGATGCGTTTTTACTGTCGCTTACCATAGTCATCTATTTGTTTTGCACCCCAAAATATTTTGATATACAAACAGCCATCCTCATCGATCACAAAATACCCGGATCCCATTTTATAGCACATTGGGTGGGCGCGGTATTCATCATCCTGGTCTTTTACAGGCTCATCATCATCTGCAAAAACAACCTGCAGCCCCGCATCAAACCGGTGAGCTGGCTTTTATCTGGCACTTTGGTATTATTTTTCAGTCTCGAGATTTGCCTCGCAACCATCTTTATATTCTACCTGCCCGGCAGAAGTATTGACCATATCGAAACCGTTTACATCAAAACCGGTCTGCCCGTCCTATGGGGAGTAACCTCATTCGCGTTTATGTGGTTGGGCATGCGTTACAAAACAAGGGTGCTCCGCATTATATCCTTAACGCTGTTTAGCATAACTTTGGTGAAGCTGTTCGCTTATGATATCGAGGACATACCGGCAGGTGGCAAAATAACGGCATTCTTCTGCCTCGGCGTGCTGCTGCTCATTATTTCATTTATGTACCAAAAAGTAAAAGTGATCATTACGGATGATAAAGATAAACCGGAAAATTAAGACCATCGCTTTATGTTTAGCCGGATCATTGTTGTGTGCCGTCGCCGGTGCGCAGCCTAATTTATTCAGGTATAAGGCCGACGTCACCAAACCCGGTTCCGGCAAAGTGTTTGGCGTCGACTCAAGCGGTGTGTATAGCATACGGCTTAGTCCGGAATTTATTGCAAAAAGCACCAATAAGGAGTTCACTGATATTAGGCTGATGGACGAAAACGGCCGATTTGTTGCTTACTCGTTAGTCGATACATCATTTGGTGAGCGTATACAAACTTTTATACCCTTTCCCGAAGTGAAACAAAGGATAGTGGCTGACTCGGCCACCGTCTACATTGCAGATGCAGGTAAAAAAGGTCCTGTTAGCCAACTTTGGCTAACATTTAAGAATACAGCGGTCGATCGCCTGGCTAGTTTGTCGGGTAGCGATGATCTGCAGCACTGGTATGCGATCAAAGAGGGTATTGAATTTCAGGGATCGGTTGATGATAGCAAGACAGAATACGAGCAAGTGCTAAATTTCCCAAGAAGTAACTACCGGTATTATCGGGTTCAAATGAATAATAGAAGAAATGATCCCGTAAAGATTATCAAATCGGGAGTTTACACTTCAATATCCCTCGCACCGCACACTGACAGGATAACGCCTGTTGCGGTAACAGCAAAGGGCGGACAAAGACAGACAAGCTACTTCATAGTTTTTGACGATAATTTCGACCTTTTCAGTATTCAGCCAACCGTATCGTCAGTAAAACCATATAACCGGGCTGTGATCGTCTATGATATAGGTCAAAAAGATGAACAAAAAATTTACGAGGGGCGAATATCTTCATTTTCACCACCCGATTTCATCCCATGCCCGGCCAAAACAAACCGTATACGAATAGATATCATGAACGGCGATGACAGTCCTTTGATTTTTAAAGATGTTGTTGCCTGGACGCGAAGAAGGTATGTTGCTGCCTTCCTCGAGAAAGGCCACCAATACCATCTTTTAACCGGCGATAGCACCGCCAAAGAGGTAAGTTATGATCTTACTTTCATGAACTCCAAACCCATGTCGCAATTCATCCCTGCTGAACATTCTGCTGTGTACAAAAATCCTGCTTATGGAAAACTCGTTTTTAAAGTCAGCAAGGACTACACCCAACTGATCTGGATATCCATAGCCGTTGTGCTGATCCTTTTAAGCCTGCTCACCTGGCGCATGGTGAGAGAGTTAAACGCGAAAAATAACGGTAACACTGATAATTGATAAGTTCATCCGTTCCAATAATATTTGTATATATTCTTTTTCTTTAGGATATTTAACGTATGAACTCCCTGGTTAATAGAACTATACAACTGCTTTTGCTTGCATTTGCGTTGATGCTTTTTTCGTGCGGCGCAGCAAAATATGCAGCGAACTCGCCTGTGCCTGTGAGCGCCCGGGAAACGCCTCGTCCTCCTGTTGTTGTCAATAAACCGTTGCCAAAACCCGTTCTGAAACACCGGCCTCCATACGCCCTGGTTAGCCCCAGCGACTCTATCGCCCGTAAATACGCTTTACTGTTAGGTGTCAAAAAGGCTGATATCAAAAATGGACGGCTTTATAATTTTATCGACCAATGGCTAGGCACACCTTATCGTTTTGGCGGATTGGAGAAAGATGGGATAGATTGCTCCGGCTTTGTTTACAGGCTGCAGCAACAAGCGTTTGACATTGCCGACATGCCCCGCTCCAGTAACTTGCAGATAAATTATATTACACCTAAGGCCGAAGGCGACCTTAGGGAAGGTGACCTTGTGTTTTTTGATTATGACGGCAAACAGTATAGCCATGTGGGCATTTATTTGATGAATGGTTATTTTGTACACGCCAGCACCAGCAAGGGGGTTATCATCAATAAATTGCATTCTATAGCTTACTACAAATATTTCTCACGCGCCGGCTCAGTGATCGATCCTGCTGATCTTCCCGAAAACCAAAACAGCAATTGAACCTGGTCTTTCGCCAAAATGTGGATAAGTTGGAAATCAAACGTAACCTTCCACACCCATTCCCCGTATTTTTAGGTCATGATCAAAAGGCTCAGCTTCTTATCATTCATTTTTGCTGTGGTGATCTTATCATCCTGCCACTCCAAGCGTGCAGTGATGAAGGGACAGCCCGGCGAAGTAGTGGCCCCCGTACATTCCGTGGCCGAAAAATATGCCCAAATATTAGGTGTCGACCCGGGCCAGATCCAAAACGGGCGACTGTATGCCTTTATCGACCAATGGATGGGCACGCCCTATAAATTCGGCGGGCAGGACCACGACGGCATCGATTGCTCGGGACTATCGCAATTATTGGAGCAGGAAGTGTACGCCATCAATTTACCCCGTACAACCAGCCAGCAGGTATTGGTTATCAAACGAAAATACGAAGAGGATTTACAGGAAGGCGACCTGGTTTTTTTTGACTACGACGGGCGCAAATTCGGCCATGTAGGCGTCTACCTGCAAAACGGCTATTATGTACACGCTGGTTCCAAAGGCGTGGCTATCGTCAAACTGCGCGACACTTATATGTACAAATATTTCTCCCGTTGCGGCTCGGTAAGCAATGCGCCGGAGACTACAGCGGGGAAGTAAAATAACGAGTGGTACCTCAGCTTGATGGATTAATTTCAAAAACTTATTTATAGATTTAAGTCATCCATTGTGGACTTTTTTATTTGATAGTATGATGCCATTTCCTATTGTAGCTATAATTGTGATCTTGGCAGTTATTCCTCTTAACATACTATGGTTACATATAATAATAAGAAGAGCAATAAAAAGGATCGTTAAACCGTCGCTTAAAGCGAAAGGTTTGATTTTTGATCGTTATAAGTGGCCTGGCATGTTTAGTAAGGGGGATTTCAGAAATAGCGATATTGATTTTATAGCTATAGGAGGTGGACGACATTGGATGACTGTCTATGCCTTTATTTATTATAAAGACGAACAGTTGAATGTAAGTAAAAGAGTAACAGCAAGGATTGAAGTAGATACATGGCAAAGCTATATTGAGGAAGTTGTTTACAGTTCGGAATTATAATATTTATTCCAAGCTGAGACACTCCAAATTATTTGCACTTAACGCATTTTACCTTTATATTTAAGTATGAAATTACCTGCTTGTTTAATTTCCGCCGTTTTGCTTATCACTTTTACAACAACCGGCTTATCCGGCTATGGGCAGGCTGCACCGGTAAAAATTGATTCAGGCACAATGCTAACCTCCCAGGCCGGCATAGTCAAAAAGTATTCGCAGCTATTGAATGTACCTACAGATAGTATCAAAAACATGAAGCTGTACACCGTAATCGAACAATATTCGGCTACACCTTACAAGTATGGCGGTAACGACCCAAGCGGGGTAGATTGTTCGGGATTTTCATCAGTAATTGAAAAGCAGGTTTACGGTATTACTATCCCGCGTTCAACCGGCGCGCAGGCCAAGGCTATAGAATCAAAAAATATTTCGGATCTGAAAGAAGGCGACCTGGTATTTTTGAAATTAGGGGGTACCGGTATCAACCATGTTGGCGTTTATCTGCAGAACGGTTTCTTTATTCATGCTACATCCAACCTCGGAATCGTATTGGATAACCTGAATGACCCTGATACCCAGCAGCGCTTTATGACCTGCGGTTCAGTGAAATAAATCTCTTAGTGGGTTTTTAAATTGCGTACCTTTGCCCCATGCCCGAGGAGAAAGAAAAATACGATTTCTGGACCAAATACAAACGTTTCGCCAGTACCGAAATACTGCTCTATGTGATCATGATCGTAGGTATTATCCTCGGCATCATCATTTTTAGCTGATCACTTTTTTACCAGCACCACGTTGTAATTGTCGGCATCCACAACGGACTGATAAAAGTCAACCACGTCCTGGTAAATATCTTTGCTGTAAGTGCCGTCTTTGATCTGGAATTTGCGGCTGTAAACCAGCTGATCACCTTTGATAGTCATCATCGCTGTATAAGTGCCAAAGGGTTTGTCAATTTTTATATTGAGCGGCTCGGTGTCAAGGCTGTAACCCTTGGGCAGGGTATAGGTGATATCATCTTCTTCGGTATAACCGCGTTCAATAGTCACCGGGTTTACACGGTTTCGTACAGGCTTGATCCCCGACGAATACCGATCGACCGAATTAAGCGAAAAATAAAATTTACCGTCATTTATCGCACCATATTCGCGCGCCGAAAGTTTGATGTTTTCGTAGGTTGCCGGCTTTAAACTCTTGTCCTGCTTGTATTCGAGGGCTTTTATATCCAGGTTATTTATCGGGTAATATCTCCTGATATCTTTCACCCTTTCGTTTTGAGCTTTTTGGATCGTTCTCCATCGGTCGTCATAATCAGTACCCTTAAATACAGTTTCTATGCTGCCGCTCAAATCGCCGCTTTCACTTATCACAAAATCAGCTTTTCGCTGCTCCAGGTTATCCTCCGTGGTGTATTTTGGCGTGTGCATCAGCTTACCGCCTTCGGGCGTGCAAGCCAGCGCAACGCGGTCGTCTGTAAAGTCACCTAAATAACCAAAAGGCGACTGTTGGTCGGTACATTCGAGCCAGGTTGTATCATTCTTAAACGGGAGGCATAAAATAACATGGTTACCCTGCATGCTGGCAAAGTCGTCAAGCATACTCAGTTTTTCCTGGTGATTTCCATAAACGATGCAGTAATATGAATCGATGCCAGCAACCTTTAGCAACGACTTGGTATAATTTACCAACGCCTTACAATCGCCGTAGCCATCCTTGTCCACATCAGAAGCAGCAAACGGCCGGTAACCACCTATGCCAATTTGTATGCTGATATAATGCGTTTTTTGCTGCATGTACTCATATATCTTCTTGGCTTTGAGCTTGGGGTCGCTGATATCCGCCGTAAGGTTTTTAATGTACTCCGCAGTAGCCGGCGGTATTTCTTCGCGGTCGGCTATCAGCTTGTCATATTCCCATTTGCCTAATTGTTGCCAGTTGGTATATGAACCACTATAATTTTCGTACGAAAACTTTTCAGGTGCAGCTAATACCATTGGCGCAGTTTTGCTTAAGTTGGGGCTTAGGGGCTCGTTTCGGGTGGCCTTAATATTGGCGATCGTCCAGGTATAGTTTTTCATGCCGTTAAGCATAGGAACGTTATTGCCCCGTGAGGGTAGGTTAAGCTCCTTAAACCTTACATTATAATTCGGTTTGCACAAAAAGGTGTAGCTGCTGTTTTCAATGGCAACACCCAACCTGGTGTTAGGGCGCCATTCAGGTAAGTCGAGCGATTCCTTAATTTTCATTTCATACTCAAACTCAACAGTGTAAGGATATTGCGTAACGGCACGTTTATATACTTTGGCCCGGTCATCCAGGAAAAGCGAAAAGCCATCTTCTATCGCTATATCCTCAAAATCGCTTTCGTATATCTTTTTCTCCACCTTCCCAAATTCATCATAAATAAAGCCTTTTATTGATTTTACTTTGGTGTTTTTGTCATATCCTACATACAGCTCTGCATCGTTATCCCCGTTGGAGTTTAAAATGGTAATTACACGTTTTACATGATAGGTAACATCGTCCATGTCATTTACCGTGGTGGTTACCTGCTCATTCCGCACCACCGCACTGGCATAGGGCAACAGATCCTTTGGTATCAGGCTTACAGCATAATTATTTTGCGATAATGCTATTGTAGATGAGATCAATAAAAATAACAGGGGTATTATCCGTTTCATGGCTTCTTTTTAAACACGAGTTCGTTTTTCTCTGCAAGGATAATTTTATTAAATAACTCTTTGAGGTACGGGTATTCTTCGGCGCTGTAAACTGATTTGCTGATCTTTGTAACATACGAAAAAGTAATAACGTTGTTATCGCTCTGGTATTCTGTTATAAAATTACCCCCCTGGTTTGGCAAAGCAATACTAAGTGGCTGCGGCGGGTTCTCAATGGTGTATTGTGCTGGCAGGTTGATAGTTACAATATATCGCTCCTCCGAGGGCATACCCCAGTCAACCGGGAAATCGCGCTGCGCAAGCTTAAATGGATTGGTCTTGAGTTGATCGAGTATAAACGGGCTAAACCTGATATTATCCTTACTCCCGGCAATTGAGGGGCTCATTTCAACATCATATGTTTCGCCAACGGGCATATCGAGGCTATCAATATTAACAACCGATGATTTAAGTATTTTTATTTTTGGCATTTCCCCGGCCACATGCTCTACATATTCATCAACCGAATTAAACTTTTTAATTTCCGCGCGTTTTAAGTATCCGCGGTAGCCCGATGAATAACGCACCAGGGTGCCATTGAGCTTGCCATCGTCCTGGAGGGTGAGGTTGAAATTGTAAGTGCTGCTTTCGCGTTGCGGCGTAGTCATGTCTACCCAGTAGGATGGTTTATCGAGGCTGAAAACACGGCCCTGGTCATTCAGGCAGCGTAATGGCAGCATGCCAAAAGCCAGTAATGGTTCTGTAGCATCAAGCATATAGGTTTTGCCGCCAATACTTGTTCTGGCTACAACGTAATTAAAATCGCCAAGGCCCGGGTAAAGTTTATTCGCGGTACCATGATTACGTGTTGAAAGTACGACCGCCTCAGACGGAATGTTTGCTGAGTTTAGCGCTGTAACCAAGGCCAGGTTTATATCTCCCGCATTACCGGTGTGCGCATCTAATGCTTTACGGATGCCATCAACGCTAACAAAATGTGGCTGCTCGTTCCATTTAAAGCTTCTTTGAATAAATGTATACACTGCTTTGGCTTTTTCAAGGCTATCGGTTTTGCCTGCGATTGCAGGAGCAATGCGGTCCTTTAGCAGGTCTTTTTTCTTGAGCTGGCTGCCAAACGCAAAATTCCCCTTCAGGTCATAGTCAACATCTTTCCACTCTTTGGTGAATTTCATCTTTCCACCGGTATTAAAATCTGTAAACTCAACTAACTGGAAATTGATAGCCGATAAATAGTTTTTAGGCGAGGTCATATATTCTTCCCTGGTAAAGGCCGGTACGTTGTGTATACCATAAGTGAGAAACGAGCAGCCGGCCGCTGCGCCGTGGTACGAAAAACAATCCCGTTCAACTTCGGCTTTGCTTACGTCCAGTTT
>JAYUEE010000014.1:0-140451 GCA_043739405.1 Mucilaginibacter sp. | reverse complement strand
AATAATTCACTTCCCTTGCCTTCAATATGGTCGTGGTAAATAATCCGCTTGCTTTTAAGCGGACCTATCAAAGTTTTCAGCAAACCTTTTCTTTTGATAAGTTCCAATCCGCGCAGGTCGTGCCCGCTAAGTTTCAACAAGTCGAACACATAATATTTTAAAGTCAGACCGTCTATGTCGCCGTCGTAATTCTGGATATGCTGAAAGCGGCTCCGGCCATTTTTATCTTCGATTACCAACTCGCCATCCAATATGGCGCTTTCTTCAATCTCCTTCAGCTCATCCAAAACCGTTTGATATTTATGACTGAAGTCGATGCCATTCCGCGAGATCAGTTTGGCATTTTTGCTTGTATAGCCCAATGCCCGGTAGCCATCCAGTTTTTTCTCGTATATCCAGTCCGGATCATCAAAAACTTTGGAGTCCAGTTTGGCCATCATGGGTGTGTAAGCCTTTTCGCCGCCTGGCTTTTCTTCGACTTCTTCACTTAGATCAGGAGTTTTTTTTTCTGCCTTTGCTTTGGGCAGTGATGTGACTTCACTGTTTTTATTATTCAGCATTTTTTTGACTTCGGCAGGTACGTTATCCTCGCTGTTATATACCTTATGTACTGCGAATTCGTCATTATGTTTAATGAGTAACCACGAATTATCTTCGGCAGTGTGCAATTTTACAAGAGCAAATTCGCCTTTTAACTTTTCGCCATTCAGTTTAAACTTGAGGTTGCCCGATTTTAAGCCTGCCCGTAATGTCTTAATGTCATCGGTGCGCTTATCCGCTAACGAAGTGTAGGTGCCACTGTCCCATATAATCACTACGCCCGCGCCGTAGTTTCCCTGTGGTATAATACCTTCAAAATACTGGTAATCCAGTGGATGGTCCTCCACCATCATAGCCAAACGTTTATCGCCGGGATTCAGTGACGGACCCTTTGGTATGGCCCAGCTTTTCATCGCGCCATCCAGCTCAAGCCTGAAATCGTAATGTAAATGCGAGGCATGGTGACGCTGCACCACAAACCTGAGTTGCTTGCCGGTGCTTTTGCCGCTCGTTGGCTCGGGCGTGTGTCCGAATACCCGCTTTCTTAAATATTTAGCCAGGCCCATATACTACGCCCCCTTCTTTGTTTTCAGACTTTCCATTAACTGCTCATACAGGTCGTCATTTTTGGTTTTGTGAGGTACCAGTTTCTTTATGGTCGGCCGTTTGCCTTTGGCTTTTGCCTGGATGATCTTCAGTAACTCCTCATGATAATCGTCCTTAAATTTTGATACATCAAAATCTTCCTGGTATTGCTTGATCAGCGCCAACCCCATATCCAGTTCTTTCTTGCTGACGTTCACATCGTCGATAACCAGTTCATCGGTGCTTCTTATTTCCTGTGTGAAGCGGATCTTGGTCACTACCAGCACGTGCTCCACGGGATGAATGATACATAAGTTCTCATTGTTTCGTAAAACAAAGCGCGCCAACCCGGCCTTCCCGGACTTTTTCAGCGCCTCAACTAAAAGTGCATAAGCCTTATTGTTTTTAGTTTCCGGTTCGGTGTAGTAGGATGTTTCATAATACATCAGGTTTACGTCGGCAACATCCACAAAGCTTTCTATTTCGATCACCTTTGTTTTTTCTGGGGCGGCATCTTCAAAATCCCGGTCCTCCAGTATCACATAGTCATCGTTCAGCTTATAGCCTTTCACAATTTTCTCGTATGGAACTTCTTTGTGGGTGTGTTCATTCACCCGCAGGTAGCGGATATGCGCATGATCGCGACTGTCCAGCATATCCAGGTCGAGCCCGGACGATTGCACAGCGGAATATAATTTGACGGGGATGCTCACCAGCCCAAAGCCGATAGAACCTTTCCAGATAGATCTCATAACCAGCGTAATTATTGTAATTACTATAACTATGCAAAGGGGTAAACAGTTTTAACGGAAATTGAATGCAGAAACGCCCCTACAATTGCCGAAACGTCTTTACCGGGGGAAGGCCATTACTTGATATTATATTTCTTTGCTACCTCGGGATAAATATTGATCAGCTCGTTTGTTTTACCGCTCCGGTCAAAAAATTGCTCCCAAGTATTAAGCGGTTCCCATATAAACGTGCCTAAAGCCTTGCCATTGGGTACTGTAAAGGCAATATCATTTACTTCGCGCTTGAGTAGGGTGTATTCGGCGACTACCACCTGCTGCGGGTAACGATTCGCCAGGTCTGCCATGTTGTTTTTAAGATCGGTCAAAGTACCGTGCCATTTAGGGTAATAAGACAACCCTATCACATCAAAAGGAACTTTACGTTCAGCCATCGCATCCAGGAAAAAACGCGACTCCGTATTCTGTCCTCCCAAAGCAATGTGCAGCATAATGGTAGTCGACGGGCTAACTTCCTTCACACCCGTTATCCCCGCGTAAAAGAATTGTGCCAGCGTATCCAGGTTATTGACAGCACCATCGGGCCACAACATACCGTGATTAATTTCATTACCCACCTGAACCATATCCGGCGTAGTACCCTGGTCCTTTAGCTCCTGCATTACCTTTATTGTAAAATCATGTATCGATTTTTTAAGTGCAGGGAAGTCTTCACCAACCCATGCCGCAGGCTTAAATTGTTTGCCCGGGTCGGCCCAGGTATCGCTATAATGGAAATCGAGTAAAAACTTCATACCCGCGGCCTTAATTCTTTTTGCCATGGCTTTGGTATGCTCTAAATCGCAAAAACCTTTACCGGGCGAATAGCCTTTTGGTTCGGCAGGATCATTAAATATCCTTAGCCGGATATAGTTAAATCCATGTTCTTTTAATATATGGATGGCATCTTTTTCTACCCCATTATCCGAAAATTTAACTCCCCTGCTTTCCAGTTCGGGCAGGAAAGAAATATCGGCGCCAAGCACTTCTCCTTTTACTTTTTTCGGCTTATAATTTTTTGTGGTAACCGGGTGGGCTATACCGGGCCAAACGGCTTGTATATCTGTCGAACCGGTCCATAAGCTATCTGCTTTTGCCTCAAATTTAATAGCGCCACGCTCGGTTGTTGTTTGTACAATTACACGGCAGGTTCCTTTGTAAACTTGCGTTTTCCATACACCATTATCGGAAGCAGACATTACGGTGTTATCATCTTTCCGGATGCTGATGATCTTGCCTTTCCCCATCGCGGTAAACGTTACCATATTATTTGCTATAGTAACCGTTTTGCCTTCGTTATCTATGATATTCACTGCAATAACGGCGGTATCTTTTCCGTCCGCTTTCATGGTGGTGCGGTAGGGAGTTATTTGCACCTCAAACGGCTGTCCCGGTTTTCCGTTTGGGCGCCCCTGTGCTTTAGTGGCTGTTGGTGAAAAAATTAGAAGTGTTACTAAAATAATGCCGGTCAGTGAACCGAAAATACATTTCTTCATAGCTTTAATAATTGGTGAAACTAAGGTATAAAATAAATTGTAAGATTGACAATTATTAATCGTAAAATATCTTTTATCACCAATATTTTACAAAGGGATTATTGGGATGCTTTCGCAGATGACCATCGCCATCTAATTACCCACCAGCCAATTTCGGCCGTTAATAAGGCGCAGATGGCAAAAACTGTAGGTACGATGCTGCCGCCTTTGGATAAAAGAGTTCCAGATAAAGCTATGAAATATACTGCGACCGGCAGTACAATCATCAGGCAGAGCCCTGCAATATTAAGCGGGATTTTAAACGGACGGTGGGTAGAAGGCTCCTTCAGCCGCAATTTGATAAGCGAAATATATTCGAGGAAAAGACCGGCACCGTAAACGGTTACGTCAATAATGATCAGTTCCTCAAAACGCCATAGTACCATCAGGCTCACGACCAGCGAGCAAATGATGATCGAAACATAAGGCGTGTTGAATTTTGGATGAAGTTTATTAAGGACTTTTGGCAATAGCTTGTCATCCGACATTACCTTGGGTACCCTTGATACCGAAAGCAATACTGCAGCATAAATACCCAGCGTACTGGCCATCCCGCCCGCGGCTACCAGTATGCCTAACCAATGACCGCCCAAAAGTTCGCCCAACGCAGGGAAGCCTTTATTCTCCAATACCTTAAAATTGATATGCGATTGCTGGGCTACCAAAATGGTAAAAAAGTAAACTACCAAAACCAGTGCGAAGGCAATAAATATGGATACCAGGTAGGAGCGCACCGGTTTTTCAACTTCCTCTGCATAGGTGGTTACATTGTCCCAGCCCAGGCAGTTCCACATGATGGTGTATAATGCCATCCCCAATGACGGGAATAAAATTCCTTTTATAGAGGGCGACGGTAAATCCAATGCCCCGGTGTGGTGACGAAAAAAAGTAAGTATCAATACCAGAAAAGGCGTCAGCACCAAAACGCTAAGTAAAAGAGAAACCTTTCCGACAGGGACTATGCCCCATATATTTAACGCTGCAGACGACCAGATGATGAAAAGGCATACCGGTATTTTGTAAGCCGCCAGTTCGGGAAAAAAGAAGGAGGCATATTGCACAAAAAGTACCGGGTAAATAGCGAGGTCGATAAAGGTATAGAGCCAGGTCCACCAGCCCTCGTAAAACCCCCATCGCGTACCGAGTGCATGTTTTACCCATTTATAATAACCACCTTCAACGGGCATCATGCTGTTCAGTTCAAGCACTGTAAAAATGGCGGGCAGATCCCATAGCATGGGTGTGAGCATCAGCAATAATAAAGCGCCGTGGTCACCGGCAAAACGCAATAATGGCTCGAGGCCATAAGGTCCGCCGGATACTGTAAAAAAGATCACAGCGATAAGCGGCAGGATTCGAATCTTTTTTATGACTTGTGATGCGGGCATGTTAGGTTATAAAAATATTGTTTTTACAGATTATATTTGGATGAAATCAACTGCAATGAAAAAAATCGCCCTGTTACTAATAATTCTGCTTTGTATTTCTTCTGTAACAAGGGCACAGCAAAAACTGCCCCGTTTCAAGGTCCTTGCATTGTATGAGAACGGAGGACATCACATCGAATACTTCAAAGTGGCGAAGGTTTGGCTGGATAAACTGGCTGCCGACAGTAATTTCAGTATTGATTATATCCAGAATACAGACAAGATAAATGAAGAATTTTTAAGTCATTACCAGCTTTTTATCCAACTGGATTACCCGCCTTATGGGTGGAAACCTGGTGCAGTAACCGCCTTTATAAAATATATCGAAGAGGGCCGGGGAGGCTGGATTGGTTTTCATCATGCTACGTTATTGGGCGAATTTGACGGTTACCCGATGTGGGACTGGTTCTCAAATTTTATGGGTGGTATCCGCTATAAAAACTATATAGCAACGTTTGTGCAGGGGCAAGTAAATGTGGAAGACTCACGGCATCCTGTTATGAAAGGAGTGCCGACTTCATTAATCTTAAAAAAAGAGGAATTTTATACTTACGATAAAAGCCCGCGCCCAAATGTGCATGTAATTGCTAGCGTCGACGAGAATTCATACGTGCCAAATTCCGATATTAAAATGGGCGATCACCCGGTTATATGGACGAATGAAAAAGTAAAGGCCCGCAACGTTTATATTTTTATGGGACACTCGCCGATTTTGTTTGAGGATGATGCCTATAAAAAGATCTTTTCGAATGCCATATTCTGGGCGACAGCTAAATAAAAACCCGGTAATTAACAGTTCTTAATAACCGAAACCTTATGGCAAAATTCAACTTTACTATATTGCACTCTTTAAATCAACATAATTAATTGAACAATGACCAGAGAAGAAATTTTCGGCTACGAGCCGGATCCAAAATATAAAAAAGCAGTGGCGTATTTCAGCATGGAGTTTGCTATCGACCAGGCATTAAAAATATACAGCGGTGGCCTCGGCTTTTTAGCGGGCTCACACATGCGCAGCGCCTACGAATTGAAACAGAACGTGGTAGGAATCGGCATGCTTTGGAAATACGGTTATTACGACCAGTGGCGGGAGTTGAATGCCAACATGAAGCCTACTTTTATCGAAAAAGGCTACTCGTTTCTGCAGGATACCGGTATTATGTTTACAGTGCCTGTACATGATCACCCGGTATATGTAAGGGCTTTTTTATTGCATCCAAAAGTATTTGGCTCGGCGCCGATATTTTTACTCACTACTAACCTGAATGAAAATGATGAACAATCGCGGTCCATCAGCTACAGGCTTTATGATTCTACAGAATCAACCCGAATCGCGCAGTCCATTATTTTAGGGATTGGAGGTGCTATGCTGATGGACAAGCTGGGTTTAAATATCGACATCTATCACATGAACGAGGGCCATTCGCTTCCGCTGAATTTTTATCTCTATCAAAAATATAAAAGCATTGCTGAGGTGAAGAAGCGCGTAGTATTTACTACGCATACGCCCGAAGCCGCAGGAAACGAGGAGCACAATTACGACCTGCTTAAAAAGATGTCCTTCTTTTGCGGAATTGAGACTGAAGACGTGAGAAAGTTATTAGGTATTGATACGTACGGATTGAATTATACCCTGGCAGCTTTAAAATTCGCAAAAAAAGCCAATGGCGTTTCAAAATTGCATGGTGCAGTTGCCCGTGAAATGTGGGATCACAATCCCGGTATTTGCGAGATCACATCGATAACTAACGCCCAAAACCAAACCTACTGGCAGGATAAGCCCTTCCAAAAAGCATTGGCAGATAGCGATGACGAGGCCATTGTTGCCCGGAAAAAGCGAATGAAGCGCAAACTATTTAAAGTGGTGGCAAATCAGTGCGGGAAAATATTCGACGAAAATGTATTGACCATAGTATGGGCGCGCCGTTTTGCGGGCTACAAGCGCGCCGACCTGATGACCTATGACTGGGACAGGTTCATCAAACTGGTTTATAGTGCCGAAATGCCGGTGCAACTGATCTGGGCAGGCAAGCCTTACCCGGAGGATTATGGCGCGATAGAGCAATTCAATGCGATCATACACAAAATGTGGCCGTTCGCCAATTGTGCTGTAATAACAGGTTATGAACTGGGCTTATCGGCACTGCTCAAACGGGGGTCGGACGTATGGCTTAATAACCCGCGTATGTATCGCGAAGCATCGGGCACCAGCGGCATGACAGCAGCCATGAACGGCAGTGTTAACTTTTCACTGCCAGATGGTTGGGTGCCGGAGTTCGCCAAAGACAAGGGAAACTGTTTTGTAATACCACCTGCCGATGATAGTATTCCGCATGATCAAAAAGATATCAAGGAAGCTGAAAACCTGATGGACATTCTTGAGAACACAATAAGGCCGATGTACTACAAGGATCAAAAAAAGTGGCTTTCCATCATAAAAAAAGCTGCAAACGATGTTGTTCCTGCTTTCGACTCGGGTCGGATGGCTGATGAATACTACCGCATTATGTATAACGCATAAAAAAAGCCCGCTAACCAGCGGGCTTTATATAAATTACTTCGACTTATTTATGGCGAAGACGATGCGGACGGTGGCGTAAATGATGCCTCATAATACGATGCCTGTGTTCCTGGGGCGTTGGCTTATTTGCCGAAATAGATACGCCCGATGCTTTAACAGGGCCGGCAGCTGAAGCAACTGTAAATTGCAGCCCGAAAATCGCTAACGCTGTAACAAAAATCTTGATGAATTTCATATCTGGAAAATATATTGGTTAATACTAAGGTACTGTTAAATACAAATAACGGTTGCTCCTGGCATAAATTGTTACAATTGCTTATTTAAAATCTCTGCCGATCACACAGGTTCAAACCATATTATGGTCGCGGAGGTGGCGGCGGAGGTGGTGGTAAGTGAGGTGCCGGTGGTGGTGAATGCGGGTGTGGTGGCAGTTTAATATCTACCCTTGCATGGCCTCTGTAATGACGCGAATGGTGGTGCCTATAATGGCGCCTTTGGAATAAGTTAGCGGCGGATGCGTCAGCAAGGCTAAGGCCGGTTAATGCCAAAACTACTGCAATGATTTTTATAAGTTTCATAATGTAAAAATAGTTAATAAGATCATACAATAACCGGGAAACGCAACGAAAGTTTTTGATGTATCATTTTCATATCCAACAACCGGAACACTAATTTGATTTTATTACATTGGTATAAAGGAAGTCCGCTGCAAACTGCCCGGCTTCCAGCCACCGTTTTTGGGTTGGTTTCCCTGCCGGGAAAATTGGATTAAAATGCCGCTGTAGCTCGTGTGCATACCCTTCGAAGATTTTCAATTTATTGGGAGTATGTAACTCATCTGCCCGGGTGTGCATCGCAATTCCTCCGTAAAGGGCCGCGCTTTTGTGCGACGGCGGCACAACGTTATCACGGTTTCCCAAAATGTTTACAATGGGAACAGGGGTATTTTTCATCCATTCCAGATTAAAAATACCGCCCCATAAATTGATTACGCCAGCTACTTTAAATAGTTCACTTTCTTTTGCACCGGCAACTGTATCGGGCAAACCCGCCATCTTCGCTAATTCAATATTCGTACTATAAGCGGTTTGCACGGCAATTATCCCCCCTGCCGAATTGCCTGCAAGAATGATCTTGTCGGGATTAATATGATATTCTTTGTAATACTCCTTAAAATACATCACCGCCATCTTTGCATCCTGAACGGCATAGTAGGTGGCTCCCATCAGTTTATCGAACTTAAATAGCGTGTTCTCTTTGCTCAGGCTGTAATTGATCGAAGCGCAAACATATCCGCGTTGCGCAAATGTTTTGCTCCAAAGTGCAACACCTTTTGCCTCTTTGGTATCAAATTTAAAGCCTCCACCGTGCATCCAGATAATAAGCGGCCTGTTTTGCGCAGTATCGTTTTTAGGTTGGTAAATATCGAATAACCAGGATTTTTTATCTTCTTTGGACCCGTTTAGATTGTAGGTTAAGTCTTCATCTACAGTGACATCAGAAAATATAATGTCCTTATAACGGATATTTTTGTGGCTTTGCGCGTTTGTGGACAGAGTGATGCCCGCCAAGATGATTAAGAGGAAGTTGTGTTTAAACATATAATATATACGTTACAAATATACTTTCTGGTTGTTTGCCTTTTAAGGTATCGTTTGGGCATTTTTATTACATTTGAAATGCTGAAAAACTGAATTATGACCCATGGCGTAGGAATAGATATGATTGAAGTGGTGCGTGTAGCGTCAGGTATTAATAAGGAAAGAGGTTTTCGCGAAATGGTTTTTTCGGCAACAGAAATAGAGTATTGCGAATCAAAAAAAAACAAATTTGAACACTATGCTGCCCGGTTTGCTGCCAAAGAAGCTTTTTTTAAGGCGCTTGGAACGGGCTGGGTTGAAAATACATTGTTTAATGAGGTCGGGATTGTTCACAATGCAGACGGTAAGCCGGAAATTCAACTATCTGGGGAAACTCAAACTACGGTTAATGCCATGGGAATAACCAAAATTTTGGTATCATTATCCCACATAAAAGAGACGGCATCTGCTGTTGTAATTTTAGAAAAATAATGACGATCATACAGGATACAGATAAAGTGGCCGCGATGCAGGAGCAGAAATTACAGGAGCTGTTGCAATATGTTTCGCAACACTCTCCGTTTTACAAAGATTTATTCGCGAAGCATAATATAACCGTTTCTGATATAAAAACGCTTGCCGATCTAACCAAAATACCGACTACCGAAAAGGATGACCTGCAAAAACGCAACAATGATTTTCTGTGCGTACCGGTTGAAAAGGTAGTTGAATACACCTCCACCTCAGGCACACTTGGCGGCCCGGTTACTGTTGCATTGACTGAAAATGACCTTAACCGTTTGGCGCATAACGAATACAATTCCTTCCTATGCGCAGATGGTTCGAAGGATGATATTTACCAGTTGATGCTCACGCTCGACAGACAGTTTATGGCGGGTATAGCCTACTATATGGGTATACGGAAAATAGGCGCAGGCATCATCCGCCTGGGACCTGGCGTGCCATCCCTGCAATGGGAAACCATAGAGCGCTTAAGGCCGACGGCCATCGTCGCTGTGCCATCGTTTATCCTTAAACTGATAAGTTTCGCCAAAGAAAACAACATCGATATTAGTAAAACTTCGGTAAAAAAGGCCATTTGTATCGGCGAGAATATCCGCAACACCGATTTCTCGCTCAATATGCTTGGTAAGAAGATCACCGAGTCATGGGACATTAAATTGTACTCCACCTACGCCTCTACCGAAATGCAAACCGCATTTACCGAATGCAGCGAAAGCAAAGGCGGCCATTATCAACCTGAGTTGGTCATTGTAGAATTGCTGGATGAAAACGATCAGCAAGTTGGGCCAAATACGCCCGGCGAAGTTACTATTACAACGCTTGGCGTGGAGGGTATGCCATTGCTGCGCTACAAAACCGGCGATATCTGTATGTATGACGACGAGCCCTGTGCTTGTGGCAGAACAACTTTACGTTTATCTCCGCTGATGGGCCGCAAAAAGCAGATGATAAAATTCAAGGGCACAACGTTATACCCGCCTGCTTTATTCGACCTATTAAATGAACGGGAGGAAATACTCGATTTTGTTGTCGAATTATATTCCAATGAGATAGGCCTCGATCAGGTATCACTATATATCGTTCCGGCAGAAGACAGCGAAGAATGCGACCACCGCATACGCGCGTATCTGCAGGCGCGTCTTAGGGTCAGTCCGCATATTAAATACGTCACACCCGAAGAAATACAAAAGATTCAATTCAATGAGGCAAGCCGTAAGGCGATAAAGTTTATTGATAAACGGAGTCCGGAAGTCGGGAAGTCCGCATAAGTCCGAAAGTAAATGTCTGCAAATTTATAGTCTTACGGACTTTCGGACTTATGCGGACTTTCGGACTAAATTCATACTTTAGCCCATTATTTAAATACCATAAAACCATTATTTTTTGCCCATGATAACAATTGGACAAAGTGCGCTTTCTCTGGACGATTTTGCTGAACTGCTTTTTAAACATCAACAGGTTGCTTTAGATAAAGCTGCTTTAAATAAGGTTAACGCCAGCTTTGAGTTCCTCAAAAAATTCTCATCCAACAAGCTTATTTACGGCATTAACACTGGTTTCGGCCCGATGGCCCAATACAAGGTGAATGAGGAAAATATCCTGCAACTTCAATATAACCTGATACGCAGCCATTCATCCGGCAGTGGCAAACTAATGCCGGCGCAACTGGCAAAAGCGCTAATGGTGGCCCGGCTAAACAGCTTTATGCAGGCTTACTCGGGCGTACATACCGAGGTGGTTGAATTGCTGAGGGACATGATCAATCACAACATCTGTCCGTGTATATACGAGCATGGTGGCGTGGGTGCCAGCGGCGACCTGGTGCAATTGGCTCATTTGGGTCTTGTTCTGATAGGCGAAGGTGAGGTGCTTTTTGAAGGAGAAATTTATCCGACTATCGAAATATTTAACCGTTTCAATCTCAAACCGCTCTCTATCCATATCCGCGAGGGCTTAGCCATCATCAACGGTACCTCGGCTATGACTGGTATCGGGTTGCTTAATATCGTACAGGCCAAGAAACTATTGAACTGGGCCGTTTTGTTTTCGGCAATGATTAATGAAGTGGTGCAGGCTTTTGACGACCATTATTCGCATGAGCTGAATATTGTGAAACATCATAAGGGCCAGAATGCCATTGCAGGTATGATGCGCGATATTCTGAAAGATAGCAAAATGATTCGCGACCGTTCGGAGCATTTGTATAACCCGGACAACCTTGACCAGGAAGTATTTGAAGATAAGGTACAGGAATATTACTCCCTGCGCTGCGTAACGCAGGTTTTAGGACCAATATATGATACCATTTCCAACGCCGAAACCGTGTTGGTTAATGAATTGAATTCGGTAAATGATAACCCAGTTATCGACCACGAGAATCACAATATATTCCATGGCGGCAATTTCCACGGCGATTATGTTTCGCTGGAGATGGACAAACTTAAAATTGCCATGACGAAGCTATCCATGCTTTGCGAGCGGCAATTGAACTACCTGCTGAATAATAAGCTGAATCAGAAATTCCCGCCATTTGTGAACCTGGGTGTTTTGGGATTAAACTTCGGGATGCAGGGCATGCAGTTTACTGCAACCTCGACTGTAGCTGAAAATCAAACATTGTCCTTCCCGATGTATGTGCACAGCATTCCGAATAATAACGATAACCAGGATATTGTGAGCATGGGCTGTAATGCTGCGCTGATGACAAAAAGGGTAATTGATAATTCATTCGAGGTACTTGCTATCCATTTGATAACCATCTTGCAGGCCGTAGATTATATCGAGTGCCGCGACAAGCTGGCTTCCGTTTCGCAATCAGTTTATGATAAGGTGCGGGTAATATTTCCGAAATTTATAGAAGACAAAGCGCGCTATAAAGAAATGGCTATTGTAAAAGATTTCTTAGAGAATTCAGATTCATTCATCCCGAAAGGCAAATGAAGTGTGCGTTAATTACCGGCGGCTCAAGGGGCATTGGCAGGGCCATATGCCTCAAAATGGCTGCTTTGGGTTATTATGTGCTGGTGAATTACAAAAGCAATAAGGAAGAAGCCGAAAAAACGCTTTCGCGGATCAAAGAAACCGACGGTAGCGGCGAATTACTCCAGTTCGATGTTGCCGATAAAGTTCAAATCCAAAAAGTTTTGGGTGAGTGGGTAGCGGCCAATGAAGAAAATTTTATCGAGGTACTGGTAAATAACGCCGGTATCCGCGACGATAGCCTGATGGCCTGGATGGCCGAAGAGCAATGGGATACCGTACTTAAAACCAATCTCGACAGCTTTTTTTATGTGACAAGGCTCGTTTTGAATGGCATGCTTACGCGCAAATACGGCCGCATTATCAACGTAGTTTCCCTATCGGGAATTAAAGGTCTGGCGGGTCAAACCAATTACTCTGCTGCAAAGGCGGGCGTCATTGGGGCTACAAAAGCTTTGGCGCAGGAAGTGGGTAGGCAGGGAATCACCGTAAATGCCCTTGCGCCTGGTTTCATCAAAACCGATATGACCGAAGGGCTTGACGAAAAGGAACTGAAGGCTTTAATACCGGTAAAACGTTTCGGCTTACCTGAAGAAGTGGCACATGCAGCAGCTTTCTTTGCTTCACCTGGAGCTGCTTATATCACCGGGCAGGTATTGTCAGTTAACGGAGGTTTATACACCTGATATGGCGTTCCCGGTCGAAAATGTTATCCCGCTTATTCCTCAAAAACCACCTTTTGTTATGGTGGGTAAACTGCTTTATACCGATGCCAATGCCACGCGCAGCAGTTTCTATATTAATCCGGATAATGTTTTCGTAAAAAATGGCCTTTTCCAGGAAGCAGGTTTGATGGAAAACATCGCACAAACCGCCGCTTTAAATGCGGGATACCTGGCGCAAGTTGAGAATAAACCGGTAGCTGTGGGCTATATTGGCGCGGTAACAGGCTTCGAAGTATTCGCATTGCCGAAAGCCGGTGACGAGATCATAACCGAAGTAAGCGGCCAAAACCAGATATTTGACATCATCGTAGTTTCAGGCAAAGTATGGCTGAATGGAGACCTCATCGCCCAATGCGAAATGAAAGTGTTCAGCAAAAATGAATAAAGATTATGCGTGGACCCGATGTTTTTGTAGTTGCTGATAACGTTTTCACACCCTTAGGTAAAACCACTGCCGAAAATTTCTCGAATCTTAAGAATAACATATCTGCTGTAAAAGAGCATAGCGATATTGCCATCTCCAGGCAGTCGTTTTACGCGGCTTTGTTTGATAAAAACGAAAGCATCCTATCGAACACAAAGGACTGTACCAAATTTGAGCAATTGCTTATTGCATCTATTGAGGATACTTTAAGTCAAAGCGGTTTCAATGCTTCGGTCAAGAAAACAGTTTTAGTCATATCGTCCACCAAAGGCAATATCAGTTTGCTGGAAACTGAAAAGAACGGCCCGGCTTTACAAAAAAGAATCGCCCTTTCAACATCAGCCAAATTAGTTACCGAGCATTTTGGCTTTGCCAATCAGCCAATCGTTATATCCAATGCCTGCGTTTCAGGCGTAATAGCAATAATAACGGGAATGCGGTTGTTGCGAACGAGTCAGTATGAAAATGCCGTAATTGTCGGGGCGGATGTGATATCGGAATTTATTTTATCCGGCTTCCAATCGTTCCAGGCATTAAGCCCGCAGGTATGTAAGCCGTTTGATAGGTCGCGCGACGGATTAAATTTGGGAGAAGGCGCCGGAACAATTATCCTTTCATCAAATAAAAAATACGCTGGAAATATAATAGTAAAGGGCGGCGGGATAAGCAACGATGCTAACCATATATCCGGACCATCGCGCACGGGTCAGGAATTGAGTTTTGCAATCAATCAATCCTTGAAAGATGCGGCCATAACAGCTTCGGATATTGATTTCATATCCGCTCATGGCACGGCGACCGTTTATAACGACGAGATGGAGGCCAATGCTATTGCGCTATCAGGTCTGGAAAATGTTCCACTCAATAGCCTGAAAGGTTATTACGGGCATACTTTGGGTGCGGCGGGACTAGTAGAAAGCATTATCTCCATGCAATCTTTAAAACAAGATTTCTTTTTACCGACAGTGGGTTTTGAAGAAATAGGTGTTACCCAACCGGTGAATGTGATTGCTTCACCCTTGCATTTGGGGGCTGGCAATATTTTAAAAACAGCATCCGGTTTCGGTGGTTGTAATGCAGCCGTGGTTTTTGGCAAATAATCAATTATTTTTGAACAGGATAAGGTAAAGGAGAAACATTGCCGGCGGAAAAATATATCACAGGGCTTTGCATCATCAGCAACGGAACGGTCTATAAAGATGATCAGCAGCTTTTTGAGAACAGGGATGCTGACCTGTCGGGCTTTTTACTTTCGGTTTACCAGCATTTTCAGTTGCATTATCCCAAATTTTATAAGATGGATAATTTGAGCAAGCTGGGTTGGCTGGCATCGGAGGTGTTACTGAAAGATTCTTTCAAAAAAGAGAATTATCAGCCTAACCAAGTAGGTTTGATTTTAGCCAATGCCAACTCAAGCCTGGATAACGACATCAAATATTTTGAATCGACAAAAAACATCGCCAGCCCATCGCTTTTCGTATATACCTTGCCGAATATTGTAATCGGCGAAATTTGCATCCGTAATAACTTTAAAGGCGAAGATGCTTTTTACATCAAGGATAATTTTGACGCAGATTTTACCGAAAAGCAGATGAATTACCTGCTGGATAATGATATTTTGGAGGCCTGTATTTGCGGCTGGGTGGATGTTTTGGAGCAGGAGTATAAAGCCGTTTTATTCTTGGTGGAAAAGGAAAATACCAATGCCGCTGTCACGTTTTCAGCAGACAATATGAATGATATTTTTAATAAAGCATGAGTTCATCAGTGTACATAGCGGGTTTGGGTGTTATTTCCGGCATCGGGAACAACGTGGCGGAGCATTTGACAGCTTTTGAACGCGAAGATCCAGGCATGGCCGATATTACCCTATTTAATACCATACATAAAAAACAATTGCCGGTAGCTGAAGTAAAGCTGAGCAACTGGGCGCTTATTGCAATGACCGGCCTCCCGGAAATGACAAGCCGTACCACTTTGTTAAGTTGTGTTGCCGCCAAGGAAGCCCTTAATGATGCGGCAATTCCCGACTTGGCGATATTACGAACGGGCTTTGTTTCGGCGAATAGTGTGGGTGGTATGGATAAAAGCGAAGATTTTTTTGTCGATTTTCTGGCGGATAACAGCAAAGGCAAACTGCGCAACGTGTTCGACCACGAATGCGGCAGCATGACGGAAATTGTAGCCGATAAATTAGGTATAAGGGATTTTATGACAACTGTCAGCACCGCCTGTTCGTCTTCAGCCAACGCCATATTCTATGCGGCGCGGTTGATCAAAAATGATATAGTGGATGTGGTTGTCGCAGGCGGTACCGATGCCCTGACCAAATTCACCCTTAATGGCTTTAACACGCTGATGATTTTGGATAAAGAGTTTTGCAAGCCTTTTGACGAACATCGCGAGGGGCTAAACTTAGGTGAAGGCGCAGGTTATGTGGTCTTAGTTTCGGATAAGGTTATGAAGACCTTAAATAAGGAACCTTATTGCAAACTTAGCGGGTATAATAACAGTAACGACGCCTATCACCAGACAGCGTCCTCACCAGACGGCACTGGTTCCTATTTGGCAATGACGGGGGCCCTAAAGAAAAGCGGGTTGCAACCATCGGATATCGATTATATCAATTTGCATGGTACAGGCACGCCTAATAATGACAGTGCAGAAGGAACAGCGATTAAACGAGTGTTCGACCCGCATTACCCGCCGATGAGTTCGACCAAATCGTATACCGGTCATACCCTGGGCGCAAGCGGTGGTGTTGAAGCGGTGTTTTCGGCTTTAGCGATCAGGCATGGCATCATCTATCCCAACCTGCGTTTTGAAACGCGCATGAACGAAACTCCTTTTGAACCGGAAACGAGATTTCAGAAAGGGAAGGATATCAAAAACGTAATGTCCAATTCGTTCGGCTTTGGCGGTAATTGTACATCTTTAATATTTTCGAAAGTATAATATGAAGATATTCATTCGCTCATCCGCCTGTATATCGGCCCAAAAAACTTTCAAAACAGAGGGCTTCTTAAATGATGTAGTTGAATATACAGGTACGCGTTTAACGGTTATTGAACCAGATTTTAAAGAATATATCGACCCCAAACTTATCCGGCGGATGAGTCATATCATCAAACGTGGAGTCGCCGCCGCGCGCCAATGTCTTAACGAAGCTAAAGTTGGAATGCCCGGGGCAGTAATCACCGGAACTGCCTTCGGCTGTATGGAAGATACCGTCACTTTCATTACCCGCGTGGTTGAGCAGAGTGAGGAGCTGCTGCCACCGACTGCTTTTATACAGTCCACTCATAATACAGTAGCCGCGCAAATAGCCCTGATGCTCAAATGCCATGAGTATAACAATACCTTTGTGCATAAAGGGGTATCTTTTGAAAGCGCCCTGTTCGATGCTATCATGCTTTTAAAAGAGGGCGATGCAGACAATATTTTAGTTGGTGGAACTGACGAAATGGTGGATGTCAGCTTTAAAGTTTTAACCCGTTTGGGACTGTACAGGCGCTGGCCGGCTTCCAACCTATCACTTTTTGAAACAGAATCCAAAGGAACAATGGGGGGCGAAGGCTCCGTATTTTTCCTGTTGACGGATAAGCCTTCGGCAGATAACCTTGCCGAACTAACAGGAATTAAAACCTTGTATAAGCCGGCAAATATTGAGGAGAGTATTGTAACTTTCCTAAAAGAAAATTCAGTAAAAATTGATGATATTGATCTGGTGATCACCGGCAGAAATGGAGATGTGAGAAACGATGCTACCTATAAACAGTTGAACTCTTCTATTTTTAAAAATACGGCTTTGGCCAATTATAAGCATCTTTGCGGGGACTACCCGGTGTCATCATCATTTGCATTGTGGCTGGCATCGAATATCATTAAAAAAGCTATCGTGCCGGAAGTGGTGTTTGAGAGAAAAGTCAATGATTCCGCACCTAAAAAAGTACTCATCTACAACCATTACCAAAATAAGTATCATTCGTTGATGCTGCTGTCTGCTGTTTAAACTGACGCTATGCCAACCGAAAATCACGACCTGTTCAGCATCAGAAACATAGCGCACGAAAATGGCATTATACTGGCAGTATTGAGCATCAATCCAAACAGCGAGATACTTAAGGGCCATTTCCCGGGCCACCCTGTAATACCCGGAGCCTCTATGCTGCAAACCTTAAAAGAGGTGTTGGAGGAAACGCTAAAAACTACTATCTTTTTAAAAAGGGCTGACAGCCTCAAATTTATGCGGATGCTTGACCCGGTAAATACCGAGACTGTTTTGCTTGATGTCGTTTATAATAACATCGATGATACTACTTTTAATGTAACCGCAAAGCTGAGTACTGACGAAATGATATGCTTCAAATTCCAGGGTACTTTTATAGTAAAATAAGGCCTTCTTGCCTTGGTGCCGAGAATCATTTTTTTTGCTGATAATAATCATTTATTAAACAGTCATCTGTGCTCACATTTGTGGTGAGATTATTAACCAAAAAAATAAACACCATGGAAACGTTACTGTATGATAAGAACGTGGAATTACTTCACACCACGGTAACAACAATGAAGGCTTTAGTATATCACGGACCCGGCAAAAAAGCATGGGAAGATAAACCTGTGCCAACTATAAAAGCGCCGACGGACGCAATTGTGAAAATTTTAAAAACAACTATATGCGGAACTGACCTTCATATTATGAAGGGGGATGTTCCCGAAGTTACTGATGGCCGGATCATAGGGCACGAAGGCGTGGGTGTAATTGAAGAAGTGGGTAACGGAGTTAGTAATTTTAAGAAGGGTGACCATGTCCTAATTTCCTGCATCACATCTTGTGGTAAATGCGATTATTGCAAGAAAGGCATGTATTCTCATTGCGAAGATGGCGGCTGGGTTTTGGGTCATTTAATCGACGGCACGCAAGCCGAATACGTGCGGATACCACATGCTGACAACAGTCTGTATCCAATCCCTGCGGGCGCTGATGAAGAAGCCTTAGTGATGTTGAGCGATATTTTACCTACGGGCTTCGAATGCGGCGTATTGAACGGGAGAGTGAGTCCCGGGGATACCGTGGCCATTGTTGGCTCGGGCCCAATTGGTTTGGCAGCATTGCTGACGGCTCAATTTTACTCACCTGCCGAAATTATTATGATCGATATGGATGATAACCGCCTGGAGGTTGCAAAAACTTTTGGCGCAACTCAAACTATTAACAGCGGCAATGTAAATGTGATCGAAAAAATAAAAGAACTAACCAACGGCAGGGGCGTAGATACGGCCATTGAAGCGGTAGGTGTTCCGGCAACATTTGAATTGTGTACCGCGATCATAGGCCCTGGCGGTACCGTGGCCAATATCGGGGTGCATGGCAAAAGTGCCACGCTTCACCTGGAAACACTTTGGGCACACAATATCACCATTACCACGCGGTTGGTAGATACAGTTACAACGCCAATGCTGTTAAAAACGGTTCAATCGAAAAAGATAGATCCGAACCAATTGATCACGCACCATTTTAAGTTGAGCGATGTTGTTAATGCCTATGAAACCTTTGGAAATGCTGCTAAAGAAAAAGCGCTAAAGGTAATATTGACTAATGAATAATACTAATAATAACGATTGATTGAGTTTGAATGCCACCTCTTCAGTTTGGGTCTGAGAGGTGGTTTTTTTGCGGCAATTTATTGCCGTTGAACGGGACACAATGCAACGCGGAAACCGCGCCAGGCGCTATCTTCATTAGGCGGGTTTTTAGCGCGATTAGCCGGGCGTTCATCATTCGGGCCACTGCCCCAACTTCCGCCACGGTTTACCCGGTCGATGCCTGTTGCAGGCCCTAAAGGGTCACTAACATCACCTCCCGGGTAGGGTCCATACCAGTCGCGGCACCATTCCCATAAATTACCGAGCATATCGTGCACACCCCACTTGTTAGGCAACTTGGTGCTAACATTCCGCGGACCAGCCGGAGGGTTTTTCCCAAGCGTTCGCCCGGTATAACCCAAAGCGCTGGTTTTACCATACCAGGCCATGCTGTCAAGGTTTCCTGTGAACTTTGCAGAACCTGCACGACAGGCATATTCCCATTGTGCTTCGGTTGGCAGCGTATATTCATAACCTGTGGGCAAATGGCCGGCTGCGAGTTCCTTTTCGGAAAGTTTGCGGCAAAAGTCCATCGCCTCGTTCCAGCTAACAAAGTACATGGGCAACTGGTCGTCCTCGTTAGCCATCACCTTGTCGGGATCATTTTTGTCGAAACCCATAAAATCCCTTATCCGCATTTTCTTGCCTTCAAAATCGTATAAGGTCTCATCGTTCAGCAATTTAACCACCTTATCGCGTAAGCTAAGCCCGGTTACCGCTTTCCATTGGGCAACAGTTACTTCGGTTTCACCTATCCAATAACCCTTTGTGAGGGTTACATTAGTTTGCGGACTTTCATCTACCTTGTGGCCTGTTTCCGTTTCCGGGCTGCCCATTACAAATTTCCCGGGTGGTATCCAGGACATAGGTAAAGTGGTATTCGCCGTTAATTTTAGCTCCCATGATTTACCCAGAGTGGGATGCTGGTGGGATTTTTTTCTGGTCTGAGAATAGACGTCAGTTGAGAATATTGTCAGGGTAAGCAGAGATGTTACTATTAAGGATTTCAGCATGCAGGTAATCATTTTTTTAATTAAAGATAGTCTAAACCAAGATGAATTGTTAGGTAATTTTATCAAAACAGTAAGGGAGAAATATGTTACCTTAGACTTATGCAAAACATGCGCATAATAGCCTGCCTTGTCACAATTTGTTGCCTTTATTCATGTAATTTCAGGATTGTGGAAGAACCCGGTCCGCAATGGAGTAGTTCAATCAAATATGCCAAAGAAATTAAAACCTACATTTGTTCGTATAAAATTCCGGGAGATACAATTAATGGCGATAGTGTAGAATGCATATTCGCTGAAAGGCAATATTCTTATAACGGAAATAAGTTAGGGTCTTACGATATAAGCTCCAATGAGTCTCAATTGGAAATTGTTTTCAAATACCCAATCTCAAAAGAGGATAATGAGATTAATTATGAGAGGGATTGGAAATTAGATGATTTTAAAAACTTAAAATCAGATAGAATGATTTATAGGAATTACGAGAAAGTACTTCTCCCGGATTCAATTCAATTAAAGATAACCACTAATATCAGAAATAAGCCAACTACAAAAAACCTTACCCTATATAAGGTCAAACAATAGCCTTACTTCTTCCCATTCTTTTCAATATACTCCGCCATCGTATTCACATCCACCAGCACTTTGCGGCCCTCTTTGGGGTCCTGTATATTGATGCCGTATTCGCGTTTCAGCAACACGATGAGTTCTAATGAATCAATAGAATCCAAGCCCAAGCCGTCGCCGAAAAGTGGCTCATCGTCTTTAATATCGGCAGGAGTAAGGTCCGTTAAATTGAGGAATAATATGATCTGGCTTTTCAGCTTCTCTTTTAGTTCTGTGTTGTCCATCCGGCAATTATATTAAATTTTTTCTTCTCAATCCCCAATAGCTTATCAACTGGAACACTAAACTGATTATGACTAAAGGTATTAGGTTACCAATTACGTCGCGCAGCCTGCCGCCTTCCAAAAACAAGCCGTAATACGACTGCAAACACCAGTGCATGGGTGATAAATTGGCGAATGTTTTAAGCGAAGTGTCCATTGTAAAGGTGGGCACCATCAAACCGCCTATCGCTGCCAGTATCACAATAGATATAGCGCCGAAGCCATTGCTTTGCTGATGCGTTTCGGCAAAAACACCTACACACATGGCATAACTCACCGCGCACCAACCGCAAATTACGGTTACCACAAACAAGCCAAACATATCCTGGGGCAAATCTAACCCGGGCAAATTTACCAGCGGGAAAACCCATATACCCAGTGAAAATATCACTACAGCCTGCACGATAGTAATGCCTACATAGGTGATCTGTTTGGATAGCATCCCAACCATGTAATTGGTCGGCAGAGTTCTTAACCTGATAAAGCTGCCGCTTACTTTTTCCCTCACGATACTACCGCCTAAGGACATGATCACAAAAAACATGGCGAATATGGTCCAGGAAGGCACGTTATGCTGGGCCGCATTGGGCGCTTTTAAAGAGCCGTTTTTGGAAACAGGGATCTCGTTGATCACCGTTTTATTGTTAAGCATCTCGTCTTCCAGTTTGGAAGGCAATGGTTTTTCGTTGATAGAAAAATACAGGCTGCGCAGGGTCTCCCGGCTTTGGACTAATTGTAAGGCACTTTGTAATCCTCCTTTTACAGAGAGGCGCATCGACTCCTGTAAAACCGGGTTGTAGTATAATGTTAAGGGGTCAACGTTACCGGGATCTTTTTGCGTCGAATCGGCCTGCAAGCCAAAGCTGGTTAATGCCTTACCGGCGACGCTTTTAGCTTTAGCCTTTACCTTGACGGTGAAATTGGATGGGATAACAACGCTTAGCATGGCGTCGCTTGCCTTCATCGAATCAGCTATGGTTTTCTCGTTTTGATTCCTGGGCAGCTGCGACACCTTGAACATGCCAATTTTGTTGATCGCCTCAATTAACTGGACGCTTGATTGGCCGGTATCGCGGTTACAGATATAAATCGGGAGCTTGTTTTTATTAATGAGTTTGTAGCTGCTATTTTGGATATCGGTAACGACAAAAACCAGTACGATGGGCATAAAAAACATCAGGGCCAACCCGATACCATCCCGTATCAGCACCCTGGAATCTTTTACCATTGCTGCCCAAAGCTTAAACATCGTTCCTGTATTCCTTTCCTGTTAGATCCAAAAATAATTCCTCCAGGCTTTCATGGCGGTGCTCTTTTAATAGGCTGGCAAGGCTGTCCTGAACAACAATTTCGCCGCTGTCAATCAACGCGATCTCTTCGCATAAGCCTTCCGCCTCGCTCAACTGGTGCGAGGTATAGATCAACGTCGTGCCGTTTTCATTGAGCTTCATCAGGTAGTCAATGATCGCGTGGCGGGTTTGTACATCAACACCAACCGTAGGCTCATCCAATATCAATATCGCCGGGTTATGCATCACACCAATGGCAAGATTTACCCTTCGCTTCATCCCACCGGAAAATTTATCTACTTCTTTATTCCGAACATCAGTTAATCCCAGTACTTCGAGTAATTCATCGGTGCGCGTTTTGATTTGGCGCCGGTTTAAACCCGCCCATGCCCCAAAAAACTCCATATTTTCAACCGGGCTCAGTTCCTCGTAAAAAGAAAAATCCTGAGGCACAAAACCGAATAGTTTATTAACCGCATTGCTATGGCTTTTTACGTCGATACCCAATAGTTGTATGGTGCCCTCATCAGCCTTAAGCAATCCCGCTACAAGGCTGAGCAACGTAGTTTTGCCGGCACCATTAGGTCCGAACAACCCAAAACGTTCCCCTTTCCTTACGGTGAGGTTGAGTCCCTTGAAGGTAACGCCATCATTACCCGGGTAATGAAAACCCAGGTTTTGAACGTCTACAGCTAATATATCGCTTACTGCCATTTTATATTTTTCAAAGCTAAAAAAGCATTCTTTTCCAATGCCGCTATTTCAATTAAATAATCGCCCATCTGGTCAAAGTCTGCCTGGCTGCCCAATCTGCCTTTATATATCCCTGCAGCCTGTACGGCTGATGTGCGCCAAAGGTCGCCTGCCTGGGTGAAAATTTTCGAAATTTCGAGCAATTCGTCGTTCTTCACATAAGCATGTGCCTCTTGCAGAAATGCCGCATAAATATACCTGAATCCGCCGCCGCCTGTGCCTATTTCTTCCTGCATACGCACCAACTGTGCCAAGTACGACCCCGCTTTTTGTATACCCAGCTTATTGCGCCACTTTTTAATTTTTCCACCCGCGTTTTTGATGCCTCTTATCCCGGCAAAGCTACCGGGTATGCGCAGCATCTGGTTCACATTTCTTTTTATACCGCTTATGATGGCCTTACGGATTTGCTCATCAGTTATTTCAGCATTACCTTCCGGGTAGTAGATCTGCCCTTTCGGCGCTAATGCCCCTTTAGCGAAGCGTACGCGTTCTAACTCATAACTGGTAAGTGCGGTTGGATTTTCCATTACCGGGTCGCTGATGAGGTAATTATCATCTTCCTTGCCAAAAACGATGAGGTTATGCGCGTTAAAATGGAAACGGTACTCGCGGGGAAAATAGGATAGGTAATAAACGCCAACCTGGCAACCAACAGGTTTACCTTCGGTAAGGCATTGCTGTAAAAATGCTTCAGCTTTTTCTTTTGAGCCGAATTTCTTTCTTGTGACGGGAATGCCTAAAGCATTGCACGTTCTTTTAAAAATCAAACCCGGAAAAGTGCGGAAAGCAATGGCCGGCCCATTGTTTATCTTGATAAGCGGGATATAGCAAAAAAACAAACCTGCACCTATTCCAAAGGCAAGCGGCTCCGTTATTTTATTCCCCGATGTTTTGCGTAATAAGCTGCTGGTAACTCCCGATTCGCAATGTGCCGACTGGCGGTGTTCAAAATCAAGCTTCATGCACAGTCATTGTTTTAAGCTCGTCCACCTTTACATTAAAGGCTTCGGCATATTTTTGCAGCTTTTTATCTGATAATTTTTTAAATACTTCGGGGTTCAAATGCCTTTTGATCTGCCACTTCCAAAACCCCGAATAGTCTGATAAAATACTGATGTCCATTAGCCTGTATTCCATAAAGAACAGCAAAGGGCTGGCCTCATTATTTAATACCCTTTGTTTTGCTATCGCGATGCGCTCCTGCACATCTTTCCATGCAACGTCAAGTGCATCTATTTTTACTTCCCAGCCATTGCTTAGTTCCGTTACGTATTTGCCCGAACTATCGGTAGCATAACAAACCTCTTTGGTGATCTTTCCCAGAGCGCTCATATCCTGCGGCACATTTTCCTTCTTCATGATGGCATGATTATGGGATTATATAGATTAACCAAGATCATATTAATTAAAACAGGAGGTTTATCGGCTATTCACTATTGACCATTCACTAAACCACCGTGAGTAACGCATACATATACGAGAACCGGGCGCTTTCGGGAACCAGCAAAAGAATTTTTTCGCCTTTTTTCAATGTGCCGTTATTAAATAATTCATCTATCATCAGGAAAACTGACGCTGCACCCACGTTGCCTACTGTATACAGGTTGATGAACCATTTCTCGTAAGGGATACCACCGCCATAAAACTCTACCAGGTCGTATATCTTGCTTTTGAAAAATTCGCTGGATATATGTGGCAAAAAGTGGTCGATCTCCGTCATCGCTACGCCGTGTTTATCTAATAGTTGCTTTATTTTTTGGCCGCCGAGGTGAACAATATTATCGCTCAACAAGGTGATATCTTGTTTAATGCTGAAGACAGACCGGTTCATGATTTCTTCCGGGGTATAATCCATAAACCCTTTAAGGGTGCCGTCTTCCATTTTCTCACCACCCATGTACATACAGGTTTCCATGTTGTTGGCGTATGATGCGCCCTCTATCCAATCTACCCGAAGGCTTAAACCATCAGGGTTAGGTTTGTCCGACATTAAAAATGCAGAAGCTCCGTCCGAGAGCATCCACCTCAAAAAGTCTTTCTGAAAAGCGATGAAAGGGTTTTCTTCCATTTCTTTCAGCTTTTGAGCCTCTTCTTCAAACACGTCCGAAACCAGCAGTCCCGAAAACCTTTCAGACCCTGTTGCTATGGCAGTTTTCATCTCGCCTGATTTAATAGCGAGGTAAGCATACTTGATCGCATGCATACCGGCACAGCATACTCCAGCAGGGGAAACCACTTCGATGGATTCCATTTCAGGTAGCCAGCCATGCGTCATTACGCCGTGGCTCGGCATCACCTGGTCGGGCGATGAGGTTCCGCAGGATAGCATTTCAATATCCTTTAGTTTGCCCGGGTTTTTCTTCAATAATTCCTTTACAGCCAGCGCTGTCATCTGGGCATTAGTATGGGTTGATTTACCGCCTTTTTCCAGGGCATAATAGCGGTTAACTATCCCATTGTTGCGCAGTACTATTTTTTTTGATTTTGAGGGGCGTCCATCAATATAACCCAAATATTCCTCCATTTCGTCATTTGAAACGGGGTTATTAGGGAAATAAGATGAGGTAGAATTTATATAAACTTGAATTGCAGACATGGTATTAAATTACTTGTAAATAGTTTTGTTTTTGAGCGTTTATTCTTTTTGATGAAAATGGTCTTATAAAAATCGCATCTAATGTAAGAAGAATGGGCGCACCCAGAAAGAGTGCCACATAAAGATAGTACTTAAATGCATTGAGCCATGGGCCGCGGTTCTGTTTGCTTACAATTAAGCCCACCCATTTGGTATAAGTAGGAACAGCGGTTGTCTCAAGCAGCATAAGCGGGTATTTTACCCTCACCGCATTCTGTTTCAGCAATTCATCCTGTAATCCTGCCCAGTTGCCCATCACCATGTGCTTAGCAACGGTTTGGCCGTAAATATTGGTATTGGCAATATCCTCGTCAGATACGCCCGGCTTTGGAAATATATTCAGGTACCGGTCCTTTTTACCACCGAGCATCCAATGAAATATCGTGAAAAAACTGATGGCATTGGGATGCTTATCCACGAGGGCGATATTACCTACCAGGTTTGCTCCGGCGTCCTTCAATTTCTGACGGATGCGTTCGTAGGCGTTAAGCCACATATTGCGGGCCTCGCTGATGGTGACAACAGGGGTGCCTTGCAAGACGCCTTTTATATCAGCATTATTTAATATCGAATTGGATGGTATGCTTGGCCATAAAAACCAGGGCTGATAGCCGAGGATAACAAGGTCGTATTTTTTTTCTTTGAGGTCGAATGGCTGTAATTCCGCCGGGACCTCCTGTACACAATCGGGCATCACAGAATAAAAGCGAGCGCCCGTCCAGGGAAACGGATAATCGGATACCAGTTTTACCTGGACCTTTTCAACAGTTGCACCTGCTTCAGCAAGCGGTGCAGTGAATGAATCAATGATATCCCGCATTTGTCCCGATTGGGTGTAATAAATAGCTAAAATCTTTTTATCCATTCTCCGGCAAAGTTAAAAATATCTCTCGGCGAAGCTAAAAATCTTCCCTGTGTAACACTTTCGAGTTCGAACAATAATCCAATATCGCACGCTGAACGGCTTGCGATAAATTTTTAAAATTTTTAATAACCAGTGCTTTGTCTTTCTCTATATCGGCGTGATATTTCACGATTTTAGGGGCATGTTCCTCTATAGCCAATCGCAGAAAATGAAACTCAATATTTTCATTGTCGGCCATCAAAGCCGTTTCCATTTTGATACGGCCCTCTTTAAAAAACTTTAACCGGTCTTTTGGCTTTTTCATCAAGCCGGCTTTTTTCATCAGCAATGCGCCTGTATAGCCATCCTTTTCTTTTGCGGGTACATTATCCAGCGCCGCCATCTCATTATCGACAGCAGCAATGTCGCCCGATTTCATTATCGAATAAAATTCAGCCTTTTCAAATTTCTGCTGTGCGGGTGCCCCGACGGCCAATCCGGCGGTAATTAACAGTCCGTATATAAACACTATAGTTAGTCTCATGAATCAGGTAAGCAGTATCAAACATAATAAATAAAATATGCTGGTACAATAAGGCACAATGCTATTAAACCAATTAACTTTTACTTACTTTGAGGCTGCAATTTTTGTGTCGAATTTTATCGCGAAAATTGAAAGCCCCTGTTAAGACAGGCCAACATGATAAAAGTTTAAATTAATATACGGGTGGGTAAAAACATGACATTTTCGGGACTGTGGGCAGTTATTTTAGGTGGGTCAAGCGGCTTCGGTTTCGCAACGGTCGAAAAACTTGCGGGTCATGGGATGAATATTGCGGTGCTTTACCGCGAGCCATCTATTCGCGAGAAGCCTTTGCTTGAGCAATATGCCAAACTATCGGCCGAACACGGTATCACTATTTTGCCCGTTAACGCAAACGCACTCACTCCCGAGGCACGCGAAGCATTTATACAAAAATTTACTTCGGAAAATGGCGTAGGCAAACACCATGTAAAACTTTTACTTCATTCCATAGCCCGCGGCAATTTAAAGCCGCTAACCGGCGATGATGCCCTTACCGTTGAAGATATCCAGTTTACGACGTATGCCATGTCAAACAGTTTGCTGGATTGGACACGGGATGTCCTCAAAGCTGATCTTTTTCATCCTGATGCACGTATCATTGGGCTCACAAGTGAAGGTTCCCATAAATACTGGGATGGTTACGCGGCGGTTTCATTAGCCAAAGCTTCCTTAGAGAGCCTGGCCACTTATATGGCTGTTGAATTCGCACCTTTTGGTATCAAAACAAATATCGTGCAGGCGGGTATTACTGCTACCACTTCGTTAAAAATGATACCGGGTAGCGAAAAATTGATCGAGATAGGTAATAAGCGAAACCCTTTGGGCCGCATTACGCAACCCGAAGATGTAGCCAAGGTTATATATTTGTTATGTACCGATGATGCATTTTGGGTGAACGGGGCATTAATTCACGTAGACGGCGGTGAACATTGCCGATAACAATGTGCGGATTTCAAATGTGCAGATGTGCAAATGATTTTTTTTATTGAATCTTTTTCACTTTACTTTTTAATCTGCACATCTGAAATTTGCACATTTGAAATTAAAACATTATATGAACGAGGATATACTGAATTTACTGCCCTATAAATCTTCTTTCCGGTTTGTCGACCATATTTCCGAACTAAGTGAAGATGGTGTGGTAGGTGATTATACTTTACGGCCCGATTCGTTTTTCTATGAGGACCATTTTGTGGGTAACCCGGTTACGCCGGGAGTTATCATTACCGAGATAATGGCGCAAATAGGCCTGGTAGTTTTAGGTATATTTTTGATGGTTGAAGAAAGTAAAGCCGGTAATGTGCCGGATGAGTCGATGTTCCCTTTGTTAGTTTCAACCGATGTTTCGTTTAATAAAATGGTTTTACCAGGAGAGAGAGTAACTGTTACTTCAAAAAAGCAATACTTTCGTTTCGGCAAACTCAAATGCTATGTGGAAATGATTGACAGCGCAGGCGATGTAGTAGCAAGGGGGATGTTTTCGGGTATTGTAAAAAAGGTGGATTTTAAAAATGGGTAAACGCGTTGTGATTACAGGAATGGGAGTTGTTTCTCCCAATGGTATCGGGCTCCCCGCTTTTTTAAATGCCATACAAAACGGGATATCCGGTATAAAATTCGTGCCGCTTTATGAAGAATTGCAGTTTGCCTGCCAGGTGGCCGGGAAGCCGGATTTTGAATGGGAGAATCTCAAAAATTATATTTCCGAAGTATCTTACCACGGCCTTAAAGGGACCAATATAGCTTATGGGCTTACAGCTGCGCTGGATGCCTGGGCCGACGCCGGACTTTCCTACGAGACGGATGAAGCACGCTGGGAAACGGGTTGCGTTTTTGGAAATAGCGCCCCCGATGCCGAAGCCACCAAATTTGCCATTAGTAAAATTGATAACAAGGAGTCGAGGAAACTGGGTTCGCGAATGGTGGAGCAGGTGATGAACAGCAGTGTCACTTCCTATGTTTCAGGCCGTTTGGGGCTTGGCAATAAGGTAATAACCAATTCATCGGCTTGTGCTACCGGCACTCAGTCTATTTTAATGGGGTACGAATATATAAAGTATGGTATGGCAGATCGTATGCTGGTTGGCAGTAGCGAGTACATCGATACTTATATTTATGGTGCGTTTGACGCCATGCGTGTCCTGTCACGTAGGTTTAACGACCAGCCCGAAAAAGCTTCGCGGCCGATGAGTGCCACTGCAGGCGGCTTTGTTCCCGGGTCAGGTGCTGGCGCTTTGGTACTGGAGGACCTCGATTTCGCGCTGGCCAGGGGTGCAAGAATTTATGCTGAAGTTTTGGGCGGCTCATGCAATTCGGGCGGGCAGCGCAGCGGTGGCTCCATGACGGCTCCAAACTCCGAGGGTGTGATGCGCTGTATTGATATGGCCATCAAGTCTGCCGGCATTAAACCCAATCATATCGACCTGATTAGCGGGCATCTCACCGCAACAATGGCCGACAGGTTCGAAATACAAAACTGGAGCCAGGTGTTGGGGCGAAGCGGAAAGAACTTCCCGCACATCAATTCTCTAAAGTCGATGATAGGCCATTCGCTTAGCGCAGCAGGGTCAATTGAATCAATTGCATGCATATTGCAAATAATTCACCAATTTGTGCATCCAAATATTAACTTAGAGGACCCAAACCCGGAGATATTGGAGATTATAAGCAGCGAATGTATGCCTGTAAAAATGATTAATAAAGAAATTAATATCGTAGCTAAAGCAAATTTTGGGTTTGGCGACGTCAATTCTTGTTTAATATTTTCAAAATACAATAACCAATAACCAATGACCAGAGAAGAAATCATAAGCGAGTTAAAAAATGTTGTGGCGCCTTATACCAACAACAAGGAAATGCTCGCTAATCTAAATGACCAAACAGATCTGATCGCAGACCTAAAAATTAACTCAGCAAATTTGGTTGATATCATTATCGATGCGGAAGCAAAGTACAACATCGAAATTGATTATGATTCAGCTGACAAGATGATCAATGTAGGAAGCTGCGTGGACGTGATATACGATAAAGTAAATCATAAATAATGTTGGGCACGGGTAACGATATTGTAGCATTAGCAGCTATTAATGTTGAACGCACCCGCCAAGCCAGATTTTATTCAAAAATACTTTCATCTTCTGAGCAGCGTCTATGCGCCGATTTTGAACATCAACTGCCTGTCGAAAATTTTGTGTGGCTGGCCTGGTCCGTTAAGGAATCCGTTTACAAATTCCTGCAAAAATTTATGCCGGATTTGGTTTTTTCTCCGACAAAAATCATCATAACGACGCTTGAGACAGGCTTGAGTTTAGAAGACAAAGGAGCGTACAACGGAATGGTTCAGTACCATAACTATACGCTTTATTTCAGAACCATCATGGATAGGGGCTACATTTTTTCGGTTGTAAATTTTAGCGATGATTTTACAGGAACTCACTGGGGTGTTAAACAGATTGAATCATCGGGGCACGCTTATCAATCGTCTGCGGTAAGAGAGTTTCTGCTCACCGATCTGCACAAACTGTTGCCGGGCAACAATTTCACAATTGATAAAAGTCGGCACGGTTGGCCAATGATCATGAATAACAACAAGGAAATACCGCTGCCTGTTTCCCTGGCCCATCATGATCGCTACGTAGCCTATTCGTTCCAATTAAAATAGCCAGCTTATGGAAAGTTCATCACAAACCCGCCGCGATTTTGTTAAAACAACAGGTTTGGGACTTTTGACCTTACCTGCTCTTTTACACGCAAAGCCGCTCGTAGCTGCAGATAAAAAGAAGATAGTATGTTTTGGCGGCCATCCTGATGACCCAGAAAGTGGCTGCGGCGGAACTTTGGCGAAGCTTGCAAACATGGGCCACGAGGTGACTATTATTTACCTGACTACCGGTGAAGCGGGGATCGAAGGTAAAACACACGATGAAGCCGCAGCAATTCGGAAACAGGAAGCTATAAATGCATGCGCCATTTTGAAAGCTAAGCCGGCTTTCGCCGGGCAAATTGACGGCGCAACCGTTATGGAAAACGAATGGCTCGTCAAAGTACAAAAAATGATCGCCGATGAAAAACCCGACCTGGTTTTCACGCACTGGCCGATTGATTCGCATAAAGATCATCAAATAGCGAGTTTGTTAATGATACAAACCTGGGTACGCTCTTCAAAAAAATTCCCGCTTTATTTTTTCGAAGTTTGCGCAGGAGAGCAAACTATGACTTTCCGGCCGACGGATTACGTCGATATCAGCGATACACAGGAACAAAAACGCAAATCGGTTTATTGCCACATAAGCCAGGACCCTCCCGGGATTTACGGCTGCGGGCATTCGGCCATGGAAGATTTCAGGGGGCGCGAATTAGGTGTAAAAGCTGCCGAAGCCTTTGTGTATATGACCGGTAAGGGAATGGGCTCGGTAATTGGAGCCTAAAAATTACTGGCCGTAAGTAGTTATTCTATCACTAAATAGGTGTTAACCGGTTTCTCCTTGTTTTTGAGTGCGAATTCCCCGTTTGGTTCACACTTGAAGGATTCTTTCACCTTTTCGAAAACCTGCTCGGTTACCAGTATCTGACCTGCTTTGGCCACAGATTGTAACCGTTGCGCCAGGTTTACACAATCACCTATTACAGTATAATCCAGTCTTTTTAACGAGGCGGAGCCGATGTTGCCGGATACCATTTCACCTGAGTTTACGCCTATCGATACTTCAGCTTTAAACGTTTTGTCGCCTGCAGAAACAGGTTCCATCTTAGCCAGTTCAGCCCGGATCGCTAAGGCGGTGTCAATAGCACGGTCCAGGTGATAGTCGCCACGGTACACGGCCATTACAGCATCGCCCATAAATTTATCTACGTGGCCGCCCTGGGCAATTATTTCCTTTACAATTTTATCAAACAGGCTGTTAAGCAAGTTAACCACAATATTAGCCTGAACATGCTCGGTTATGGCAGTAAACCCGCAAACATCAATGAATATTACGCTGGCATCCATCAACTCGTTCTTCAACAAGCTGCTCTCAAATTCTTTATGGTTCATAAAGTTGAGCACATTCTCATCCACATACATTTTAAGGATGTTATTCTCCTTAATAGCCTGCAGGGTTTCCTGTAATTGCTTTACATAGGTGATGGTTTTTTCCATGGTGAGGTCCAGGTCCTCAAAATCCACGGGTTTGCATACAAAATCAAACGCACCACGGTTCATTGCGGTACGGATATTTTGCATATCGCCATAGGCGGATACAACCACAGCCTTCAATACCGGGTTAGCCTCGGGCAGGCGGCTCAATAGAGTCAGGCCATCCATAATAGGCATATTGATATCGGACAATACGATATCCAGGTCAGGGTGTTCGCTTACTTTTTGAAGCGCATCTTCGCCGTTTTGGGCAAAAATGAATTCATAGACATTTTCCCTTATTTTTCTTCTAAACTTCTGCTTTACCAACGCCTCTAAATCCGCCTCATCATCAACAACAAGTATTTTGGCCATTATGGGTTAAAGGTTTTAAGCTTTTCTTTTAACAAATTAAAATCAAGTGGCTTGGTTAAAAAATCGTTAGCACCGCGTTCCATCGCCTGCTGATGGTTCTCTTCATCACCATAAGCGGTTATCATCATCACCATTGGTGGCGGAGCATCATATTCGTGGCGTATGCGCGATAGTAACTCCAGTCCGCTCATGCCCGGCATATTAATGTCAGAGAGGATAAGCACTACCTCGGTATGCTTATCATGAAGATAACTAAGCGCTTCTTCACCAGACATGGCAAAATCGAAATCAAATTCGTGGCTTTTTATTTCCTTGCGGAACCTTTGCAGGAAAAGAGGCTGTACATCTGCCTCGTCGTCAACGACTAGTATCTTCATATGATTGCTAAATATACTTAATAATTCTATACCGGAATGCTTATTCTAAATTCTGTAAACTCACCCTCTTTACTTTTTACATCTATTTTACCATCATGGGCCTTAACCAGGATATCATAACTGAGTGATAAACCAAGTCCCGTACCCTCTCCGGTTGGTTTTGTCGTAAAAAATGGCTGTAATATTTTATCCTTTATATCAGCCGGAATGCCAGTACCGTTGTCTTTAACAATTATCTCTATTGATTTCCCTTTTAAAGCGGTGGTTAGTTCCAAGGTTGGTTTAAAGTCGGCTCCGGATGCTGCCTGTTTTTTCTGTACTGCGTAAAATGCATTATTAAACAGGTTGAGCATTACCCGGCCAATATCCTGCGGTACCATATTAGCCATCGGCAGATTTTCGGCAAAATGGGTAACCAGTTCAGCGTTAAACGATTTATCTTTTGCCCTCAGCCCGTGATAGGCCAGGCGCAGGTATTCATCAGCAAGCTTATTAATATCCGTAGGCTCTTTCACATTACTACTGGCGCGGCTATGCTGCAGCATACCCTTCACAATACCATCGGCGCGTTTACCGTGGTGCATTATTTTTGCCAGGTTTTGTTTTATGTCTGCAGCTATGGCTTTGGCTTCTTCGGTATCGCCTTTGGCCAGTTCCTCTTCCATCTCATCAAGGAGCTCCGCACTCACTTCCGAAAAATTATTGACAAAATTTAACGGGTTTTGTATCTCATGTGCAATGCCTGCCGTCAGCTCGCCCAGCGAGGCCATTTTTTCCGATTGTATCAGTTGGTTTTGGGTTGCTTTAAGTTCCTTTAAGGTTTCTTGCAGTTCGTCTTTTTGCTTTTGCAGCTCAAGCGTGCGTTCATTCACCAGTATTTCCAGTTCAGCGCGCCGTTCGGTGCTTATGCGTAAGGCCTCTTCCTGTTTTTTGGTAGTGGCCCAGCGTGCAAATACCCATATAAAGGCGGCTATTACCGGGTAGACCAGGAACTGCCCGTTATTATTTGTTTCGAAAAAGAACCCAAAAAACAGGTGTGCGATAACCGTCGCATAGCCTACACCGATGAGCGGGTAACTGGCCTCGAAGACTACTTTATATACCCTAAGGTCCTCTTCCTGGTTACCGTAATATGCCAGGCCCAATAGCACTGTGGCACCAATAAGGTCTTGATAAGGATCCCGGAGAGCGAATGCTGAAATGTAAAGAACGATAACCGCCCAGGTGGCAACATTGATCAGGCTTTGCCATTTTGGATAGATAACCGTGCCGCGCAACCTTTTCCTTAAACGCCTTACGATTAGAAAAGCCGCTAAAAAATAAAAAATGTCCATTAATGAGAGATAGTCCTGCTTTCAAAAACTAAAAGTAATATATAAACGCAATAAATCGATGGTCCACTATAAATTTGTGGGTTTCACATATTTGGGTGCCGTTCGGCGTTCACTATTGTGATGAATCGTAGCCGGATTGATAACTATTTGATTGAGTTAAATTTAATGGCTATGTTTAGCCCAAACCACTATCACAATAAAACGCTAAATGGCATCAAACACCAGGAACCGGATCGAATCGATCGATCTGCTGCGCGGCGCCATCATGATTATCATGGCGCTTGATCATACCCGCGATTATTTCCACGCCGATGGATTTATTTACGATCCGCTCGATCTGCATAAGACAACTGCCATTATTTTCCTCACCAGGTGGATAACCCATTTTTGTGCGCCTATTTTTATGCTGCTTACCGGGGCGTCGGCTTTCATCGTCGGAGAAAAAAGGGGGATAAAAGCACTCTCTAAATTTTTACTTACAAGGGGGTTTTTTTTAGTGATCATGGAAATGACGGTCGTCAACTTCGGATGGAATTTCAATATTCATTTTCCGGATATTGATTTCCTGGTCATCTGGTCGCTGGGCGCGAGCATGATCGCTTTGTCGGCCATGGTTTATTTACCCAAAAAGGTGATCCTGGCTATCGGGATCATTTTAATAGCCGGGCACAACTTGCTTGATACCGTGCATGTGCCTGGAAAAGGCCTGGGCGTATTTCTATGGTCGCTCCTGCATGAACCGGGAACTTTTACCTGGGCTGGAGAAAATGTGACGGTTTTGTACCCCATCATCCCCTGGGTAGGCACGATCGCATTAGGCTACAGTGTAGGGAGCCTCTATTCGAAAAATGCAGATGCAGCTCAGCGAAAGAAGCTTTTGCTGAGGTTAGGCATCGGCTCTATCCTGCTTTTTATTGTTTTGCGGTTTACCAATGTTTATGGCGACGCGGCCCTTTGGAGCACGCAGCATTCGTTTGTATACACGGTTCTGTCGTTTATCAACGTTACCAAATACCCGCCGTCTTTACTGTATCTTTCAATAACCCTGGGCGTGGCGTTTATACTTTTGTCTGCGCTGGAAATTAAGCCGGGAAAATTCGGAAGGGTCATTGCCGTGTATGGCCGGGTGCCTATGTTCTATTACCTGTGCCATATTTACCTGATCCATTTCCTGGCGCTGTTTGCCACCAACTTCTGTGGCAAAAAATGGACCGATATGATCTTTGATAATTTTGACAACCTGGCGAAATTTAAAGGATACGGCTTTTCGCTCTGGGTAGTTTACACGGTATGGGTAAGTGTAATACTGCTGCTATACCCGGTATGCCGCTGGTACGATAAATACAAAATAGCACATAAGGAAAAATGGTGGCTGAGCTATTTGTAGCGTAATAGCTCAGGCTAACTTATCGGCAGCATAATCGTGAATTCGGTGTATTCGCCCTCTTTGGTATCAACATTTATGCTACCCCCATGCCCCTTTACCACCATGTCATAAGTTAAGCTCAATCCTAATCCTGTGCCTTCACCCGTAGGTTTGGTAGTAAAAAACGGCTGCATGATCTTCTCTTTAATATGCTCCGGCATACCCACACCGTTATCTTTTACTTTAATGATGACCTGCCCGTTTTCCGTAGCAGTGCTTACGCTCACTTCAGGTTTATAGCCCGCCGCTGCCGTTTTCATTTTTTGATTCACGGCATAGAAGGCATTATTAAATAAGTTGAGCATTACCCTGCCCATATCCTGGCCGATTACATTGATTTTGGGCAGATCAGGATCGAAATGGGTAACCAGTTCGGCGTTAAAACTTTTATCTTTTGCCCGGAGGCCGTGGTACGAGAGCCTCAGGAATTCATCAGCCAGTGCGTTCATGTTGGTAGCTTGTTTTTCGCCGCCGCCCGTACGACTGTGCTGCAGCATACCTTTTACAATACCGTCGGCGCGTTTGCCGTGGTGATTTATCTTTTGCTCGTTATCCTTAATATCGGCTGCGATAGCTAAAGCTTCTTCGATGTTGCCCGCTTTCAATTCTTCAGCCAGTTCATCGATCATTTCCTGGTTCACTTCCGAGAAATTATTAACAAAGTTCAAGGGGTTTTGTATCTCGTGGGCAATGCCCGCCGTAAGTTCGCCCAATGATGCCATTTTTTCCGACTGGATCAATTTGGTTTGAGCAGCTTTAAGGTCGGTCAACGTATTTTCAACCTGTTGTTTGGCGACTTCCAGTTTGCTGAAATCCTCGTACCGGGCATAGGCCGTTGAAAAGGCATCGGCCAGAGACTGCACCAGGTCCATTTCGTCGACCGTCAGTGGGCTTATGTTCCCCACGTAAAGCATTCCCTGCAAAAAGGGCAGGAAGTGCAGGTCGAGGCTGGTATCCGGGTGCTCGGTTACGTATTTATCCCGCGATTTTATAGTCCCCTGGCTCACTAAGTTGTTGGTATAGTCAGCAAATTCCTCTTTGCTCCAATGGATGGTAGCCGCCTGTTTTTCTCGCCAGGCGGGGAGCACACTTTGACCTATGCCCTCAGAATCGAATTGCAAATTAAACGTGGCCAATGCTTTGCCATCCGACGTGGACAAATGGGTGTGGATCACCCGTTCTTCGTCATCAATAATAAACACACCGCAACGAATGAACGGTATACGCAATATGGTCAGTTCGTTCCATATCAGCGGCGTTATCCGCTCCAGGTCAGTTGTTGACCGCATAGAGGCAATTTCACCACGTACCCTGTCAACCGATGCTTGTTTAATGGCTTCGCGGGCTTGGGCCTCTGCTTTCTGAAGATCGTTAAAGCGGGTATAGGTGAGGTTAAATACCCCTGCAAAGCGTTCCATTAAACTGATAGTTTCTTCCGGTTGGGGTTCAGGCGATGCCATGCCGATAAATCCCTGTGAGAAATAAGCGATTGACTGCACCCTTCGTTTTTGTGAGCGGCCCAGCTTAAACGGCACTTTAAGCTCCTCAGCCAGGTAGCGGAAATATTCCTGCAATTCCTTGCCTTTCATATCAATAGTCAGCGACTTTTTATGAGTTTTCCAACCGTCATACATTTTTTTAACCGAATGGTTCCGATTGATGTTTCCGGTGAATTTGGTGCTTATCTTGCTGCCATCCTCATCTGTGGCCCAAAGTTCCATATCGCCGCTGTTGTCCTTAATGATACCGATGAACAGGCGATTAGGCGCAATGCCAAGGCCGATCAATTGCTTGAAGACTTCGACTGATGTTTCAGCCAGTTCTTCGCTCTTTTGCATCGCCATAGTACGGGCACGTACCCGCTCCAATGCCAGTTGAATTTGTGATTCTTTTGCTTGTGATTCCGCTTTTTGCAAATCAAGGAAACGGCGGTAAGTTAAACCAAACACGCCTGCGAACCGCTTAAAGAGTTTAACCTCAGGTTCGGATAAGGGATCAAGGGTGAAAGCGAAAATGGCGCCTTCCGGAAAAAAGAAAGCACTATTGGTTTGCTTTGCCGGTAATGAGGCCAGGTCCAACTGAAAGGGGTATTCCGGCGAATCGTTAATGGCATTGTAATAAGCTTTCAGGTCTTTGCCGGCCAGTTCGTAGGTTCTCACCTGTTCCTTGTTTTTCCATGCCTCATGTATGTTGCTGATGAGGGGATGCACCATCATATCTATGCGGCCGATCAGCATATTAACTTTCCCATCAGCATCGTAAGCTGCCGTCCACACTTCCATGTGTTTGGTTTCGTCAATGATCAAGATCCCGCAGCGTACCGTTTTTTCTATCCCCAGCTTCACCAATTCATCAAACATGGTAGCAACGGTTTCGCCAACATGCTCACTGGTGTGCATGGCCATCGTTTTGGCACGGATACGCTCCAGTGATAATTCTACCTGCGCTTCCCTTGCCTGTTCTTCTGCTTGTTTAAGGTCGTTAAAGCGGGTGTAGGTTTGTTCGAAAACCAATGCGAACCGCTCAAGTAAATTAGCGGCCCCAGGCTGCGGTTCGATTGCCATCAGCATCAAATAGCCCTGTTTGAAAATACCGGCATATTTATATTGGATAGGCATGGGGACGAATGCGTTATCGCCTGTTGTTTTGAGCGTGCCCCAAACCGAAGGCTGCGAAAGCAGCCATTCGTAATGCCTCTTGAGTTCTTCGCCACCTAATACCTGCTCATAGCTATGTTCATTTCTTTGCGCGGCTTCATAAATGCCCCGGTGGCCTTCGTCTTCCAAATAGGGCAACACCAGCGGCGGTAAAAGCTCGTCAAAAGTGCCATTGCTCGTCCACCCCTCCACCAGGTTAGCATCCTTTTTCCAGATATAGAATCCGACCCTGTCAAAAGATAAACCCAGATCATGTAATTGCTGTGAAACCAGCGATGCAGTTTCCGCCAGCTCATTACTATGCTGCATAGCCATCGTTCGGGCGCGCACTCTTTCCAAAGCCAGTTGAATTTGTGATTCTTTTGCTTGTCCTTCTGCCTGTTCCAGGTCTTTAAAACGGGTGTAGGTCTGTTCGAAAACAGCGCCAAAACGTTTGAGTGCGATGTTTTCGGCGTCCGTATATGAACTGCCGCTATAATTTTGAATATAAAGCAGCACATTCTTCATTAATATATTGGAACACACAAACCCGGGGCAGTTAAAAAGAGTTTCTCTTATTTCCTGTGTTACCTCAGCAACATGTTTCGAACAATGATCCACCCATTTGTTTTTTTCATCGAACGTTAAGCTCATTGTGAAAAAATTCAAGCCTTTTTCCCTTGCTTCAATAAAACGATTAAACAGTGGGTGATCGAAATAGGGAATATATACTTTTGTAGGAATTTCCACGGAAGAGTCAGCAATCCAAAGATTAAAGTCATCGCTCGCCTTATAGTCCATAGCAAACCCTGCATTACCGATCTCGAAATTTAAGCTGATCAATTGATCATAAACCACCTGGATAACCTCTCTCAGTTCATCACTGTTTTGCATCGCCATGGTGCGGGCGCGCACCCGCTCCAGCGCCAATTGAATTTGAGACTCCCTGGCTTGCGCCTCGGCCTGTTGCAGGTCGCTGAAACGGGTATAAGCGAATGAGAAAACAGTCGTGGCCCTTTGCAAAAGTTCCCAGCTTTCGGCAGAAATGTCACCCGGCGATGCCGCGCCCATGGAGCCACCCGAGAATTTACATAAATGGTAAGTGCGCTCGGGGATGTTTTCGCCGTAAAATCCGTCCAATAGGTTCGACTTTGTGCTGCAATAGTTGATCCATTCCTTCCGGTTTTCGCCCTTCATGGGTATGGAAATTTGCGTTTTATCCGAATGATAAAACTTTAGCATTTGCCTGCCCACCCAGGTATCGCCCAGGTTCATATCCATGTGATCGGAAACCAGTTTGTGTTCGTCTTTTATGGCATACCAGCACTCTGTTTTACCGCTATCTTCATGATGGATGTAGATCGAACTGGTCTCTAATTCTTCCACACCCAGCAAAGCCATTTCCAGCCGAAGCACCTGCGCAACTTCCACCAGTTCGTCAGGCTCCTGCATAGCCAGCGACCGCGACCGCACCTTTTCCATTGCCGCTTCTATTTGTGCCTGGCGTGCTTGTGTTTCGGCTTGTTTCAGGTCGAGGAAGCGGCGATAAGTCATTTCGAACACCTTGGCAAACCGCATCACCATTTCTTCCTGCGGTTTTGTTAAATGCTCGTTGCCGATAATAAAAATATATCCCTGCGAGAAATTGAAAGCATAGATCACGGCTTTCTTTGGCGACACCGCCAAAAATGCCTCAACTGAAAAATTATAATCGAAGTTATGTTCGTTAAAATAGGCCTGCAATATCCCTGCTATGTAAGTTTGATGCCGTAGCGTGGCCTCCTCATCCAATACCAGCTTGCTAAAAGTTTCCCGCTTTTTCCAGCTTGATAAGATCGAACGCATAACTTCCGTTTCGGTGTGTGGTGCATCAAACGGGACAGGATTTATCTTCCCGTCAACCGGGTTGATGCTATAGTAGGCTGCGCTTTTTTCGTCCCCGGCCATAATGGCGTAGGTAATGGCCATGCTGTTGATACCCAAGCCTGTCAATTCCTTGTATAAAAGCTCCGCTGCACCTAGCAACTGATCTGTTTTATGCATAGCCATCGCACTGGCGCGAACTCTTTCCAGTGATAGTTCAATCTGTGCCTCACGGGCCTGCGCTTCCGCTTTTTGCAGGTCGAGAAAACGGATATAGGCTTGGTCAAAAACTTTTGCAAACCTTTTCAGGATATCAATTTCGTTGTTGGATAACAACCGTCGATCATGAAAATGAATTCCGATGGCGGAGTTTTTCGTCCAGGCAAAACACTGCGTCAGGGTTTCCTGTCCCAGTATCCAGCTCTTTAATTCGCCGGGTAAGTGCTTATAATCGCTATGCTCAAAAATATAGTTGAACCATGGCGTTTTTTCCTCAAAAGAATAGGTTGCCGAGAAAAAATCTGAACCTGATTCCATTGCCGCCCAAATATCTAAGCATACAGGAGAATCATAAAAAGGCGTTCTAAAGCAGGATGGATATTCGGCATGATCGTCGCCTATCCAAATATTAAGGTTCCTGGAGTTTTCTATCGGTGTCGCAATAAAAGCCGCTCCATCTATCGCGAAGCCAAGATCCTGCAATTTTTCAAAAACCACCTTAACGATATCTTTTAACTCATCGCTCTTGTGCATGGCTAAAGAACTGGATCGTACTTTTTCCAACGCCGCCTCTATCTGTGCCTCACGTGCCTGCGCCTCGGCTTTTTGGAGATCGAGGAAACGGGTATACGTTTGCTGGAACACCTTGCCGAAACGCATCAGGGTGCTGTTCTCTTCGTCGGTATAAGGAATACCCGAGAAATTTTCGATATACAGGCCAATGTTGTCTAACAATACAGTCGATATTGCCAGGCCGGGACAGTTTAAATAATATTCCCTTGATTCGTCCGTCACCCCGGGGACTAACGCAAAAAGGTCCTGGTAAAACTTGTTTTTTTCTTCGAAAGTGGAATAAACGGCAAAAAAATCGTTCCCTTTTTTCTTTGCTTCAATAAAACTGTTCCAATGCGGCGAATCAAAATAGGGAACGGTTACATACGAGGGATCAAAATGCTTATCAGTAAGCCAAATGCGCATATCATCGTTGGCCCGGTAATCCATAATAAACCCGGCATGTTCGGCAAGGATGTTTAAGTGTACGAGTTGTTCATACACAACTTTGATGATCTCTTTGAGCTCGTCGCTTTTTTGCATGGCCATCGTTCGCGCGCGAACACGCTCCAATGCCAGTTCAATTTGCGCTTCGCGGGCTTGTGCCTCCGCTTTTTGTAGATCGAGGAACCGGGTATAAGTACGTTCAAACTCAATGGCAAAGCGGCCGAGTATTTTGCTTTCTTCCTGCGATAATGAGTTTTCAACCATTACGCCGAAGCCGCCATATTTCATAAAGGCCTCCACGTAATATAAGCCGCCTTTAAAATATTCAGGCTTCAATTGTTCTACCCCGTCGATCAATTCCTGCCAGGCGGCAAAGTAACCTGCGACGCCTTCCGGCGGCACATGGTAGGAAACAACAGGGTCATTGCCTTTCCAATCGATCAAACACTGTGCGGTGGCGGGTTCATTCCTGTCGAGCGGGTAATTAATGGCCTTGCTCTTGAAATCATTTGAATTGTTTTCGGCCCAGGCAGCCCAAAAGATATGGCGGTCCTTTTCTTCATCAGGTAGCCACAAAAATGAAAAAGCTGAGCGAATACCCAGTAACAGCACCTGCTGGTGAAAAACCCGCAAGGTATCATCCAGTTCGCTGGAATGCTGCATGATCATACTTTGTGTACGGGTGCGCTCCAATGCAGCTTCAATTTGCGCCTCTCTAACCTGCGCCTCTGCTTTTTTTAGGTCCAGGAAACGGGTGTAGGTGCTGTCAAAAACACCGGCAAATCTTTCCAAAAGCCGGACGCTTTCCTCAGAGCGTGCCTCCGTGGACTGTACATTAATAATACCCTTTGAGAAAAAGGCGACGTTAATGACACGCCGCTTCTCTGCAGGATTAAACCCCGCCCCGCCCATACTGGCGCGGTAGGTCGTAAAATCAAGAAGCGCTTTCCCGCTCAGGTCTATCACCAGCGATTTTTTGTGAGCCTTCCAGCTTTTATATATTTTGTTGGTTACGTTGGGCTCGTCAATAGAGAATTTGAAAACTTTATTGATCTGGCTGCCATACATGGTAACCCAATACTCAATTACATGCTCCTCTTCGTTGATGATACCTATGGTGGCCTGGTCGGGGTTTTCGCCCAATTCTTTAAACTGCTGGAACAGGATGAAAGCCGTTTCGGCTAATTCCTCGCTATGCTGCATGGCCATCGTGCGGGCACGAACGCGTTCCAGAGCCAGTTCTATTTGCGCTTCGCGGGCTTGGGTTTCCGCCTGGGTAACGTCGGCGTAACGGGTGTAGGATAGCTCAAATACTTTTTTGAAGCGCTTAAGAATGTCTAACTGGTCATTTGTGATCGGATCATACGAGGAAATGCCCAAAGCTCCCGCACCAATTGAATAAAAGTAAAAGCAAAGTGAACTCACATGGTCAAGCCTCAGATCTTTACCCTTGTCAAGCTTATGCCTCCATTTTCGCCATGCTTCGAACTCATCACCTGTAACTTGCTTTTGGAAAAGCGCGTCATTCGATTTCTCGATCTCATCAGAAATTTCTCTGATCAGGGGGTGACTATCGATCGGTGCTTCGCGCATCTGCGTGCTGGAGTGATCTGAATATTCAAAAACGATATAAGACTGCGTTTCTTTTTTATTGATGACAATTTGCGCATTACGGAGATTGGTAAAGCCCAGCGCAATAAGTTCGTTGTAGGTGGTTTCGCATACGCCAAATACTTCCTCAGGCTTCTTCATCGCCATAGCTACCGCACGAACCCTTTCCAGCGCGGTTTCTAAACGGGCCTCTTTGGCCTGTCCTTCCGCCAATTGGATATCAGCGTACCGGCGATAGGCAAGATCGAACACGTTGCGGAAACGTTTGAGTATCTCCCGTTTTTCGTTCGTAAGCGCGCTAAAAGTGGATATGCCTAATGAGCCAATGCCTATCGAATAAAAGTAGTAGTATAGGGCGGGAATATTCTCCAATTTCGGATCTGTCGGTTCACCATTTCGTACCCTGAAGGCTTTGAAATCTTCCAGGTCGTTTCCTGTAAGTATATGTTCTATAAATGCATCGCTTGCGCTGCGTGTTATTTCTATCTGCTTATCTATTACCGGGTGACCGCCATATGAGAATTGAGTGACCGAAGAGTCGCTGCCATTAAAATCATAATTAAGGAAAGATCCTTTTTCATCGTTGACAATGTTGATCATGGCGTTGCGTAATTCTGCAAATCCCAATGTGGTCAGTTCCTCAAACAATATTTTGCCGATACTCAGCAGGTCATTGGCAGCACGCATACCCATAGCTACCGTCCGCACCCTTTCCAATGCGGCCTCTATCTCCAGGTCGCGGTTTTTTTCTTCAACGGCCTGCCGTTTTTGCTCCAGTTCTTCGATGGTCTCATCCAGCAGAACCGACATGGTTTTTTTCAAATGCTCGCCCCGCTCGATCCGGAAGGCATCAACGCCCATCTTTTTATCCACAGCATTCAGCCGGGCAATAATTACCGCTTTTTCATCTTCTGAAAGATTGGCATCAGCATTGATCAGGTCAAGTACGGTTTGCAGGTTCTGCTCCATCGATGTAAGTATTATCTTTTATTTTTCTTTCAACGCTACACAACAAGTGGTCAGGTTATGCATTTCCAAATTACCATTGTTCGCGCGACCCAGTTCGGCCATGGAAAACATACCGGCCATCGGTACGCTCCAAACTTTGCGAATACCTTCAATTTCCATGTTCATCATCGGGCCGAAGGAAAGGATGCGTCCGGCGCAGCTGAACACAACCAGTGCGTCTGCCTCCGGCATTTCGGTGGCCTTTAATTCCTCCAGGCGCTTGATTACCTTTTCCATCACGTCAAAATCGGGTGGGAGTGAGAAACGCACCTTCGAGCCCTGCGGAACCGTGCCGCTGCAAACAAATGAGCCATCATCAAAATTTACAAATATCCCAGGCCTCATAACGGGGTCGCCCTGCTCCCTTTGCAATTGCAACGGCAGCGTAGTAGCGATCTGGATGGCTACATGCACGGTTTCTCCTTCGCGGATATCGAGGCCGCTGAATTTTTTTGTAAGTTCCAATACGGGTACATTGTCCACCTCGAACACATGGTTGCCTTCGCTTTTGGTTACGGTTTTTGGTGTGCCTATTGCATTCCATCCGCAGGTGGCCCGGCCTTTAACCGCGACATGTTCTTCGTCCAATGCAATGACCACCATGCCACTGTTGCTTTCGCGGTTGTTGGTAAATACAAATTGTTCGGCAAAAGTAAAGTCGTCCCCGGCTCCGCAACCAAACACGTTGGCATTTGTACCGATAATATCCTCAAAGCCTTTCAGCAGGGCTTCTAAATCCGTTTTCATATTACAGCCCGCGATAAGGAACGCAGGCGACGCAAATTTCTCCTTGGCTTTTTTAGCGATGGCCTGTGCAGTTTCCTGATAGTTGCCGCCGTCAAACTCTTCAAAAAGCACTGAAAAATGAGCGGTTTTCATGTCGAGAAGCAGTATCGAAATTTCGCCGTTGGTTAAGTTTTCATCAATGAACTCGCCATGCGTGGTGACCCCGAAAACGGCTATGCCAGCATCATCGAGAATATTGCGGAGCCCTTTACGATCCTGTTTGACCGACAAAAAAACGATAGCCAGCGTCGGTTTGAAACCATCTGCCATGTTTTTGGCCAATTCGACTTTAATTTGTTCAGGTGAATTTCCCCTGATCGATTTTGCTTTCATGTTCGTTCGGCTTAATTAACTGGTAATTGAATAATAAACTCCGATCCTTCACCTTCCTTGCTTGTTACTTGTATTGTACCCCCATGCCCCTTCACCACCATATCATAAGTTAAGGATAGTCCTAATCCGGTTCCCTCGCCCGTAGGCTTGGTAGTGAAGAAGGGTTGCATGATCTTTTCTTTTATCGCATCCGGCATACCAGTACCGTTGTCTTTTACTTTTAGCCCCCCAGCTCCCTGAAGGGGGAGGTAAAAGGTTGTCACTTCTATCGTCGGCTTATAATCTGGTCCGGCGGTTTTTGCTTTCTGCTGAACCGCATAGAAAGCATTATTGAACAGGTTAAGCATTACACGCCCGATGTCCTGCTGTACCAGGTTCACCTTCGGTAATTTTTCGTCAAAGTTGGTTACAAGGTCGGCGTTAAAACTTTTGTCCTTGGCGCGCAAGCCGTGATAACCCAGGCGGATAAATTCGTCCGCCAGTAAATTTATGTCGGTCGGTTCCTTTGCGCCCCCATCAGCTTTACTATGCTGCAGCATCCCTTTTACAATGCCGTCGGCACGTTTGCCGTGCATGTTTATCTTTTTCTCGTTTTCCTGTATATCTGTAGCGATGGCTTTTACGCTCTCCATGTCGCCACGCGCTATTTCCTGCTGCAACTCGTCGATCAGCTCTGTATTGACCTCCGAAAAATTATTCACAAAGTTGAGCGGGTTCTGTATCTCGTGCGCGATACCGGCGGTTAATTCGCCCAGCGAGGCCATCTTTTCGGCCTGGATGAGCTGAGATTGTGTTGCCTTCAGATCGGTAAGCGTGCCTTCCAGCACGACGTTTGCTTTGTGCTTTTGGCGGTTGTTGCGGTAAAGTATCAGGGCGATAATAAGGAAAACGCCTGTACCTGCCAGCAGCGAATAAGTCCGGACCCTGGTTTGAGTGGCCGTTCTTTCTTTTTGAAACTCCTGGAAGCGCATCTGTTCTTTGAAGGACTCATTTTGAAACTGGGCCAAACTGGCAACTCTTATTTTGAATATACTGTCCTTGGCGGCAATGGCCAGACCGGCATATTTGAAAGCACTATCCTGTTGCTTTCTTAACTTGTAGCTATCATAAAGATTTTGATAGGCTGTGCCAATGTTAAGCTGCTGGCTCATGGACGGCCCAATGGTTTTAAAAGTTTCAAGCATTTTTTTGGCATAATAAAGGCTTGAGTCGCCGTCACGTTCTCCCAGGTAAAAATTGGTCAGTTTTAGATAGCTCCGGGTTAAGTTGGCGATGTTACTTTGTTGGATAGATGTACTAATGGCCGCATAATAAAATTGCTTCGCTTTGGCTTTATCCCCTTTTTTCAGGGCTATGTCGCCCAAACAGCTCAGGATGTACCCGATATACTTTTTTTGCCCGCCTTGCAGCGTAAGTTTTAGTGCTTCATCTTCAAAAAATGAAGCGGAATCAATTTTATTGAGGCTGATGTAAGCATTTCCAAGGTTCATATCGGCGATCATTATCCTGCCGGTATTGTTTATTGACGTTGCAATCCTTTTAGCCTCTTTGAAATGGAAGATCATTTGATCCGTGTTTTGCGTGCGATCCATCAGGATGCCAAACATATGATGGATAAGCGACAACATTAAAAGCCGGTTTTTTTCGGGCGTAGACTGGCGTACCGTAAACCAGGTATTACTTGCGTTTTTTGGGTCCTGTGCAATGGCAAAACCCTGCAGCAGGCACTGCAGCGCTTCTGCATATCGCCCCATACCGGTCAGTTGATAGCCTTTACTCGCGAGGGATCTTGCTACCAGTAGTGGTTTGTTATTCTTTTGAGCCAGCGCTAATGTCTGCCCCGAATAATACAGCGCGCTATCCCTGTTTATTTCTTCAAAATATGAGTAGGCCTGTACATTTGTAACATACCGTGCCGAATCGGTGGCGGCATTTTTATAAGCCCGTGCGATGCTGTCAGGCAGGTGCTGTTGAGCGCAGGCCCATACCGGCAACAACAACAGAATTGCTATTTTGATGGACGTTTTCATCCTATGATGGTTGATTGACTGGTAACTGAATAATAAACTCGGTAAACTCACCTTCGTTGGTATTCACATCTATTTTGCCGCTGTGCCCTTTCACTATAATATCATAACTCATGGATAGACCCAATCCGGTGCCCTCGCCGGTGGGCTTGGTGGTATAGAACGGCTGCATGATCTTGTCCTTAACATGTTCGGGGATGCCCGTACCGTTGTCTTTTACTTTGATCTCGACCAAACCATCTTTTAAAGCGGTCGTCATTTCAAGGGTGGGTTTATAACCGGCGCCCGCTGTTTTTTGCTTTTGCTGGGTGGCGTAAAATGCATTGTTAAAAAGGTTGATCAATACGCGGCCTATGTCCTGCGGTATCATGGGCACCATAGGCAGCTTTTCAGCAAGGTTGGTAACCAGTTCGGCATTGAAGGATTTATCTTTTGCACGCAGCCCATGGTATGCCAGCCTCAGGTATTCATCGGCAATAACATTAACATCCACAGGTTCTTTTTGCCCGCTGCTTGCCCGGCTATGCTGAAGCATGCCTTTTACAATGCCATCGGCGCGCTTACCGTGGAAGCCTATTTTTTCCAGGTTTTGCTTGATGTTGCTGGATATATCCAGTGCCTCCTCAATTTCGCCGCGCTTCAGTTCAGCGTCCAATTCCTCCAAAAGTTCGATGTTTACCTCAGAGAAATTGTTAACGAAGTTGAGCGGGTTCTGTATCTCATGCGCGATACCGGCGGTCAGTTCGCCCAATGAGGCCATTTTTTCCGATTGTATCAATTGCCGCTGCGTTTGCCGCAGCGATATGAGTGTCTTTTTGTTGACCTGCAATTGCCTGTAAATAAATACCAGCAATGCACTTATCAATGCAAGTATTACTAATGAACCCCACAACATCGTATTGCGCCGGCTGATCTGGTAATCCTGTACGGCTTTTTCCTGTTTTAATTGGTTGATGTGGTCGCGCTGTGCCCTGTCATTTTGATCTATCTCGTATTGGGCCACTTTAAAATCATGCAGTCCCGCCTCCCGCGCGTCGTAAGCCTTAAAATATTGTTCGAAATACTTTTCAGATTTTTCGGGCTGGTTATGCATTTGGTAGAAATAACCCAGTTCGCGCGCGTATTTTAATTGTAAGGGCACACCCTGTTCGTTGGACGACTTTTGGTAGGCCGCCAAAAGGGATTTCTCTGCTTCGCCGGTATTTCCCTTGGCTGTGTAATATTCATAGTACTCGTAATCGGTCTCGGTATAGCCAACAGAACTCACCAACTTGTAGCCGGCCGAATCGGTCATTTTTTTTGTCCGGTCCAGTAAAGGCAACGCCAGGTCGGGCTGGTTTAGTTTGAGGTAGATTTTTGCTTTAGTAGCATATATGTTGGCTACCCGTTGTGACGATCTTTTGCTTATGAACTGAATACTTTCGTTTATAAATTTCAAAGCAACGTCATACCTACCGGCATTAAATTCGGTCTGGCTTAGGGTGGCATAGCAATAATTTATTCCGCTGGTGTCTTTTTGTTTCTGCGACAAGGGAAGGGCTAAGGTTGCATAATATCGGGCCTTATCAAAATTGCCCCATTGGTTATAGGTCATGCCCAGCACATACAAAATTTGGGCATAAAAATTAGGTTGGAACTTCCTGAACACTTCAGCACCTTTCATGTAGTTATTGATGGCCTGGTTAAAGGCGCCTTTGTATAAATAAAAACCGGCGATAGCGTGGTAACATGGCGCTGTATTCTGATACGGGCCGTTAACCTGGTAGTATTCCAATTTTTGCTGAAAATAGTGCAGTCGGGCATCCTGGTCGTTAAGGAAATTGTACAGAATACGCATGTTGATCAGTAGGGGAAAGATAGTCTTGTGCTGTTTGTCAAAAAGCTCAACCGCGTCCTGGAAGCTTTTCAGCGATTTGGCATATTGCCTTTTGGCCCAATAAGCATTTCCTTGCTGCATTAGCAGGTATGGCGCAGGGTCAATCAATTTTAGTTTCTCGTTGAGCTCCAGCAGCGTTTTGTAATGATCGGGATACGGAAGTGTCTCATCAGATCGCACGGGCGTAAAATCCACCAGCTTTTGCAAAGTGAGTAAACTATCCTTTGCCGTGCGTTGCGTTGCAAGCACTTTTTGCAGGGAATCCATCGCCGCGTGGGCGAAATCGTTTTGGGCCAATACTGGTTTAGCAGCCGCCAGGCAAAAAACAAGTGATAAATAAACGCTGATCCGTTTCATAGCTTCAATTAAATAAGTTTATAGGGCAGGGTTACGGTAAACTCCGTAAACTCACCTTCTTTAGTATTGATATCAATTTTACCCCCGTGCCCTTTCACCACCATATCATAAGTTAAAGATAAGCCTAATCCCGTACCCTCACCCGTTGGTTTGGTGGTAAAAAATGGCTGCATGATCTTTTCTTTTATCGCATCCGGGATACCTGTCCCATTATCTTTCACTTTGATGATAACGTGCCCCTTTTCCGCGTAAGTGCTTACGGTTACCTCTGGTTTATACCCGGTCCCGGCTGCTGTTTTTTGTTTTTGATGAACGGCATAAAAAGCATTGTTGAACAGGTTGAGCAGCACGCGGCCGATATCCTGTGGTATGGCGTTCACTTTGGGCAGTGTTTCATCAAAGTGCGTTACCAATTCCGCATTAAAACTTTTATCCTTAGCCCGTAAGCCATGATAACTCAGCCGTATATATTCATCGGCCAGGGCATTGATGTTGGTGGGCTCTTTAGCGCCGCTGCCCGATTGGCTGTGCTGCAGCATGCCTTTCACTATACTGTCGGCCCGCCTGCCGTGATGGTTTATCTTTTCCTCGTTACCGATCACGCTATCCGCGATTTCCTTTGCATCGCTAATATTTCCCCTATCAAGCTCCTCTTTCAGTTCGGCAAGCAGGTCCTTATTTACCTCAGAGAAATTATTGACAAAATTCAGCGGGTTCTGTATTTCGTGGGCTATGCCCGCAGTCAGCTCGCCAAGCGAGGCCATTTTTTCGGATTGGATAAGCTGCGTTTGGGTCGATTTGAGTTCTTCTAAGGCCTGCCCCAGATCGTCGCGCTGCGCTTCTATTTCCTCCTTTTGTTCACTTAATAGCAGGTTAGCTTGTTTTTGCTTTTGGTTATTACGCCATATTAATAGCGCTACAGTAAGCACAAAAGCTATAATAGTAATACCGCCGATAAGCTGGTAGCGGTTTTTCAGCTCCTCCTGTTTCTGCAAAAGCGCTTGCTGCCGCCGCTGTTCGTCTGATAATATTTTTTGTATGTGATTAAATTTTTCGGCCCCGAAAAGTGTGTCATTATATCTTATCGCAATTTGCTGGTAATAGTAAGCACTGTCAATATTAGCCCGCTTGCCATACAGATCGGCCAATAAGCGCGCGGCATCAAGTACCGTACCACGAACGGATAATGATTTAGCAGTAGCATATGCCTTTCGCGCATAAAAAACACTCGAGTCGGCGTTATTTGTCCTGTTAAATAATTTTGCCATCTGGAAGGCTATCGAGGCAATCTCTGTGGAAGTTTTAACGATTCGCGCTAATGCCAGCCCTTTGCGGTAGCTGTTCAAAGCATCATCATATTTACCAAGGGCCAGGTACGCATTTCCAAGCCTATCCAGCAGTTCGGGCACAATATCACCAGGGAAATGTTTATCGTGGTACATGCTTAGTTCGTAATAAAGGGCCGAATCGGGCATGTTTAACTTCTCATAAGCATTGCCGATATTAGAGGACTCGTTCAAAGTCCAATAATAGTTGGCGCCATGCGTTTTAAGGAACACCGCTCGCGATGACCTGTAATAATTGAGTGCTGTACGTGGGTCGCCCATCTCAAGATAGGTGTTTCCAATACTGTTCAAAGCATGCCCTTCTCCATTTAACGATCCCAGTTGTTTTGAATTTTCAAGAACTTGCAGCTGAATATTTAAAGCTTCGGCAAAGTTGCCTGATTGACGCAGAGCGAATTCTACATCACTCAAAGCAATGGTCTCAACCTTTTTATTTTTTTGTTTCTTTGCGATATCAAGGAATAAATTAGCGTAGAATAATGCAGAGTCGGCATTATTTTGCCTGTGGTAATTAGACTCCGCATTATAAAGGAGCGCCAAATTACCATCGGTTTTATCCGATTCATATATGCCGCGATACTTTTTCACCGTATCGACAGCATTGTAAGTTTGTGCCTGTACTATGCGTACACAAAGTAGTAAAACCACGAGTATTAAATAACCATGTTTTTGCTTTCTCATAAATTAAATTATTGGCAACGCGACTGTAAATTCGGTGTATTCCCCATCTTTAGTATCCACATTGATACTCCCCCCATGCCCCTTCACCACCATATCATAAGTTAAGGACAAGCCCAACCCCGTTCCTTCGCCGGTTGGCTTCGTCGTAAAAAACGGCTGCATGATCTTATCCTTTATCGCATCCGGAATCCCTGTGCCATTATCCTTTACTTTAATGACGATTTGCCCGTTTGCAGTTGAGGTGGACACAGAAACTTCCGGCTTATAGTCGCTCCCAGCGGTTTTTGACTTTTGATTGACGGCATAAAAAGCATTGTTAAACAGGTTGAGCAATACCCTGCCAATATCCTGGGCAGTCGCGTTTACTTTTGGCAGCGCGGCATCAAAATGAGTGACCAACTCCGCATTAAAGCCTTTGTCCTTTGCCCTTAGTCCGTGGTAACTCAGGCGCAGGTATTCATCGGCTAGTTGATTGATGTCCGTGGGTTCTTTCTGGCCGGTCGCGTTGCGCGAATGTTCAAGCATGCCTTTGACGATGCTATCCGCGCGCTTGCCGTGGTGGTTTATCTTTTCTTCGTTGGCAATAACGCTGTCTGCTATGTCATTCACTTCAGCCATGTTACCTTTTGCGATCTCTTCCTTCATTTCCACGAGCATCTCTTTGTTGACTTCCGAGAAGTTATTGATGAAATTCAACGGGTTCTGTATTTCGTGGGCAATGCCGGCGGTCAGTTCGCCTAACGACGCCATCTTTTCGGATTGGATCAATTGCGTTTGCGTGGCTTTCAGATCGGTAAGCGTTTGTTCCAAACTGTCGCGCTGTGATTCTATTTCTTCCTTTTGCTGTACGATCTCCTCATTCTGATGGGACAGCAAATTATTTACCTTTTGCTTTTGCCTGTTGTTGCGGTAAAATATGCCTGCTATCAATATACATACGGCGATGGCCGCCAACAATACATACGTGCGGATACGGGTTTGGATAGCGGCTTTTTCTTTTTCCAGGTCCTGCGCGTGCATTTGCGCCTTGAATGACAGTTTCTGGAAATCGGCAAGGCTTTTTACGGTTGCTTTAAAACTGCTGTCTTTGGCGGTTAGTGCCAGGCCCTGGTATTTGTAGGCGCTGTCGGTTTTGCCGGCCAGCTTATAACTTTGGTAAAGGTTCTCAAGTGCATAATCGAGGTTCTGTTTGGAGCCCGTCGTATTCAGAACCTCAAGGGTTTTGTGGGCATAAAAAAGGCTGGAATCCTTTTGTTTTTCTTTTAGATAGTGCTCGGTCATATCTAAGTATGAATAGGCGACATTCGTAAAATTTTTTTGCTCGATATTGGTATTGATAGCCTTATGAAGGTATTGTAGCGCAAGAATGGTGTTCCCTTTTTTCAAATAAACATCGCCCATATCCAGGTAAACAGCACCCAGGTATTTTTTGAATCCTGTTTGTTTAAATATCCGTACGGCATTTTGTTCCATTATCAAAGCCGAATCCAGGCGGTTAAGTTTTTCATAAACATGGCCAAGGTTCATATTGACCAGCCCCAGTAATTCCTGGGCACCTGCTTCGGTTGCCAGTTTTTTTGTTTCCCTGTATTCCACTATTTGCTGGTCGGTATTATTAGTAGCTCCCATTAGGTGCCCTATATCATGGTGGATACTTGCAAGGTTGCTGATGCGCATTCGGTGTGGTGCGTAATTCTTAAAGCGACCCCAGCTATTTTCGTTTTTTGGATCTTCTGCCAGTTTAAGCGCCTGCTGGAAGCATTCGAGGGACTCAGGAAATTTACCTAAATGCATCAAGATATACCCCTTTCCATCTAAAGTGCTCGCCTCATCCAGTAATTGTCCATTTTTTTTTGCGATAGCCAGTGCCTGGTCACCATAATAAAGTGCCGAATCCCTATTGAGCTCCGCATAATAATCGTTAATGTCGCTTAAACGTAAGTAGCGCGCCGAGTCAGTGCGCGCGGCGTGCAGGGCCTTTTTTAAGCTATCCAGGTGGCTTTGCTGCGCCATGCCCAATGCGGGTATCAGCAACAGTAATAATATTTTGATGAATTTTCTCATGCGGTTTTGATCAATTTATGGGCAACGAGACGGTAAACTCTGTAAACTCGCCTTCTTTAGTACTCACTTCTATTTTCCCGTTATGTCCCTTCACTACCATATCATAGGTTAAGCTTAGGCCCAAACCTGTGCCTTCGCCCGTAGGCTTTGTTGTAAAAAATGGCTGCATGATCTTTTCCTTTACATGATCTGGTATCCCAACGCCGTTGTCTTTCACTTTAATGATAACCTCACCATTCTTTGCGATTGTGCTAATGGATACTTCCGGCGTATAATCCTTACCTGCGGTTTTCGATTTTTGATTTACCGCATAAAAAGCGTTGTTAAACAGGTTGAGCAATACGCGGCCGATATCCTGTTGCACCATATTCACTTTAGGTAATTCCGGGTCAAAATTGGTAGTCATTTCAGCGTTGAATGATTTGTCCTTGGCTCTTAAACCGTGGTATGAAAGTTTAAAGAATTCATCGGCCAATATATTCAGGTTAGTTTCCTGCTTTTCGCCGGTATTGGTGCGACTGTGCTGCAGCATGCCTTTCACAATAAAATCGGCCCGTTTGCCATGCTGACTTATTTTAAGCTGATTTTCTTTAATACTGTCAGCTATCTCTTTAACCTCGTTCAAATTACCGTTGGTGATCTCCTGCTGCATTTCTTCGATCAACTCGGTATTCACTTCAGAAAAATTGTTGACGAAGTTTAAAGGATTCTGTATCTCGTGTGCTATACCCGCCGTCAACTCACCCAGCGATGCCATTTTTTCGGATTGCACCAACTGCGTTTGTGTGATCTTGAGGTCGCTGTATGCTTGTTCCAGGTTATCCCGTTGTGCCTCAATTTCTTCTTTTTGCTCGTGGAGCAAATGATTGGCCTTTTTTCTCGCACCGTTCGCATATAACAGGACAATAGCAAGCAAAAGAAATACGCCTATCACACCAAACATGGCGTAAAAACGCACCTTGTTTTGATAGGCCAGTTGCGCGGCTTCAGCGGCTTGCCTGCGCTGCTGCTCATTATAGGTAAGATTTTGTACCTGCAATGTTTTTTGCTGGCTGAATAAGCTATCCCGTGCTTTGAGCGTGATCTGCTGGTAATCGAATGCTGCTTTGTAATCTCCTTTGGATAAGAATATCTCCGTTAATAATTTGGTGGCGCGTTGTACCTGATCGGGATTTTTGTCCAGTTTCGCCTGCTCAAAAGCTATTTTCGCATTGTAGATACATGAATCTGTGTTGCCCATTTTCTGGTAGGCTTCTGCTATCCGCCGGTAATTCTCGCCCTGCAGGTAATGGTTATTGCGAGCGGAGGAATCTTTTAAGCTTTTATTGTAGAAGTTTATAGCGCCTTGCAGGTTTCCTTTTTTAAATTGAATGATCCCGAAATTGCGTATCAGGTAACCGAGGTTGGCTACCTGGTGCGATTTTAATGCAAAGTCATAGTCTTTTTGTGTAAAGTACAATGCCGAATCCAGCTTGTTCATATCAAGGTATTGCCTGCTGATATTATTCATTTCTACCACAAGCAGGTCGTTATAATGATATTTTTTAACGACAGCCAGTGCTGCATAATAATTGTCGAGCGATTTTTTATTGTCTTTAAGAATCGAATACGTGAGCCCCAGGGTATTATAGCAAGAAGCAACGGTTCGCATTTCATGTATCTTTATGGCTTCCGGAAGCGCCTCAAAGGTTACTTTTAAGGATCCCGGCATATCGCCGCTGATATTTAGATAAGTTGCTACCCCGGCGAGGGATTGCACTTCGCCTTTTTTATAATGGATCTTACGTGATAAAGCCAGGGCTTGCCGCGACAATAACATACCCGAGTCCACATTAGTCGTAAGGTATTTTTCCATACTCTTAATGAACATGTATTGTACAAGCGTGGTATCCTGCTTGTTTTTTTGATACGCTTTCCGTAAGCTGTCGAAAGTGTCTTTTTGGGCGAATACAAAACTGCTGTATGCCAGAAATGGAATTATAAATAATAGACTTTTCTTCATCTTTTTAATTTATCGGTAGTTTAACCATAAATGTAGTGTATTCGCCTTCCCTGGTATCCACATCAATGCTGCCGCCATGCCCTTTAACAACCATATCGTAGGTTAAGGACAAGCCCAGCCCCGTACCCTCACCGGTAGGCTTCGTGGTGAAGAACGGCTGCATAATTTTGTCTTTAATGTGGTTGGGAATACCGGTCCCATTATCTTTTACCTGGATGGTAACCCAGCCGCCGTTAGCCGATGTGCTTACCGATATTTCGGGCTTGTAGCCATCGGCTGCGGTTTTTGTTTTTTCGTTCACCGCATAAAAGGCGTTGTTGAACAGGTTAAGCAGCACCCGGCCTATATCCTGCTGCACCAGGTTTGCTTTAGGCATATCTTTCTCAAAATTAGTGACCAACTCCGCATTGAACGACTTGTCTTTTGCCCTCAATCCGTGATAACTCAGGCGCAGGTATTCATCGGCCAGTTGATTGATGTCGGTGGGCTCTTTCTGACCGCTTGCGTTGCGCGAATGTTCGAGCATACTTTTTACAATACTGTCCGCACGTTTACCGTGATGGCTAATCTTTTCTTCGTTGGCAATAACATTATCAGCTATTTCCTTTACTTCATCCAGGTTGCCCTTTTCAATTTCCTCTTTCAATTCGGCGAGGAGGTCTTTGTTTACTTCCGAGAAGTTATTCACGAAATTTAAGGGGTTCTGTATTTCGTGTGCTATGCCTGCAGTTAACTCGCCCAGAGAAGCCATTTTTTCCGATTGGAAAAGCTGCGTTTGCGTGGTTTTAAGCTCTGATAAAGTTTTTTCTAATGCTTTGTGCTGGTGGTCAATTTGCTCATTTTGCTGCTGTAACAATATATTGGCCTTTCTCCTGCGGTTATTTGCATATACCAGGATAATCGCTATAAGAAGAAATACGCCGATAACCCCTAACAGCGTGTAAAAGCGCACGCGGTTTTGGTAGGCTATTTCGGCGGCATGGGCGTCTTGTTTGCGTTGTTCTTCATTATAGGACAGGTTTTGTACCTGCAAGGTCTTTTGCTCACTGAATAAACTATCTTTAGCGGCCTGGGTCACTTGCTGATAATAGAAGGCATTTTTAAAATCGCCTGTTTGTTTGTATTCTTCCGTAAGCAGGGTTGTGGCCCGTTGTACTTGGTCGGGATTGCGGTCCAGTTTAGCCTCTTCGAATGCTTTTTTGGCATAGTCGATCACCGAATCTGTTTTGTTCAACTTTTGATAGGATTCGGCTATGCGGCGTAAATCCTCGCTTTGCAGGTAGTGGTTACCATGGGTGGATGAGTCGGCCAGGCTCTTTTTGAAATAGCTTATGGCGCCCGGCATATCGCCTTTTTTGAACCGGATAATTCCGAAATTGCGGATAGGGTAGCCAATATTTTTTTTAAGATGCTTTTGAATGGATACATCATACGCCTTTTGATTGAACCAGGCGGCTGAATCGAGCCCGTTCATATCGAGGTATTGCCTGGCAATATTGTTTAGCGCAACCGTGTAAAGGTTGGTGTAATGATATTGCTCCGTGACATGCAGAAACGCGTAATAGTTATCAAGCGATTTTTTATGGTCCTTTAAAGTTGAATAAGTGAGCCCGCGTGTATTATAACATGAAGCCACTACGCGTTCTTCTTTAAGACTTACCGCTTCAGGCAGGGCCTCAAAGGTTATTTTCAGGGAACCCGGCAAATCACCGCTGATATTCAGAAAAGTGGCTATCGCAGCTTTACAGCGTACCTCGCCTTTTTTAAAATTTATCTTTCGTGCCAGGGCGAGTCCCTGCCGCGCACAGATCATCCCTGAATCGACGTTAGTAGTAAGATAATCGCTCGTGCTTTTCGTCATCAGCAACATCACCAGGGTGGTATCCTGCTTGTTTTTTTGCCAGGCTTTCCGCAAACTGTCCACGTCACTTTTTTGGGCAAATGCACAGTGCGTAATGATCAATAAAAATATAAACAGGGATAGCGGCTTCTTCATTGTATCGGCAATTTAACTGTGAATAATGTATACTGATTTTCTTTTGAATCGATGTCTATGCTGCCGCCATGCCCTTTCACTACAATATCATAACTCAACGACAGGCCAAGTCCCGTACCCTCACCCGTAGGTTTGGTCGTAAAAAATGGCTGCATAATTTTGTCTTTTATTTTATCAGGAATGCCCGAGCCGTTGTCCCGCACCATAATGCTTATCGTACTGCCATCATATTCCGTAGCAACTTCTACCAGAGGTTTATAATCGCTACCTAAGTTTTTCGCTTTTTGGTTCACGGCATAAAAAGCATTGTTAAACAGATTTAGCAATACCCGGCCAATATCCTGTTGTACTACATTTACTTTGGCCAGGCCTTTATCAAAATTCGTAACAATTTCCGCATTGAACGTTTTATCCTTTGCGCGCAAACCCTGGTAGGATAGTTTGAGAAACTCTTCGGCCAGGATGTTAATATCACTTGGCTGGCGTTCTCCCGTGCTGGTGCGGCTATGCTGTAGCATGCCTTTAACAATAAAGTCGGCACGCTTGCCGTGATGCCTTATCTTTTCGAGGTTTTGCTTAACGTCGGCGGCGATGGTTTTAGCCTCGCTGATATCCCCCTTGTCTAATTCCTCGTCCAGTTCCCCCATCAGTTCGGCACTTACTTCCGAGAAATTATTGACGAAGTTGAGCGGATTCTGGATCTCGTGTGCTATTCCGGCGGTCAGTTCGCCCAGCGAGGCCATTTTTTCGGCTTGTATCAACTGGGTTTGCGTTTTCTTCAGGTCGTCGACAGTTTCGCTTAACTTGTCACGCTGAGTGATGATCTCTTCGCGCTGTTCGCTTAATTCTTTGTTGGCTTCACTTAACTCTATTGTACGTTGTGCTATTCCTTCTTCCAATTCTTTCTTTTCAAGAATAAGCTTACGCGAACGGTACGCAACAAACGCGCGGACAGCTAGCACAAATAATATGACGTATAGTGTCCAGGCCCACCAGGTTTGCCACCAGGGTGGGTGGATGATGACCACGAAGCTATCGCCCTTATTGTTCCAAACCCCATCACTATTGCTGGCTTTTATCCGGAAAGTATAGGTTCCGGGTGAAAGGTTGGTGTAAGTTACACTGCGCTGCGTACCTGCCTGTACCCACCGGGTATCATAACCCTCCAGCCGATAAGCGTATTTATTTTGTGAAGGATCGGTAAAATGAAGCGCAATATAGTTAAAGGTGACCCTGTTTTGATTATAAGGCAATTCAAGCTCATGACTGCGAAAAGTATTCAGGAAAGTTGCATGTCCTGAAGCCGCGCCCGGGTCACTGTAACCAACTTTTTCGATATGGACTATTGGCGGGTTCGGATTTCCGGCCAGGTCATTTGGGTTAAAAGACGCTATACCATTTGTCACCCCAACTACCATTAAATTGTTGGTGAATACAAAATCGTGGGGAAAGATAGATGTTCCGGGAAATATCATTTCAGCCGGAAAGTTTACCAACGCCATTGTATTTGGGTTGAGCCGGGTAAGTCCTCGCTCTGTGCATACCCATATCAAGCCTTTATTATCTTGCCTGATACCAATTATGGTGTTAAACAGCAAGCCGTTATCCTCATTAAAGTGCCTGGTGAAATGGCCGGTTTTACGATCGAAAAGGTAGAAACCATTCAGATAGGTACCTACCCAAAGCCTGCCTTCGCGATCTTCGAAAATTTCCGTTATGCTAAATACAGTTTGATTTCCGTCTTTCAGGTACGACTTGAATTTCCCGGTTTTCCGGTCGAACAGATTCAGCCCCCCTAAATTTGTGCCGAACCAAAGCGCTCCCGAACGATCTTCAAGCATGGAAACCGAGGTGTTATCATCAAGCTTCCCCTTCGCATCTAATGAAGCATCGTTAATGATAAATGGGTACCTTGTGAATTTATGGGTTAATGGATCGAAGGAACACACGCCACTAGTATGTGTGCCTATCCAGATCGTCCCGAGCCGGTCCTGCTTTATATAGTTGATCTTGTTACTGCTAAGGCTGTTCGTATCCGTCGAACCAGGGCTATAGCGCTGTAATTTTTTGGTCGCCGGATCGTAGATATTCAGCCCGGCGCGGGTACCAAAATAAATGAGCCCCTTATTATCCAAACCGACGGCACCGATATTAATGTCCGCCTGTCCTGCTTTATATACCTGGATAAATTTGGAGGTACCCGGCGTCCATTTATAAATACCCTGCTTACTGGGAAAAAGGATATTCTTATTATCCATTTTAATGAAGTCACCCGGATACCCCCCGGGATAACTATCCGGCTGATTGTTTTTGTGAACCTGGATTGAAAAAGTGGTCGTCAATGTGTTAACCTTATCCATGCCCATGCCGTTCACCCCTGCCCAAAGCTGCCCCGAACGATCGACCAATAGGTGCCTGATGTGGTTACTGCTTAACGATGAGTGGTCCTCAATATCGTTAATTTGCCGTTGAAATTGGTGTGTGGAGGTGTTGAAATTTAATAAGCCTTTGCCGGTAGTGAGCCACAACGAGCCGTTACGATCTTCCGCTATGTTGTCGATCCCATCCTTCGTATCGTCTTTGATCGTATCAATGCTTCGAAAGCCAATAAAAGATTTACTTGCGCGGTCAAAATAGGTCAATCCCTTCGCTGTGCCGAACCATAACCGTTTTTTTTTGTCCTCGAGCACTGCAAAAGCACTGTCATTGCCTTTGGTGAGATGGCGATCGGTTGTATGATTGTAATAATCAACAGTTGTGGTCCTGGTGTCATACCGGATTATGTTCGCTTGCTTCAAAACCGGATCAAATGCGATCAACCATAAAATGCCTTTTTCTGAGGGCGCCTCGTATATACTGAAAATAGAATCCTGCGTGGCCCGTTCTTTTTTTAAGACCTGTTGACGAAACCGGTTATTTTGGGGATCATAAACAAATAGCCCATTACTGCATCCGAGCCACAAGACGCCATTGGACTGCCGCAATATCTTGTACACGTTTTTTGCGCCAAGATGATGGTTGTCTTTAGAGTTATCATTGAACGATTCGAATCCACCGTTTTTGGGATTAAATTTTACGGCCTCGCTAGTGTTATCGAAAAAATTGTACCCAATGCTCCATAAATTTCCGTTGCTGTCGGTCGTTTCCAGGTAATCCTCATAAACAGCCCGCTTCCCTTTTTCCTGGGGATATTTGTATTGAATAAAGTAATCTTTTGAACGGTCGTATTTGAACAAGCCATTACCTGTTGTGGAAACCCAAAGGTTTTGTTTATCGTCCAATAACAGAGTGCGGACGGAGCAGTTTGCATACAGGGGATCGCTTTCAAGTCCAAAACGATACACTTTGGGTTTGTAGCCGTCGTATCGAAGCAATCCGTTTTGCGTTCCAACCCATATATAGCCCAGGTTGTCCTGCTTTAAAAATATCATGGAACGCTCAGGCAAACCATCTTTAACAGTAAAATGATCAAATTTTAAATGGGTATCCTGGGCAGAAACTGACAGACAAGCAGTAAATAAGGCCATAACGGCCAGAAAATTCTTCATAAAAGCAAAAAGAGTTAAGGTTGACCGCTTCTAAATTTAAAAAGCTACAAGCTATAAAATTAAAAGAATTTATAGATTATCAATGGGTTAGGCAGTATTACCTAACAATAATCATTTAGTGCTGCCTGGCACGGCGTTTAAGTACGCCCCCGGCGGCTTCTTTGATGGTGCTGGTAAATATGAACGCCTTTTCGTCCACATCATGTACAAGGTCTTTCAGCCTTAGTACTTCCAGGCGTGTTACTATGGTAAAAATGATGTCGACCGGGTGGCTCACATCAAAGCTATTTTTTAAAAAGCCGCGTTCGCCTTTATATATAGTAATGCCGCGCCCCAGCTCCATCACCAGGCGTTTTTTGATGATTTCGCTTTGGCTTGAAATGATGGTAACACCGGTATACTCTTCGAGGCCCTCGATCACAAAATGGCTGGTCTTGGAAGCAGCATAATAGGTAATAATCGAGTAAAAGGAGGTAGGCAAACCCAGTTTAATGGCCGCAATCAGAAATATTACTATGTTGATGCCTAAAATAATTTCGCTGATGGTAAAACTGATGCGTTTGCCGGTATAAAGCGCCAATACCTCGATACCATCAAGCGCACAGCCCCCGCGTATCGAAAGCCCGACTCCAATACCCATAAATACTCCACCGAAAATGGATACGAGCAATTTGTCATCGGTAACTTTATACTCAGGCATATAGAGGAGGCAGAGCCCCAGACCAACGATCGCCAAAATGGTTTTAAAAGCAAAAGTCCGGTTTACCTGCTTCATACCCATAAAAATGAAGGGGATGTTGGCAACCACTATTACATAAGCTATCGGGATATGATAAAACTCTGAAATGAGCAATGATACACCGGTTACGCCACCGTCAAAAAAACTATTGGGAACCAGGAAGCTTTTCAAAGCAAAACCGCAGAACAATATACCTACAATGACATAAATTGTATCAATAACACCACTAGGTAAGGTTGACTTTTTCATGGTTAGTTTATGGTAATTGCTTTCTTATCTGTTCCAAATGTTTTTTCTTTTTTGCGTCCCGTAAATCTAATGCAGTTTGTGTGAAATACCGGTGCCTTTCCAAAAATTTTAGCTGCATCTCGTTCCATTCATCACGGTGACCCAGGCCAAGTTCTTTATACATTTTATCGCCAATGGTGAAAAAATCATCCCTGCCCAAATAATCCAGGTCGGCATCGGCCAAAATCTCCTCTAAGTGATTTTTGGGCGATTGCGGTATACGGGTGGCCATTATCATCCCGCAGATCTTTTCAATATCTTCGGCGCTAAAGCCAAAATCGGGGAGTGCTTGCTTAGCTATCGCGCAGGATTCGGTTTCGTGTCCTTTGGCAACTCTCAAAAAACCAGAATCATGATAACAGGCAGCAGTAAGCAGCAGCGTCATATCGTAATCGCAGATATGCTCGCCCTTACCAATTCGCTCGGCGGCGCTGTACACATCCCTGGTATGTGCCGCATTATGATAATATAAATCGGGGCGTAATTCGCTTTCAAGTTTATCAAGAATAAAATTACCGGCCTGTTCAAATAGCATTCTGAAATCTTTTCGATGCTAAATATAAAAATCCAGATTGATTATTATAGAAAACGGACTATTAAGCGCATAAAATTAATGCCGGCAGTGTGAAAACATACCATTAGCAACGGTTTAAGCTATCACGTTCCGGTACTTAAGGGGAGTTGTTTTATACCGGGTCCGGAATAACCTGATGAATGAACTCGTGCACTTAAAGCCTACCATATTAACGATCTCATATACCGGGTATTCGGTCTTAGCTAATAGCAGTTGTGCGCGGTGAAGTCGTAATTGTATCAGGAATTGATGCGGCGATTGATTGTAAGCCAGTTTGAATGTCCGCAATAGATGATTGACCGATAAACAGGAGTGGTCTGCTAAACTTTCGAGATTTACATTGCCGTTGTAGTTGGCGTAAAGGTATTCTTTAGCCAGGCCTAGCCTTCTTAATATCTCCATCCGGGTGTTGTAATGCAGGAAATTGAGCCGGGTTGCTTTCTGAAATATCTCTTCGTTGTAAACCTGGTAAAAGCTTATCAGGCAACAGTGGGCATATTCGTTAATAAGGCTATCGTTGTCGCCGCCTTTTTCTAAATAGTCCCTAAGCTGGTTAATAATAAGGCGCATACCTGTTTTGAACGGGTAGATAGTTTCGATGAGTTCGGGGCTTAAATAGTTGTTTTCGGGCGGCTCATTGCTGAAAGCCGGGTTGCCTGGTATCCACAGCCTGTTAAAATCGGTTAAAAAGCTCCCATCAAATTCGATTGTGAAAATACTGATAGGTGAACTGTTTTCAGTATTGCTGGTAAACCGGGTGCCTTTATTGAGGATGATAAATGAGTCGCTGTGGATAGATAGCTGGCGCCTGCCGATGGTACACATTTCATTACCGCCGAATACAAACCTGATGGTAAAATTATCAGCGGTTTCGGTATAGGGCCCGTAGGCGTAGCGGCTTGTTATTTTGATGTTATTCTCAAGTGTTTTGGAATATTCCATATCAACCCCGTAGTATGCTAATGTTCAGCATAAAGGTACTAAGGTGATTTTAGCACATTATCACCCCAATAGGGGGATTTATTACTAAATGAGCTTGTTTTCCCTTGCAGTTTTGATAGCATCGGCACGGGAATTGACATCAAGCTTTAGATAAATGTTCTTGATATGACTGCGAACGGTTTCCAAATCGATAAACAGATCATTGGCTACCTGGCTGCGGCTCTTGCCGTCGGCTATTTGCTCCAGTATCTGGGTCTCACGTTTTGAAAGGGGTGATTCCTGGTTACGCTGGAACGATTTGATGACCATCCGGGCTATATTTACACTCATCGGGCCGCCACCGTCTTTTACTTCACGAATGGAATCAACAATTTTTGCAGCAGGTGTATTTTTGGTCAGGTAACCCGATGCTCCGTTAGCTAATGCATCAAAGATCATCTTCTCCGATTCATAAACAGTCAATATCAGGATATAGGCATGTGGCAGCATCCTTTTTAGTTTAGGAATGGCGGTTATGCCGTTGGTCCCAGGCAGTTCGATATCCAGCAAGATAACATCAGGAGAGTCGTCCGCGACCGTTTTCACAGCCTCGTCATAGGATGCATAACTGTTTACCACCTGGTACCCATCGGTTTGCCCGATCAGTAAAGTATACCCTTCGCGGATGATCTCATCATCCTCTATAACTACTATTCGAATATCCCTGGCCATATCCCTTTAATTTTAAAGTATGCTCGTATTAGTTAATTTGATTTTCAGTTTCACAACCGTGCCCGCGCCTTTTTCAGAACTTATATTAATATCCCCGCCAATTCGTTTGGTGCGCATCATCATGTTATTAATGCCTTGTCCTTTATGCAGTTCGTTTTGCACAAAACCGCAGCCATTATCGCATAAGGTTAGTTGTATATCATCCACGGTAATGGCATCCAGCGTTAAACCTACATGGGTAGCATGGGCATGTTTAAGGATGTTATTCAGCAATTCTTTAAATATCATCGGGATATTCCGGCTGTATTCCATAGGCAGTTTGATCTCGTTAAGCGACTCATCGATCCCGTTAAATTCAAACTCAACGGGTGTGTCCAGGAAAAGCTCGTTACCAAAATCCTTAATGTGATTCAATATCTCGTACAAATTATCGCTTTGAGGGTCCAGCGCCCATAGGATGTCCTTTGTGCCATTATAAAGCGAAGAGGCATTCTGCTTTATTTGCTCCAGCAGCTTCTTTTGATCAACCTGGCCCTGGTCCATCTTGGTATCCAATATCTCGGACAGTACTGTAATGCGGGTTAATTTGTTTCCCAACTCATCATGAAAGTCCTCGGCGGTTTGCTGCCTGATCTTTAGGTTTTCCTCCCGTTTGGTTGCCTCAATTATCTTTAGCCGGTTTATTCTTACCCGGTGCCTGTAACTTTGTAGTCCGATCCCCAACAGAATAAAAAATGCTATGGCAGCGATCCTAAACCAGGTAGTTTGATAAAATGGAGGTGTGATCGAAAAAGAGAAACTCGCCGTGTTTTCAGACGGTGTGCCGTCTGTCGTCACCGCTGTTACTGAGAAAGTATAATTACCTGGCGGCAGCGACGGGTAATCAACCACGTTGTCCTTAACCAATGCTGAGTAAGCACTATCAAGCCCTTTTAATTTATAGCGATAGGATACGCCTCCCGGGTTTTTTAAGTAGACGCCCAAAAACCATATGGCCAGGTGATTTTGGCTGTGCGAAAGCTTTGCTCCATTGCTTAATACGGTGCTGTTTTCCCAGCTATTACCCGGAGCCATGGGTATCAGCCGGGCAGACTGAATAATAACGTGCGGTGGTGTGGAATTGGTTGGCGTTGTGTTAACATCATAAATTACAGCGCCCTTTGTGGTACCGATCCAAACTTTGTTGTTGGTATACAATGCTGCATTCTGATTCGATTCTATAATTATAGATTTTGAACCCCCGTTCCCGCTTACAACAAAGCCATTCTTTTTCGCATCGAAAATCAGCCGGTTTGTCCCGCGACCTGTTCCCGCCCAAATAATACCATTATCATCTGTTGTCACACTGTAAACGGCGTTAGAATTTAAACCATCCTTAACAGTGTAGTTTTTCACACTACCAGTACTCCTATCCCAGGTAAATATGCCCCTATCGTCGGTGCCAATAACCAGCATGTTTTTGTACTGGATCATGCAGAAGATGACTGAGGTCTTTACCTCATTTAACTTAAAGCCTTTTACGATCTTCTTATTCACGGCTAGTTGAACACCATCATCTGTCCCGATCATCACGCTATCGCGTCCAAGTGTAATTATAGATGATGAAAAATGACTGAAGCCTTCCAGCTGTTTTGCCTCGTTATTTTCGATGTAAAAACAAGCCATGTGGGTGGTTATCCATATCGTCCCGTTACTATCGCCTGTAATGCCATTGATAGCGTAGTCGGATAATCCCTTAACCTGTTTTAAAATATTATCAGCATAGGTCCATAAGCCATCACGCGTACCAATCCATAATACCCCTTTGATATCGGTATACAGGCTAACTATATTTTTTAATTGTGGACTCTTTTTTTCGAGACCCATCGGTAGCAGTTTTTTGCCGTCATAACTAAAAAGCCCGCCACCGTCAATTCCTAGTATGATATCATCTTTTTTGTCTTTGGCTACAGCCATCACCACTTCGTTATCCGGCAAACCCTGCGATTTATCCAGCATCGTAAAATGGTCGCCTTCGTATTTAAATATCCCATTTCCCTGGCTGGCAAACCAAAGATTGTTACCGGCATCGCTAAACACATCTGATATAGCGTTATCCGTGAGCCCATTATTTGCATTAAAATGGATCAGTTGATGGTTTTTCAGGCAATAAGCGCCGCTGCTTGTTCCCAGCCAAAAGTTATTGTCGACATCCTGTGTAATACTGAGCAGATAAGCTTTAATGGACCCTATGACCTTACTTTCATAAGGCTGCAACTGCTGGTTATTGATAGTATAGATGCTCTTATAACTTTGCAGGTAAAGCCAATGATAATCCTTCCTGTCGAAAACTATTTTGGTGACGTAAAGATTTCTGTCGGTTGTGGGATAGGATGCCTTGCTTATCCATTTGCCATTCGAGAGAACATAAAGGCCTTTCCTGTAAACCGACGCAAACAGGGTGCCCGATTTATCGGTCGCAATGCAGCTTAATGCCTCTTTAATGGTATCCTGTACCCATACCTGTTTTACGGTATTGCCGGCTATTTTAAAGAGCTTATTGTTGATAATTGCCCATATTGCGCCATTTGCGTCCTGAACGATGTTGCGGGTATTCAGGTTTTGTAAATCACCCGGCACCTTGAAAGTAATGGGTTTATTATTTACCAGTTTAACCGGGCCCGTTTGCGTGCCGAACCATACATTATCATCCTTATCGGTAAACACGGTAGTAACAATATTGGTGGGCATATCATTTTGCCGAGTGTAGGATGTGAATTCCATCCCATCAAAACGGCAGGCGCCCCCATAAGTCGCCATCCAAAGCCGGTGTTCGTTATCAAGGCAAAGATTATTTACCTGCGATTGAATCAGGCCGTCTTCAATGTCGTAGTGTGTGAAAGTATATTTCTGAGCCCGGCAAATTGTCGCGTTAAGCAGGATAAAAATAAACAGAAAGGCTATGCGACAAATGGGCTTCGCTTTAATGGAGTAATTATGTAACCTCAATTTTTTTAGCATATTTTATTAAGAGCCTGCCTTTTTAAATCTACAATCAAATTACGTTTATTTAAAAAATAAAAAAGTCACCCTATTGGGGTGATTCATCAGCCAATATGACTAATAAAAATAAAATATAGCTAAAATTGCTTTATGGAAAAATCGCATAACTATAATTTAACGATAACCTGGACGGGAAACCGGGGAACCGGCACCAGCGACTACCGCGCCTATGACAGAAACCACACCATTAAGGCGGACAATAAAGTTGAAATTGCTGGATCATCCGACCCGGCATTTCGAGGAGACAGCGCAAAATATAATCCCGAAGAGTTTTTGGTGGCTGCCCTCTCAACCTGCCATATGTTGTCCTATCTGCATGTATGCGTAATGAATGGGGTGGTAGTTACCGGTTATACCGACAACGCCACGGGAACAATGGCCGAAACACCTGATGGGGGTGGGCATTTTACTGAAGTGATGCTGAACCCGGTGGTAACTGTGAAGGAAAAGTCCATGATCTCCAAAGCAAATGAATTGCATCACAAGGCAAGCCAACTTTGTTTCATCGCCAATTCGGTAAATTTTCCGGTGAAACATAACCCAAGCTGTGTCGAGGAAGAGTAATATCTTTCAAATATCTACCACTTTCATACTCGCGCCAAGTCGGGACCTGATACCTTATTTCAATAATTGCTTAAGAAAAAATGATGAATTTGGCACGTGTTTACCTTTACCAAATTCCGCATCTATAGTCAACTGCGCTTCATCGGAACCTAATTCCTTAGCTTTAAGAAGATAATAAAGTGCCAGGTTTTTGGTGTCCTTATCCTTGCTGAGTATAATCATATCCCCAGTTGATGCCTCATGTGTCAAAATCGTATACATAGTGAGATATGCCTCTGGACAGTGATATTTATTTGCCATGATAAGCGAATAGTAATAAGTGTCAACTTCGTGGTAAGTCATTATATATGCGGTGGCTATTTTGCCATAGGCCTTACAGTCACCGCTGTCGATAGCGGCTTTCCAAAGGCGGGTTCTCGCCTTTTCATCTTTTACTAAGTCGCGGTACAACGACGGGTTTATCACACCTTTATATTTGTCCTTCTGAATTTGTTCTTTTTCCTTCTTATTGTTACAGGAAAGAAACATCAGCATAATCAAGGTAGCTGATAGCAGTGTGTAAACTTTTTTCATTCTGTTTTATTTTTTGTAATTAGTTTGAATACTGGGCGCTGTCGTTATGGCGCGAGTACTTTAAAAAAACACTAAAAAGTTCCGCAAGTAGATTTACAACTCTATCTGCTTCATTTTTGGCACCATCAAATGCATGATGCACCATGCGAGCAGGTAAGCGCTGCCGCAGACAAAAAACATGATATAATAGGCTATTTCGATATGATGGATTGCCCGGTAATGCACAAACATGTTCTTCTGTACAAATAATGAAAGGAAAACACTGCCAACCGAGCCAAACATGCCGCCAATGCCTGTTACGGAACCAATGGTTCTTTTGGGAAACATATCCGATACCGTCGTAAAAATATTAGCGCTCCATGCCTGGTGTGCCGACGCAGCTAATCCGATTATGATGACCGCCAACCACATATTAACACTTCCCAATATCTGTGCAAATACAATCGGCACAACAGCAAAGGCGTAAATTAACATGGATGTTTTGCGTGCTCTAAATACCGGCCACCCTTTTTCGATGAAGGTTTTGGGCAGGTAACCACCATAAATGCTGCCGAATGTTGATATGGTATAAACCAATGCCACGGGCAGCGATATCGCTGTTCCTTTCAAACCGTATTGGCTTTCCAAAAAGTCGGGTAACCAGAATAAATAGAACCACCAAATCGGGTCGGTCAAAAATTTGCCAATTGAAAAGGCCCAGGTTTGCGGATATGTGAGCAGTTTGGCCCAGGAAACTTTAGGCGCATCCGTCGAAATATCTGCCCTGTCCAGCTCATCTATATCACTGTTGATATAAGCGAGTTCAGCCTTGCCTAAACGTTTCTGGCGGGCAGGTATTTCGTAAAAAATAAGCCATAGTACCAGCCATATAAAACCAATCGCACCGGTAATAACAAAGGCCCATTTCCAACCCCAGGCAATTGCAATTGCGGGCACGGTTAAAGGCGCTATAATGGCCCCGATATTTGCACCGGAATTAAATATACCCGTAGCCAAAGCCCTTTCCTTCTTAGGGAACCACTCGGCCACCGCTTTTATAGCTGATGGGAAATTTCCCGCTTCGCTTAATCCCAAAGCTGAGCGCACCACAACAAAGCCTAACGTACTATTGGCAAAAGCGTGAAGCACCGCCGAGACGCTCCACAAAAAAGTGGAAAAGAAATAGCCCATTTTGGTGCCCAGGCGGTCTATTAATCTCCCGGCAAATAACAGTCCGACGGAGTAAGCCACTTTGAACGCGATTTCAACATTGGCATAATCGCCGTCGTTCCAATGAAAATCTTTGGTCAGGTATGGTTTTAGCAGGCTGATGACTGCCCTGTCGAGGTAGTTAACGGTAGTAGCAAAGAAGATCAGCGAGCAGATAACCCACCTGTAATTTCCGGGTTTTTCGTTCATAACTGCCTTGATGACTGAACCAATTCCAGAGCGTTAACGGTATCGGCATAAAGCTGGTCGTAAAGCTTGTTTTGAAGAATCTCTTTGGTAATCAGCTTGCTTCCCATACCCACCGCACAAACCCCCGCTTTAAACCAGCCGTTAATGTTTTCCTTGTTTAGCTCGACCCCACCTGTCGGCATAAATAATTGCCCGCGGAAAACATCCGATACCGCGGTTACGAAGCCCGGCCCTAAGATATTGGCGGGGAAAATCTTTATTAACGCGGCACCCTGTTCCTGGGCCAGGTGTATTTCGGTTGGTGTCATGCAGCCGGGTATCCACAAGCCCCCGCGCCGGTTTACAATAGCTCCGACTTCGGGATTGATGGTAGGCGCAACGATAAAGTCAGCTCCTGCATCAATATATTTGTTAGCGTCATCTTTGGTTTTAATGGTACCGGCACCGAAATAGAAATCGGGCATTTCCTCATCTACTGCAGTCTTTAATATTTTGAAATTCTCAAAAGCTTCTTTGGCCCGGTTAGTATACTCCATCACCCGGACACCCGCCTTATACAAAGTACGCACGACCTCGAGGCTCACATCCGCATCCTCGTAAAAAAACAAAGGCAGCATGCCTTGTTTGATAATGCTATCCAGTACCGATTGTTTATTTTTCATTTTATTAGTTGATTATGTTGATTGAGTTGGATTTAGTTGATTAAGTTGTGCCGACCTTATTTTTAAACTTAATCAACTCATTCAACCTAATCAACCACGTAACTTAGACAATATTTGTTCAGCCGTTTTATTCGTCACATCGCTTTCGATGAATAGTTTATCAAAGGCTGCTGCAGTGGCAAATTCCAATGTGTCTTCCGGACTAAAACTATTGTAAAATCCGAATATCAATCCTGCCATAAAGCAATCGCCGCTGCCTACTTTGTTGATGATAGTTGGGGCATTGTATTCGGCAGAACTATGAAATTCGTCGCCCGTATATAATGCTGCGTAATAATCTACATCGCCCTTCCCGTCAAACCGGAAAGTATTGGCAACCGCTTTGCACTTTGGGTATAGCTTTATAATTTCTTCAGAAGTATTCAGTGCCTCTTTAAGGTAAATGCTTTTCTGCCCTGATTCATGGATATCCGGCGTAACCGGTATGCCCAGCAGGGCTTCAACGGCCCATACATTGCCCATGATCAAATCGCAATATTTTGCCAAACGGGGCATTACTTCATTGGGCTCCTTGCCATATTTCCAAAGTTTGGAACGATAGTTCAGATCAACCGATATCGTAATATTTTTTTTGGAAGCGATCCTCAAAGCCTCTTCGCAAACATCAGCAATATTATGACTGATAGCCGGACATATCGCGCTGAAATGAAACCAGCTTACACCTTCAAACTCTTTTTCCCAATCGATCATTCCCGGTTTTAGCTCCGAAAATGCGGAGTGCGCCCGGTCATATATTAAAGCATCGTTCTTAAGGTCTTTGCCTTTAGTCAGGAAATAAAGCCCAAGCCTATTGCCCCGGTAATTGACTGACATTTCGATATCTTGGTGCTCTAAAAAACCGACGATCTGTTTCGACATCCCGTTATCAGGCATTGCTGTCACATACTTTACAGGAATGCCCCATAATGCTAAAGCAGTAGTTGCATTTAACTCCGCGCCGGCAATAAAAAATGGAAACAGGTTGTCCTTCAACCATTGGCCGCCTTCATCGGGTGATATCCGTAAAAGCAATTCGCCAAAGCTAAGCACCTTACCCTGTCCGGTTGTTAAAGCAGCACCCATCGATTAAAAATTGAAGTAGTTTTTAGCGTTGTAATAACAAATATCCTGTATGATCTTGCCCGTCCATTCCAAATCGTTTGGCAATTCGCCGTTATCTATATCCTCGCCAAACAGGTTGCAAACCAACCTCCTGAAGTACTCATGCCGCGGAAATGACAGAAAGCTGCGCGAATCGGTCAGCATACCTACCATGCGGCTCAACAAGCCTATGTTGGATAAAGCGTTGAGCTGTTTGGTCATGCCATCCTTTTGGTCCAAAAACCACCAGGCCGACCCAAACTGCACCTTCCCGGCAATTGAACCATCATTGAAATTTCCTATCATGGCAGCTATCACTTCGTTATCCGCCGGGTTCAGGTTGTAGATTATTGTTTTTGCCAGCCTGTTATCCGTATCGAGTTTATTCAGGAATTTGGACAAAGCCCTACCCTGGCTAAAATCGCCAATGGAGTCCCAGCCAGTATCAGGCCCGAGCGTGTTAAGTGCCCGTGTATTGTTATTCCGAAGAGCCCCCAAATGATACTGCTGCACCCAACCTTTTTCACGGTCCCACAAGGCAAAATTGAACAGCATCGCCGACTTGAACTTGGCTATTTCCAGCGGCATCAGGGTATAATTACGGCGTATTTTTTTGAATATCGCTCCAATCTCCTGCTCGGTATAATTATCGGCATGGATATGCTCCAAACCGTGATCGGAAAGTTTGCAGCCATTGGCTGCGAAGTAATCATGCCTTACTCTTAAGGCATCAAGGTAGGTTTCGAAATCCTCAATAGCCAGGCCTGATAGCTGCGCCAGCTTATCAATATATTCATTCAGGATAAAGGTGTCATCCACCTGCATCGCCTTATCCGGCCTGAAGGTTGGCAGCACCTTGACAGCAAAGCCATTCTGTTTTATATATTGATGATATTCTAAATTATCCAGGGGATCGTCCGTGGTACATACCACCTCCACTTTCATTTTAGTCAGCAGACTTTTGATGGAGTACTCCGGCGTTTGCAGCTTTGCTGAACACTCGTCGTAAATCTCTTTGGCGGTGTTTGGAGATAGTAGTTTTTCTACTCCAAAATATCGCCGCAGCTCCAAATGCGTCCAATGATAAAGGGGGTTGCGCAGGGTATGGGGCACGGTGGCAGCCCATTGCATGAATTTTTCTTCATCGCTGGCCTTGCCGGTTACATATTCTTCATTTACACCGTTTGCCCGCATGGCGCGCCATTTGTAATGGTCGCCGTAGAGCCATGCATGGGTGAGGTTATTAAAGTTGATATCAGCGGCAATCTCATTGGGGGGTAAATGCGAATGGTAATCTATGATAGGCAGATCTTTGGCATAGTGGTGATACAGGCGCTTTGCTGTTTCACCATTCAATAAAAAATCATCATCCAAAAATGCCTTCATTCTATTGATATAAAGTATTCTTGATACCCATTTCCAAACCTCGTAATTCTGCCAATCCCTTTAACCGCCCTATAGCCGAATATCCCGGGAAAGTATCATAATTAAAATCGTCAAGTAATTTATGCCCGTGATCCGGACGCATGGGGATTGCTATATCAGCCCTGCCACTATCTTCACGCCTTTTTTGCTCCTTAATTATGGCTTTCATGACGGTATACATGTCCGAACTTCCGCCCAGATGATCGGCCTCAAAAAAACTGCCATCTGTCTCGCGTTTTACATTTCTCAGGTGCAGAAAATGAATATACGATCCCAATTTTTCAATCATCGCAGGCAGATCATTGTCGCCGCGAGCCCCTAAAGAACCTGTGCAAAAAGTAAGCCCGTTGCTTGGGGATGGTGCCGCATTTACAACATCCAGCAAATCATTTTCTGTCGATACTATCCTTGGCAAACCAAATATAGGGAACGGTGGGTCATCGGGGTGGATGCACATTTTTATACCCAATTTTTCCGCTTCCGGAATAATCGTTTTCAGGAACCAGGCCAGGTTTTGCTTGAGCTGTGCGGCATCGATGCCTTTATATTTTTCAAGGTGGGTTTTGAATTGCCCAATTGTCAATACATCCTTAGTTCCTGGCAAACCGGCCATAATGTTGTTGACCAGCTTCGTTTTATCATCAGCGTTTAAGCTGTCCAAATACTCTTTAGCATTGGCTTGTTCCTGCGGACTGAATTCTTTATAAGCGCCTTCACGTTCCAAAATATAGAGATCAAATGCTGCCCATGCCGGAGCATGAAAGCGCAATGCCGAAGCGCCGTTTGGTAATCGGTAATCAATATCTGTGCGCGTCCAATCCAGCACGGGCATAAAATTGTAACAGACGGTTTTGATGCCTGATTGGGCTAAATTCTTAAGCGTGGTTATATATTTATCGGCATATGCTTCGCGCTCAATATTGCCCGTTTTTATGCTTTCGTGGATGTTCACGCTTTCGACAACCGACCAGGTAAGCCCGGCTGCCAGGATCGTGTTCTTTCGTTTTTCAATCTCCTCAATACTCCAAACCTCGCCGCTTGGGAGATGGTGCAGTGCCGTTACAATGCCCGTTGCCCCAGTTTGCCGGATAGCAGCTAAAGTTACAGGGTCTGACGGGCCGTACCAGCGAAAGGTTTGTTCGAGATTCCTGAACATGCGGATAGATGGTTTATAAATGAACAGCCTAATATAAGACAAATTGCTTTGAACTGTTATTTTAAGCAATGGGATTGTTACGAACAAAAAAGCGCCCCGATAAACGGGACGCCTCAACAGTTGATTGATTAATATTTTTTACCAGAAGATAGTGTACAATGCTGTAAGAATACCGCCAATAATAAGCGCGCCCACAAGGAAGCCGTTTGACACTTTAAACATTTTGGTATCAACCTCAAGTGCATGTGTTTTGTCTCCTTTGGGGTTCTCGATCATCGAGATGATATACATTCCTATCAGGCATATCACAAATACGATTCCCATACGGTCAAGAAAAGGGATCTCGTATAATTGTGTCTTTTTGTCGGATTGCAATACAAGGGATGAAAAACCTGTTGATTTTAGAAATACCAGGTCCACAAACTTTGGCAGGACTTTTAATATTACTGACATAATAAAACCGCCGATGGTTGCAAATAAAGCTGCATTGGAGGTTGCCTTTTTCCAGAAGAATCCAAGCAGGAACATCGCAAATATACCGGGAGATACAAAGCCGGTGTATTCCTGTATAAATTTAAAGCCGCCTTTATCGATACCCAAATGTGGGCAGATCAAAATACCGATCACCATTGTTGTAACAACTACTATTTTGCCAACAACCACAAGCTTTTTATCGTCAGCATCCGGGCGAATTTTCTTTTTGTAAATATCAAGGGTAAAAATGGTCGCTATGCTATTGGCTTTACCAGCCAAGGAAGCAACAATTGCTGCAGTTAAAGCTGCAAATGATAAGCCTTTAAACCAATGCGGTAACAAATTGAGCATAGTAGGATAGGCATTATCAGGAGCAAGTTCGCCATTGACCATCATTTGGGAATGGAATACATTTTCCTTGTATAATATAAATGCAGCAATACCTGGCAGCACAACGATAACCGGCATTAATAATTTGAGAAAAGCGGCAAATAAAATACCCTTGCGCGCGGTCGGCAGGTCGGCGCCTAAGGCCCTTTGGGTTATATATTGGTTACAGCCCCAATAGTTTAGGTTGGTGATCCATAAACCTCCTATTAATACACTTAAACCGGGAAGGTCGCTATAATGATCATTATCCTTATGATATATCATTTGAAAATGCCCCGTGGCATGCTCTTTCATTAAATTGAGGCCATTTAAGAAACCGGGACTTCCAAAGTGATCCGCCACCAGCGTTACCGCGATGTAAGTTGTTACCAACCCTCCTAATATCAAAAAGAAAACCTGTATAACATCGGTGTAACCAATAACCTTCATCCCGCCAAGTGTAATAATTACTGCAAAAATTGCCAGCGACCATATACAAATATTTATATCGATACCAGAAATACCATGTATAGCTAACGCGCCCAGGAAAAGGATAGATGTAAGGTTTACAATGACGTAAAGCAAAAGCCAGAATATCGCCATGATCATAGCTACTGTGCCATTGTACCGCTGGTTTAAAAACTGCGGCATGGTAAATATTTTGTTTTTGAGATAAACGGGGATAAAAAATATGGCTACCAGCACCAGCGTTGCAGCTGCCATCCATTCATATGCCGAAATGGCAAGCCCCATACTAAAACCGGAGCCGTTCATCGCTACCATTTGCTCGGCAGAGATATTTGAGGCGATTAGCGAAGCACCAATCGCCCACCAGGTAAGCGTTCCTTGTGCCAAAAAGTAACCTTTTGAAGAAACATCCAGGTTATGTTTTCGCCGGTAAATCCAGTACCCATAACTGGAGACTATAACAAAGTATATAAAGAATACTACCCAATCGCCGAAATTTAATGTATGCATGAAGTTTAGTTTATATGTTGGTTTGACAATTATAAATTATAAGTATTGATTTATCAAGCTTTCAGAATATTATTTATAGTAAGACTTTGTTTACAATTGGAAAAACTAATATAGACTATCTTTTTAATTCCTGCCTTAAATCGAAAATTAATTTAGTTCAAGCGTTACAACCGACTTTGCCGGCAGGGCAACTACCAGTTTATCGCCATCTTTTTTTGCCCCACTAAAATTGACCAGATGCAATTTGTCCGGCTGTTTAAAGGTGTTGATATCGGTAAGGTTGGCCGAGGTCAATATCTGCCCTGTTACCTTGGTCCATTGCAACCCACTCAACGAAGATGAAATGGTAATAGTATTATGCGGATCAAGGTTAACCAACGAAATATGAATTTTCCCGGCTGCATCCTGCGAGGCAGTCATGCTTACGGCCGGTATCTTTTTGCCATCCATTGTATAATTAGGTACGTTCAGTTTGATGGAAAGATACTTTGCATCCTGGTGAACCTTATACAAATCGAACACATGATAGGTAGGGGTCAGCAGCATCTTATCCTTATCAGTCAGTATCAGCGACTGCAGTACATTAACGGTCTGAGCCAGGTTAGCCATTTTTACCCTGTCGCAATGGTTATTGAATATGTTTAACGTGGTGGCAGCTAATAATGCATCGCGCAAACTGTTTTGCTGGTACAGGAAACCGGGGTTTGTTCCTGGCTCTACATCGGTCCATACACCCCACTCGTCCACCACAAGCGCCACACGTTTTTCGGGGTCATACTTATCCATAATGGCGGAGTGTTTGGTAACCAATTCCTCCATATGAAGCGCATTTACCATCGTATTAAAATACTCCTTTTCGTCAAAGCCTGTTGCGGAACCTTTGTGTCCCCAATTGCCGGTTGGTACTGTATAATAGTGCAAGGATAATCCCCACATACCGGTGCCCACATTCTTCATCATTACTTCCGTCCAGTTGTAATCATCAGAGTTTGGACCACTGGCGATCTTTTTCAGCCTCGCGCCCGGATAATCCCTGGCGTAGGTTGCGTAGCGCTTGTATTGGTCGGCATAAAACTCCGGTGTCATGTTGCCGCCGCAGCCCCAGCTTTCATTACCGACGCCCCAAAAAGTAACTTTGTAGGGTTCCGGGTGGCCATTTTGCTTTCTTAGGTTGGCCATCGTGCTTTCGCCATTGAGGTTCAGATACTCCACCCATTTCGACATTTCTTCCACTGTGCCGCTGCCGATGTTGCCGGCTATGTAAGGCTCGCAGCCTATCAGCTTACAAAGTTCCAGGAATTCGCTTGTCCCAAAGCTGTTATCATCCGTAACATTGCCCCAGTTGGTATTTACCATTTTGGGCCGGCTTAAACGCGGACCAATGCCATCGCGCCAATGGTATTCATCTGCGAAGCAACCGCCCGGCCAGCGCAGGTCGGGTATCTTTATTTTTTTGAGGGCGTTTACTACGTCCAGCCGTATCCTGTCTTGTTTGGCCACGGGCAGGGTTTTATCAACCCAAAAACCGCCGTAAATTCCGTGACCCAAGTGTTCGGCAAACTGCCCATATATAAAACGGCTTATAGTTAATTTGGAATCGCTGCTGATATCGGCGGTGGCGGTTTCCTGCGAATAAGCCTTCACAGCAAAACATACCGATACTAAAAATAGGGATACTTTTGTTTTCATGTGATAAATGTATTAACAACAATTCTACATATGTAATAAAATTTTACCAATAAATATTTCTTTTAAAATTTCTAATTTGGATGTGATCTTTAAAATATGAGCTCCCCAATTCTGAAATCACCTTCACCTACGCTTGCTGTAGATATAGTGGGTATCTGGTGGCTGCTCACCCGTGAGGATTGGAATAAACAAGGTGAGAAGAGGATAGACCCAACGTTGGGTGCTGACCCAATAGGTATTTTGTCATATTCCGGAACCCACTTTGCTGCACAATTTATGAAGCGCGATCGTACTGAAGACTTAGGTGAGCAGGTATCATATTCGGGCCAGAATAATACGGTTGCTGTTGGCGGGTATGATGCTTATTTCGGAACGTATGAAGTCGACGAGGAAACCGGTAAGGTGGCCCATACGCTTGTAGGTTCTATCACAACGGCAAATATCGGGATCACCGTATCGCGCGACATGAGGGCAGATAACGACAAATTAATTATCCAGTTGGAAACAACACTGCCGGACGGCGAACCAATTACCCGTACATTAACATGGAAGCGGATAAATTAGAGTTACGATTAAGAAAGATCGTTACGGTTAAAGAACTTTTAGGAATTTTTATTATTATATTTGATAAAGACCAATGGTCGAGGACATTAAGGAGGCGTTGTGAACTTAATTCATAAAATCGAAAAGTGGGGCGATAGGCATCACCCCCGTTTCCTGGATATTATCCGTGTTGCTTTAGGTATTTTTTTGTTTTTGAAAGGACTGGGCTTTATGGAAAATTCAGCCTATTTAAAATCATTGATTGAAAGTCAGCCCGACATCGCCGTTTCTTCCAGCTGGCTGATGGCATTGGTTTATTATGTGACATTTGTGCATTTAGTGGGCGGGACTTTAATAGCCCTGGGAATTATGACGCGCTTATCATCCCTGATGCAGATACCGGTAGTTTTTGGAGCGGTTTTTTTTATTAACGTATTGCAATCGCCTTTCAATACCGATTTGCTATCATCAATATCTGCTCTGGTTTTATTGGTGGTGTTCGCCGTGATCGGGTCCGGCAGATGGTCGCTGGAAAGATACCTGGCAAGTTTCGGAGACTAAGCAATCAAAGTAGCATTTTAAAGTAATATTTCTCCGGCGAATGTTTTTCAGCCAGAATTTAAGGTATTTTAGTATCATGAATACTACTACCAGGTCGATGCTTCATGAACCGACATATAAAGCCGCGCGACTAGTTTCGGGCGCCGTTGAGAAACATTTTGCCGGGCAGCTTGCCGCGGCTATAAAACGGGGTGAAGCCAATCTCGCCCACGAACCATCAAAACATATAATAGAAGCCATTATCGATACCGCCTTTTGGACCAGTTTACGAAAAGAGGAGGGGCGTTCGCCCAAAATATCGCTTGCCTTTTTGCCTCCGGATAAATCGGAACAGCCATTAATATTTGCGGAGCGCCTGCCGCTCTCGCCGGATATTCTTATCAAGCTTGCGCCTGCGGTGGAACGTTCAGGCATTCATTTGGGTGTATGGCATGATGAAGATGAATTATATATCTGGGGTACTACGCACACTATTCCCGGTTTTTGCTTTGTGCTGGAAGTGGTTGAAGCCGGCCTGCTGGTTATCAAACATCGCCGCGTAGACGGCTTCGGTAAATTTGTAAACGTGGCCGTATTAAAAGGCGACGAAGTAAAGGTAGTTGACGAGGAAAGTATCAACCTGCCCGATTGCCCGGCAGTGCTTACTTCGTTGCTTGGTTTTACTGCTCAAACATCATGGACGAACCCGGTTAACCTGCATACTCAGTTGGCAGTATCCATGCGGGCGCATGGGCATGGCGGCATGTTGTTAATTGTCCCTTCCGATAGCGACAAGTGGAAGGAATCTATCATTCATCCCATATCCTACGCCGTTTCTCCCTCATTCAATGGGTTGGCAAAATTGATGCGGAAGGATGTCGACAAAAAAAATCTGGAACTTTGGCAGGAAGAACTTGCTGACGAAATTGCTGCAGTAGCCGGATTGACTGCGGTTGATGGGGCTACTATTATTAACGACCGTCACGAATTATTGGCATTCGGTGCTAAAGTCACCCGCCCTGCGGGTAATGAGACGGTGAAACAAATTATGGTAACCGAACCCATTGTTGATAGCGAGGCGCAAATTATAGCGCCGGGACAGGATGGAGGTACGCGGCATTTTGCAGCGGCACAGTTTGTGCATGATCAGCGAGACGCCTTTGCGTTGGTAGCCTCACAGGATGGCCGGTTTACAATTTTTTCGTGGTCACCATGCGATGATATTGTACACGCACATAGGGTGGATACGCTGTTGCTGTAAAAGGAAGCTTAAATCACTGAATTTTAACCGGCACTTGCGCAATCAGCCATTTTGCCAAATCATTTGCCGCCCTGTCATTTTCAAAATCAGCGGGCAGCCGACCGTTGGTGTATTCGTTATACAGCCAGGGGTCGCCAATGGCTATTACAATGCCTTTTCCATAATGCGAAATGGCTATGATAGTGGCATCACCATCCTTTAAAACCGGGTAAGCGGGTGAGGTTAGCGACAGAGAACAAATATCCTTCATGTAAATCTTCTTCGCGGTTTTTAGTATCAGGTTATCGGGACTGACAATGAAAGCACCGTCATTAAAATGCTTGTCATCTTTTACATGATTGCGCAAATCATCATTAAAATGGATGCCAAATTTCGCGGCAAGCGTATTGAAATGCGGCAGCTCCACATTGGCGCTGTCATTGGCCATTAACAGCAGTACACCTCCGCGTTTAACCCAATTGGCAATAACTTTTACATCATTCGGAAAAATGTATTTCGGATCGGGGCTTTCTTTTTTGGTATCAGGGTCAACAATAATATAAATATCTGCCTGTTTTAAGTTGGATGAAGTGGGCTCCTGGTAGAGCGTGCTGATCTGCGCGCCATTATTTTTAAATGCATCCCCAAAAATGGAGAAACCATTGTTATCTTTTTCTTCCCATTTATAGTGGTAGGATATGAGGTTGCCCGAAGCATCTTTCCTATGCTCGTCGTTAAACCACGAATCCAGCACAACACGCGGTTGTGCATAAACAGTAAAGGATACTACGGTTAAAAGCAGATTCAGAAATAGTTTATATGTATTCTTCATGATTTTAGGCCTATGCAATTTATTCAAAGATTGTGTTTTTTTAATTATTTTGAGCCGACTTATGAAACAAGCCCGGTTACTGCTGTTATTACTCATAATAGTTTTAGTTTTTAACTCCTGCAATAGAAATAAACGGCAGGGTTTGCCTTTTGGGGATATGAAGGGTATCCATTACACCGAAGTGCGCCGAATATTTAATACCGGGCTGGTATTTGATAAGCAGGGTTACCAGCTGGCACCGGTGTGGAAGTTCCACTTTATTTCAGATGATTCGGTACAGGTTTTTAGCCCCAAGATGCACAAGGATTATGGATTCCATATCTACTATGACCATGACCTGATCTTCAACATGGTGGATTCGTGGCTGCAAATGTTGAAGTTAACGCCAGATAGTATTGTGTTCCGCACGTTGCGCGTTAATGAAAAAAGGGAGATACTGCTGGATGACGAAGGGTCAAATGTCTATATGACCTTTTATTCGGACGCGTATCTTAAAAAGAAAAATGCTGAAGCCGTAAAAAAGATGGGCCTACCCAGTGCAAAGGATACAGCGTACGTAAAAGCACGGTCGGCGCTGGCAAACCGTGTGCCGGATAGTGCATTTTCGGCCCGAGAGCCGGTAGTGATGAAAAGTATCAGCCCTTATGTAACCGCCGAAAGAGTGGTTAAAAAAGAGGATCCGTTAAGTGACATGGACCCGGCGGAAGACTACCTGTACCCGGAATATAATATCACCATTCACCATGCTTACGAGGATTTTGCTTATTCCATCTCAGCTTACGTGGATGAAAAAGGAGCAGTGCATTTCCGCAAGTCACAAATACCCTATTCGCATGAGTTTGAAGCAACCTATGATAAGATCATAAAATCCATCATCGACGGATATGTGGCGCGGTATGTCAATGTTATCCCGGGTACAACATTAGGCATGGCGCACACCAGCATCATCGTATTGAATCTGACCGGTAAGAAGAACTAGTAGCATTAGCTAAACGGCTTAGTTTGCATTTCGGACATATTGTCTGTACAATCGCGGACAACATTTATAACTGCTTTTCTTTACGCTTTTTTGGTCGTTACTTAACCTTTAAAGCAATAAGAATCTTTTCCAATGGGCAAAACTTTGTAAATGACGATTGTAACAGATTGAAACCTACAAAAACGCCCAGCCATATCCAGTTCATATTAACGAAATAGGCCAACGATATACTAGTCAAGACAAATGTTCCGGCAACCGCCCTGATAATTCTTTCTTTCATAATTTTAATTTTTAATTGCTAAATGGAATTTTCAACAGGCAGAATAAATGCCCGTACAGGAAAATTCTCTTTAAGATTTTTGTTGTAATCAATAATCAGTTCCATACCACGTTCGGCATTGGCCTCACTGGTAAATGTGAAGATCATCATCGAGTCCACTTGCTCTTCGCCCCTGGCAAACCAGTCTTCTAAAATATTCTGGGGCGTGCCATCCCTGTGTCCGATGATGTCACTGGTGCTAAATACATCGATGTTTGCCTGTTTAAAGATTTGAGAAACATCAGCCAGGTATTCCTTTAAGCAAGTGACGATAAGTAATTTCATAATTCGGATTTTAATGGTTTAACATCATTTTTTCGCATCATCTTAAAATACAATAAAGGCACTACGATCAAGGTCAGAAAGGTCGAGGTGATCGTACCACCCATAAGCGAGATCGCTAAACCCTGGAAGATTGGATCGAACAAAATAATTACCGCACCTAATGCCACAGCCCCTGCAGTTAAAACGATAGGTGTAGTACGCACTGCGCCAGCTTCTATAATAGCCTGTTTTAACGGAATTCCTTCTTTTAACCGGATATTTATAAAATCTATTAGCAAAATAGAATTTCTCACCATCACTCCCGCAAGGGCTATGAAACCGATCATTGAAGTTGCAGTGAAATAGGCGTGCAGCATCCAATGGCCCAAAACAATTCCAATTAGCGATAGAGGTATAGCGGCCAGCATGATGAGCGGAACAGTGAAATTCTGGAACCAGCCAACAATCAGGATATAGATCAGGATAATAACAACCGCGAAGGCGATGCCGAGGTCGCGAAAAACCTCAAAAGTGATCTGCCATTCACCGTCCCATTTTAAGCTGTAGTTGTCTTCCAGTTCTGGCTGGTGAGTGTATTCTTCTTTGAGGGAAAATCCTTTGGGTACTTTCACAGTATTTAAATGATCCGAGACATCTGAAATAGCATAAGAGGGGCTTTCCAGCTTACCCGCCATATCACCAAGCACATAAACAACTTCCTTTTGATTTTTGCGGTAGATGCTTTTGGGTTTTATTTGCCTGGTGACGGTTACTAAATCCCTTATAGGTACGGCGTTGCCCTGCATTCCCACAACTTTTAAGTTAAGTATATCGTCTACATCGGTTTTGTCGGCATCGCTCAATTGCAACTTGATGGCTGTCTGGTTATAGGACGCCGGCTCAGAAATATTTCCAACCCGCATACCTGACATTGCCGCATTAACTGTCGCCGCTATCTGCGAAGTCGCGATACCATAATGCATTGCCTTTTCTTTGTCAACTTCGAGATGATATTCAGGCTGGTCGGCCTCCACCATCCAATCTACGTCCACCACGTTTGATGTTTTTTTCAGCAGGTTTTTTACCTGGTTAGCGACTTTTATCTGTTCATTATAGTCGGGGCCATAAATTTCTGCCGCCAGGGTTGATAATACAGGCGGGCCTGGCGGCACTTCCACGATCTTCACATTCGCATTATATTTTTTGGCGATCGCCTGTATAGGCTCACGCATTTCCTTTGCTATGGCATGGCTTTGCATACTCCTGTCCTTTTTATCCACCAGGTTCACCTGGATATCGGCTACATTATCACTCCTGCGCAGGTCATAATGCCTTACGAGCCCGTTAAAGCTGATTGGTGCTGAAGTCCCGATATAGGTTTCGTAGTTTTTAACAAGGGCTTGACCTGACACATAGGAACCTATGTCTTTTGCCACTGCCTGGGTCTTCTCCAGGGTGGTGCCCGCTGGCATATCGATCACCACCTGGAACTCGTTCTTGTTATCGAAGGGCAGCATTTTTACCGCAACCGCTTTGGTATAAAACATGGACAGTGTTGCAAACAGGATTACAACAGTACTGAGAATGAACGCCCAGCGTTTCCAACGGGTTTCCAGTAAAGGTTGAATGAAAGAATGATATATTTTATAAATACGGGTCTCTTCCAGCGTTGACGATTTATGATCTTCTTCGGCCTTGCCATGTTTTTCTTTTTCACGCAAGAAAATAAAGCCCAGGTATGGCGTGAGCGTTAGCGCAACAATTAAGGATAATATCATCGCGATTGATGCACCAATCGGCATCGGACTCATATATGGACCCATCATGCCTGAAACAAAGGCCATCGGTAATACGGCGGCGATTACGGTGAAAGTCGCCAATATGGTCGGATTACCAACTTCGTTAATGGCATAAATGGCAGCTTGCAACGGCGGCAATTTTTTCATTTTAAAATGCCGGTGCATGTTCTCGGCAATGATGATAGAATCATCCACTACAATACCCGTTATAAATACCAGCGCGAACAGCGTGATCCTGTTAAGGGTATAGTGCATAAAATAATAGGCGAAAAGGGTAAGCGCAAACGTGACCGGCACTGATAAAAATACCACCAGGCCTCCGCGCCAGCCCATGGCCAGCATCACAAACACGGTAACCACCACAATGGCGATAAACAAGTGGAACAGCAAATCGGAAACCTTGTCAGATGCGGTTTCGCCATAGTTACGGGTAACGGTCAAATGCACATCATTAGGCAGCAAGTCCTTTTTCAAATGTTCTACCTTATTTAGTATCTGTGCAGATAGCTTCATGGCATCCGCGCCCTTCTTTTTGGCAATAGATAATGTGACAGCCGGGTAGTTGGACTTAAAAATTTTGGCATTTTCTGGATCAGCTTTACCATAGCCAAACAGCACATATTGGCTTGGCGTTTCGGCGCCTTCTTCTACTTTGGCTATTTGTTTAAGGTAAACAGGTTGCTGCTGATTTACGCCGACAACCAAATTGGCCACATCATCCGAAGTATTTAAAAAATTGCCTGTAGTAATAGAAAAGGCTGTATCCTTTTGCAAAAGGGTGCCGCCCGGCAATTGCATGTTGCTTCCTTGTATTTGCTTGCTAAGGGATAAAAAATCAACATGATTTTCTGCCATCTTATTCTTATCCAGCAATACTTTTACTTCGCGATTCCTACCACCTATAATATTTACATCCGATACATCATTTATTTTTTTGACCTCATTAGCCAATTCCTGCCCGATCTGTTTTAACTGGTAATCATCGTATTTATCACTCCATAGCGTTAAACCCAATACAGGCACATCATCTATCGCCCTGGTTTTTATCAACGGAAGAGTAACGCCTTGTGGCATTTTATCTATGTTTTTCATCAGTTCGCTATACAGCTTTACTAATGAGCGCTCAACATCTTCACCAACATTAAACTGTACGATTACCATGGCCTGCCCCTGCATGGATGTGGAGTAGACATATTCAACGCCTTTGATATTCGAGATCATTTTTTCCAGCGGTGCTGCAACCTTGGTCTCCACATCTTTTGGAGATGCCCCGGGGTAGCCTATAAAAATATCGGCCATCGGTACCTGTATCTGTGGTTCCTCTTCCCTGGGTATTAAAAAGGTACTGTAACCGCCAATTAGTAAAAAGGCAATCATCAGCAGTATCGTTAGCTTCGACTGAAAAAATGCCTGTGCTATATTTCCTGCAAATCCGTTTTTCATTCGATTTATTTATTAATTTTTACAGTCACTCCATTAAACAACCTGCCATCCGCACTCGCAATAAATTGCTCGTGCGGGGCAAGGCCGCTAAGCACTTCTACCTGGTTCCCTTCAACTTTTCCCAATCTCACCCAGCGCAAGAGTGCGGTATTATTATTTCCTATTGTGTAGATTCCCGTTAACTGGTCCCTATGCTCAATAGAAGTAAGTGGGACCATAACCTGGTCCCCGCCTTTCTTATTTTCAATTGTTTGTTGTACAGGGACAGAAACATTGGCGTACATACCAGCAAATAAGCCCTGTTTTTCGTCATTTGGTATACCTACTTTAATCAGGTACTGGCCGCCGCTAAACTGCGAGGACCGATTGATTTGGGTGATATTCCCTTTAATTATTTTATTTATCGCATTAATTGTAATCGTCGCCGTTGCACCTTCGCGGACCTGGCTGATCACACTTTCCGGAACCGATGCGCTGACCTGATAACTGCCGCTTTGTTCTATGGTTAAGATAGTCATGCCCGGATTAGCCATACTGCCCGCATCCATTAATTTTTGAGTTATTGTTCCGGCAAAAGGCGCAGTTAAATTGGTATAGCTAAGCATGGCATTGACTTCATTCCGCATTTGCTTTGCTTGTTCAAGCCTGGATTTAGCAGAGCTACATTGTTGGTTAACGTTTTCGAGTTCTTTGGCTGATGCACTTTGTTGTTTGTACAAAACAGTAAATCTTTCATAATCCTTTTGGGCATTTTTCGCTGCGACATCAGCCTCGCTAATCATTGCATCGGCTTGTGCTCGTTTGGCCAGTATATCATCGTTACTTATCGTAGCCAGCAATTGCCCCTTATTAACATGGTCGCCCACTTTAACATTCAGCCTGGTAATATAACCCATAACTCTCGTGCTGATATTGGCAGATTGCGCTGATTCAATTTGACCGCTAACATTTAAACCTTGCTTCAGGTCAGATGATGGGGTGGCCACTGTCACAACAATGGCTGAATCTGCATTAGCCTGGTTTTCTTTTTTTTCGTTCGAAGAACAGGCACTCATCGCCAGCAATCCAATACCGGCAAGTATTTTTATCGTTCTAATGGAGGTAATAGCTATGTTCATTTTTATTGAATTATTTATTGGTGGTGGCGGTTAAGAATTGTAAATAATACCGGGTTAAGTTCATGGTAAAGCTGGCTTGAGCTAAGGCAAATTTTTGCTGTGAAAGCTGTGTTTCGGCCGTTAATACATCGGTAGTATTCACTAAACCTTGTTGGTAACGGTTTTGTAAAATTCGGAGCGACTCTGAAGCCTGTTCAATCGCCGCTTTTTCATGTTGTATTTCAAACCTTGCATCTGACAGGTCGTGGTAGGCTTTATTAAGTTCTAACTGACTTTGATCTTTTTGCTGTGCCAATTGTTCGCTTAGTTTGTCGCGTTCTAATTTTTGAATAGTAATAGTATTTTTGATTTGGTTCCCTTTAAATATATCCCAGGAAAGCTGTACGCCAACCAGGTAGGAATTTGCGCCGAAACCGGTTAAGTGGCTGTCGTTATATTGATAATTTCCAAAAGCATTAAGCTTGGGCAAGTAACCCATTTGGGTGGATTTGATCATGAGGTTAGACGCGTCAATGGCTTTTTGCATGGCCATAAAATCCGACCGTGTGGCAACAATCTTTGTTATGGTATCAGCCGGCGAATCATTCTCTTTAAAATTGTTATCAGTCTTGTAAATAAGGCCAGCATTTGCCCCCATCAGCATGCTGAGATAGTCTGAAGCATTGCGGACATTGCTTTGCGCTTTCGTCAGATTGCTTTGAACGATGGTCACCCGGACCTGGGCATTTAGCAGATCGGATTTTTGAATTAGTCCTTGCTTAAAGTGGTCATCTGTATAAGTGTAAACAGATTTTGTTGTCCGTAATGCTTCCTCTAAAACCCTTACAGCATCATAGGCCAGTTGCAGTTGCAGATAGGCTTTCTGAACTTCAAAGGTCAGGTATTCTTTGGTGCGCTGTGTTTTATACTGGTACACCTCGGTTTGCTTTTCAGCACTTTTTCTCATGTACAACATGTCCATGTTTAGGATGGGCTGCTGCACCTCCAACCTGGCCATAAAGTCTGGCGTGGCGGAGGGATGGTTTAAAAGTCCGGGATTAAAATCATTTTGGGTAATCGATCGTTGTTCTAATTTATATCCAAAAGCATTAAGTGGATCATTAGTACCCATAGCCGTATAAGAAAGCCCAACCTGGGGGAGAAAAACGGCCTCAGTTTGCTTATAGTTCGATGATGCTATATTTTCATCCAGTTTCGCCAAACGGACGTCCCTGTTATTACTTAAAGCCGCCCCAATGGCCTCATTCAGGCTTAAATTTTTTGCGCTATCCTGCGCTGAAACTTTAGCGGTAAATACATTTAGGACGGTAACTATTATTATACCTTTTAAAATAAAATAGTTTTTGCTGTTCATTCATATTTAATTTCCAGCAAAATTAAGGGCATTTAAAAAGGCAGTTAGTAACATTTGTTACATAACCCCAATATTTAAGACTTTAAAATGGCGTGGCATCAGCCAAATAAACAGGCGGCTTGTTGCCAGGCTTTTCAATCCCCCTCGCCTTCCCGGTAGAGGGGTTGGGGTGAGGCTTAATTCTGTACTTCAGCTGTTACAAAGTTACCGGCAGCCGTTTCCTTCTCGCGTAAAAGCTGAAGCAATACCTCTTTGGTTATCGGTTTAACGATAAAAGCTTTCACAAAATCATATCGTTTAAGCCGTTCTACATCAGACGGATATCTTGATGCTGAAAGTATGTACACTTGCACGGGTTTTGCTAACAAAGGATATATTGCCTTTATCTTATCTAAAAAGCCCCATGCGTCAAATGCAGGGTTATAAGCAATATCCAGTAAGATAATATCGGGCAGGCTACTTTCTTCGTCGCGCTGCTGCATTAATTGGTGTAGTACGTTGTCGCCATACCCGGTACACCTTACCTCCAGTGGTAATCCGTAACGGGAGAGAATCTTCCTTAAAATAAAATGGTCCAGTTGGCAATCGTCAATGTAAGTGAGCTTGTTCATTTTGCAGGTTTTAATGTATACCCAAAACTATGATTGCCGGCAAAATTATAGATTAGTGATACTACGGAATCGGGTGCGTATTAGTACTGATTTGGGGTGTTCAGTTTTTTCGTGACGCGAGGTTGATCCATTATTAGAATAGAAAGTTTATTTAATAGATTAGTACCATGTTTAAAATACGGGTAAAAGCTTACGTGCTTGTTGGAGGAGTAATACTTGGATTATTTTCCCTGCTGGCATGGTCGACTAAAAGCGAACGGGTCGGTACAGTAGATAAAACTCCGCAAGTCAAACTTATCCCGGCAAATCAATTTGTTTTCAATTCATTCGTCGACTGCAATATGTCGGAAGTGTGGGTGGCCGATACATTCAGGATATTCCCGGGCAAATATGGCGAAGACCCATTATGGGGGCCTTCTGACAATTTAAAGTATGCTGACGGCGCCACAATTGATCAGGCTTTTAGTCGTAAATCGGGCGAGTTCAAGGCCCCTGTGATGCCTCCAAATGCTAAACCGGGTACCCTGGGGCTGCACGGAGCTGTTTGGTTTGAGTCGATTTACCAGGATACAACTGATAAAACGGGTAAAACACTTTTTGCGCTTTATCATAACGAAAATTACCCGTCAACCTTGCCATTTGACAGTAAGACCGGAAAGGGTTATAAAAATGTTGACTGGCCACAGGGGCTCAAAGGGCCATCGTCACCGTCTGCAGTATGCCGCATAGGTATTATGAAATCTTTGGATGGCGGAAAAAGCTGGAAGAATAACGGAATATTTATAGAGGACGAGCAGCCACGCCTGATTTTAAAGCAGCACAATACCGCCGCTAATTTTGCCGGTGGCACCGGTGACCCCTCGGCTGTGGCAAGCGGGAAATATCTCTATCTTTTTTACGGAGAATATGGTTACCCCGGAATCTACAAAAACGCCACCTATAGCGCAAAAACGGAATGGGGCGGGCAATGCATCAGTATAGCACGAATATTATTGACCGACCTTGATAACCCGGTAAATAAAGCCAAAAGATGGGATGGACAGGGCTTTAACGTAAGTTATAATGGTGCGGGTAAACCAGTACGTTCGATACAAATTCCGATGAAGGCCGGCGGGGGGCCAGCTTCTTCGCCAAAAGGTAAATATTTTTGGGGACCGTCAGTTAGCTGGAATACCTATCTGAACCAATGGGTGATGTTAATGGCTAAAGCAGAGGGTTCTTCGTGGAAGGGCAGCAGCATTTATATTTCTTTTAATAAAAACCGCGACCTGGGTTCAGGGAGAAATTCACAAGAATGGTCCGTTCCGACGTTATTGCTTAATAAGCCGGGCCATATACTTTGGTACCCATCACTGCAGCCAACAAGCGCGGTTGCCAACGGCGCAAATAAATATTGCTCGGTTAAGCTTGGGCAGGGAGCCCGGTTGTTCTATAAGGATATGTATGGAGATAAAAGTGATTATATTTCGGAGTACACTTTAGAGTTTACGAAATGAACATGAGAAGACTTTAAAAGTGGATCCTAACTTTAAATACATTCGCACGTGTGTTCTTGTGATAGACGTAGGTAAATTCATCGGAAGAGTTTGTAATGATGAGCATCCCGAAATGCTCCAATATTTGTTCCACAGGGAAGGAATCGCCTGAAGCGCCTTCTTCGCTGCTAAAACGTATATGGTTTTCGCTCTCCCAATTGGCATATAAGGATGTAAGTGGGTCGGCGCTGATCAGTCTTTTGTTTGTTTCGGCGATAGCCCTGGCCGAATTGTTGCGTGTGTTAATAAGATAAAGTGGCAGCCCATAATCGGTTTTGCTGATCGCGAGCGCCGTCTCATCAACTTCGATATTAAACAGTGTTTTGCCTTTGCCTGGGTGCTTAATGGCGTTGGTAAGCAACTCTGTGATAATCACCTTGCATTTAAATAAAACGTCTTCAGTCGCAGCATGAGCAGGTAAGTAGCCCTTGATATGGCCGAGCATATACTCCAGCGAACTTACCAGTTCGCCAGCTTTGTTGTCAAATTCAAACTCCAGCGTATCCATGCCGTTTGTATCAGGCTTTGTTTATTGAAAAGGTTGCCTCTTCAGCATAATTGTAGATTTTGAAAACCTTGTCGAGCCTGATCAATTTGATCAGGTCTTTGATATCGCTCCTTAAACCGACCAAAACAATATCCAGGTTCATGCTCATCCCGTATTTCAGTGAGCTTACCAGGGCTCCCAGGAATGCACTGTCTACATATTTCAATTCCTGGAGGTCCAGGATAATTATTTTGTGATGCTGGTCAAACAGGCCCACCAACTCTGCTTTAAACTCATCCGAATTACTGAGGTTGGCCTCTGTGATGTTCACCTCGGTAATAATGTATTTGGGTCCTTCTTTAATAACTTGTATCATTTTGTTTACTTTTTATGAATATTAATTATGCTGCAATCATCAACCAAAGCAGGCGATAAATTTTGAAGCAGGTTCTGCCGTATCTGTTTAAACGATAACTTATCGGCTAACATGGTCGAAAGTTTTTCTTTAAATAGGTTGTAGTCACTTTTTTTCTCGCCGTTATCTTCGTAATCTATCAGGCCATCAGTAAAAATAAATAACTGGTCGCCTGGCCTCAATGCTATCTTTTGCTCGGTATAGCCACCATCGGGAAACAGGCCCAGTAGTAAGCCCGCTGAATCCACTTGTTCCATTTCGCCGGTTTCGGCCTTGTAATGCAACGCAGGAAGATCGCCGGCACCAGAATAGGACACCGTTTGTTCCTGGTTATCGATCATGATCAACGACATGGTTGATAAAATATCTTTAAGCGCATTATCATAACAAATCACGCTATTCACTTTTTGCAGGATATCTGCCGTTGAAAAGTCACGGTTCATTATCCCGAAACGAATAGCAGCACGGATATAACTTAAAAAGCTAAAGGTAAAAAACCACGCAACCCACTTTTTGCCCATGACATCACCCAAAACAACATAACTGTACCGGCTATCGACTTCAATAAAATCGATAAAATCGCCACCTGGTACATCCTGGTAGGCCTGGTGCCAGAAATCAATATCAAAACCCTTTACCGCAGGAGCTACTTTAGGTACGGTGCGGATATTAAGTGCCAGGGCGGCCTTTTTTATTTCGAGTACAGACAGTTCACGTTGTTTTTGAACGGTGTCTATCAGGTTGGTTATTTTGGATACAATTACGTTTACCGGCGTTTCCTTTATTACATAGTCTACCGCTTGCAGGTCGAGGCCCTCGGCCACCAGGTCCTGGTCGGTAATATAGCTCAGGAATACAAAGGGGATATCTTTGAAATCAGCATGTTTAATTAAACATTTCCTGAATTCGATACCATTCATTTCAGGCATTTCATAGTCTGAAAGAATAGCGTCGGGAATATTGAGGCTCAGGTAGTCAATAGCGTCGCTCGCCGAAACACAAGACGCACAATCAAAACCTGATTTAGTAAAAGCGTGCGATAATATTTTTAGGAATAAAGGATTGTCATCAACCAACAATATTCTTTTGGCAATAGGGCTTGACATATTAATTCCTGCTGGTGTTTTATAGGGCGAACCTGACTGACAGGTAAGCTCCTACTACTAACATCGCTGATGCCAGTATATATTTCATCGTGTTGTCATGCGAAGCCGGAGGCATCAGTATCAGTACAACTGCCAATATGCACATTCCGACACCTAATATGGCGGCTATCAGCCGGGGCAAACGTGCGCGGCTGAGGTATCGTTTGGTTATTTTGTTATCCAACTGATGGTTAGACAAAAGCAAGTCAAACTCATCCAGCAATTCAGCACGCGATGAGGCCGGCTTTTCGTCAGTTTTTCTGAACGGCTCAAGATCATCAACGATAGATTTATTTTTCGGAATGCTTTCCATGGTTTTCATATTCACTTTATTATAATCATCAATTTCTAACAGATAAATTCAATCCACTATTACGGTTTGTTTATAGCAAGGTTACGCACCAAATCAATTAATCGTAGAACCAGCCTAATATCCAGAACCTTTTGCCGTCAAAGTATAATTCGATACTGTTTACGCCCTGTGCTATGACTTTTCCGTCAATAGTGTATTTTGATTCGTAAGAACTCCATACATGGTAAATATTACGGATAGTCTCAACCTTTCGTGAAATTTCGTGTTCATAATAACCGTTCTTTTCCATGTATGCATCCGCCTGTCGGTGATATTCCTTTAAGGTTGTGTAATGTAATATAGGATGGCCGTCCGCTACTCCGGCCGAGCCTACGCGGACACCGGCAATATGAAGGAGGCTATCGCGCTCATAACTTACTTTTTCGCCTTTTTTTAGGGTCACCACATCATAGTATGCTTTGATTATGCCGTCGAGCGTACCTACGTCGTCACCATACTTGGTGAGAAGCTTGGTCTCCTGGGCGTAACTTTTACCATTTGCAAATACTATTGCTATAACAAGCACTAATATAATTGCTGATTTTTTCATGTTCATTATAGGGTCTTTTAAAACAAGTTTAAATCAATATCGTCTGGAAGCATGCAAAATCTTGTTAAGTAATTTCGCTATGCAGCTCATTATCTTGCGATTGTAACATGTTCTACGTAGTTGATTTTAAAAAAGTTAAGTGTTTTTGATATTTTCAGCCGGACGTAACACTTGTTTTACTTCAATTTAATATCTATGGCTACGCTTTTTAATAAATTTGTGCGGCAACAAATGCCGAAAAGGCCATAATGCCATCATATGAAAAAATTATTTTTGTGTACCCTGCCATTGTTCATTCTGCTCAACTCGTGCAGTCATAAAAAAATAAAACAGGGCTCGGTGACCTATGATATTGAATACCAACTTCCTGATAGTTTAAATAGCTACAAGGCCTATTTACCCGCAACAGCTATTGTTTACTTCAAAAGTGATTCAACAGTGAGCATTCAGCAGGCGGGCGCGGACGCAACAACGGTGATTACTTACAGACCAACTGCCTTTATGAGGGTATTGTTAAGGTCAGCTACCGCCAAATATGTGATAGATTACGGTAAGTCTGAGCAGATTGAAATATTACCGGCAAGCAAAGGCTATACTTACGTTGCAACCAATGAAACTAAAACGATTGCAGGCTATAAAGCGTCAAAATATGAGCTGACCGACCAGGCAACCGGCCTCAGTTCAGAAGCCTGGTTTACAAAAGATTTAGTTATTGTGCCCAATTATCTAACAACGGTATTTGATACTACTCATGGGGTGCCGTTATCTTTTACAACAAAACAAAACGGAATACCGGTTACTACCACTGTAAAACAAGTCAAATTTGAGCCGGTTCCCGACGGAGTATTTTCTGTTCCGGCCGGCTATCAAAAAATGACGCCAAAACAATTCAGGGATTTACCTGTGGATAATTAAAATATGCTGACAGCAAGGATACGATACCTGGCTTTAATTTTTGCCATCATTATAGCGGGGCTGCTTTCCAGGGAGTTCGCTGTGATACCCCTGTGGGTTGGTGACGTATTATGGGCTGTAATGATATTCTTCATGGTTAGGTTTTTCTGTATTGGGTCTTCAATAAAAAAAATCGCCATTATTAGTTTAATAATCTGCTATGCTATCGAATTCAGCCAGCTATATAAAGCCGTTTGGATTGATAAGCTTAGGCATACACTGTTTGGCAGGCTTGTTTTAGGAGATACATTTCTATGGGGCGATTTACTTTCATATACCATTGGTATCGGATTATGCATCCTTGTTGAATGCACCTTAAATAGAAACCGTACTTTAAAATGTTGAGCATCAACATTAACCAAACCCATATTATACTTCAATACAACTTATAGGAGTTATTTCAAAAAGTGCCCTGAGTGCGTGTTTACAACCTTTTTTGACTAAAAGCCGTAGTAAAGTGTTCAAAATACAATTGTAAATAACAGCAAACCTTAAGCAGGACAATGGTTGATAATGATATCCGTTTACAGGCAGTAGAAAGGTTTAAAATTTTAAACCTGGAAACAGACAGCGAGTTTAAGGACCTGGTGCAAATGGCTTCTGATACCTGCGAAACTCCCGTCGCGTTACTTACGTTGGTTGACCAGGATATGCAGTGGTTAAGGGTTAGGACTGGTACTGATGTGAAAGAAATGCCGCGTGATATATCATTTTGTAATTATACGATACAAGACGACGTGGTTATGATTGTGCCTGATGCAACAAATGACGAACGTTTTGTTGATAATCCCCTGGTGGTAAACGATCCTAATATCCGTTTTTATGCCGGAGCTCCATTGATAACCAGCGACGGGCATAGGATAGGCAGTATATGCGTTATCGACGTAAAGCCAAACAAGCTCAATAAGCAGCAGGAGTTAATGCTGAAGATGCTTTCCAAACAGGCGATTAACCTGATGGAATACAGGATAAGTGTTGAAATGCTCGAAAAAAACAAGCTGGAAGTTGAAGATCAAAAACGAATAATCAAAAATGCCGAGATAACGCTGCGGTCATTTTTTGAAAGCGCGCCCAACTTTCATGTGCTTGTTAGTAAAAACGGCGAGGTGCTCGATTTTAATAAAGTAGCTTTCAATTTCATCAAAAAAGTACATGGCACCGACCTTACCAGGGGCAGCATGCTCATTAAGTTTTTAGCCCCTGATTTTGTAAGCAAGTTTATTACCGGCTTTAACCTTGCGCTCGGTGGCGAAAAAGCTTTTGAAGAAGGCTCGACAGATTACGGCGCGCACGGCATCATTTATTGGGAGGCTTCGTTTGAAACAGCGAAAGACACCAATAATGAAATCATAGGCATTTCTTATATTATTCGTGATGTAAGTGACCGTAAAACACGTGAACATAAGATACTGGCCCAAAACCAGTCTCTATTAAAAATAGCGCACATGCAGGCACATGAATTCAGAGCGCCACTTACTACCATGAAAGGTATGATGGACCTGATAAAAGCCGAAGATTACAACGCTCCAAAAGAATATTACGAGCTGTTGGAAACTGCCGTCGCAAACCTTGACGGGAAAATACGTGAGATCGTAGATAATGTGGATAATATTGTGCTAGAAGGCACCGAAGTTTATGCTACCAGGTAAAAAACACTATTTCCCGCGATTGGCGTATATCGCAGACATTGCCATGCCCAACGCCACACCAACGCCTGCACCTATTGCTATGCTGTTTATCGCAATGCCGATGCCCATGCCAATAGCAATACCCAGCGGCAAAAAATAAAAGGGCCTTCTTCTCATTTATATAAAGGTAGAATATTTTTTAACCTGCAGCGCCCTTCACATTCCTCAATGACATCCCTTTGCGGTGATAATAATTTATAAGCTCTGCCACCAGTAAATTTGGTATCCAACTTGAAAATGCAATAATCATATAGTTATTTTCGAAAGCAACGCCGTAACCCCAGACTGTTAATGCCCATATATAAAAGCGCAGGGTAACGGCAGCAAATGCCAGTGCATAACTCCTGCGCATCATCATAATATGCGAGTCTATCATCCTGTTTTTGATAAAAACCCAGGCAGAGAGGGTAAAGGTAACCCAAAGCGTGTTTTGTACCAGGAACGAAATAAAAACACACGTACCGCGATGGATAAAAAATGTCATAACATAGGCCCCGGGTGCTGCGAAAAATAATACGCCAAATACGTATATCTTACCCAGCGTCTTATGCAATTTCCGATTGGTATTTACCCTTTTTGAAAATTGCAGGAACCCGGCAATCAAAATAGTAGCAGCGCCAAAAATGTGAGCATAAAATGCGGGCAAATAGAAACCAGTTTTAACAGCAACCTGCTTTAATCTCAAAAAAGCGATATCCGGCTTAAAACTCAAGTACTGCAGGGTACCCAGGCATAGTATCAATATCAGGAGAAAGGCAAAATAACGTAGTAATTTAACAGCAATGTTCATTTGGCAACAAGGGTATTAGGTTTGCCGGCTTTCAGTTTCTGGCTGATCCAGTTGATGTTGTATTTGTCAATGTCTGTCAATGAATCATCTACCGAAACATTCGGTATTTTTGGCCCTTTGGTTGCGCGGTCATAACCATACGAATCCATATTCTCAAATACTTTCATCCACCTTTCGTCCTTAAACTTGTAAGCGTAATCTGCATATATCTCATTTTTCATATAGCGCAGCAACTCTGGTGTAATGCGGTCTATTTTCTTTGTCTTCACCTTATTCTCATAACCTAAACCAAGAGCTATTGTGTAACACCCGTTTAAATAGGAGTCGTCCATTTTCATATACTTTGTGAAGCCAAAAATTCTTGAATTCGGCAATTCTACCAGTTTATTATTTTTGACTGCCAAATAATGGTAATAGGTGCCGCCAGTGAGGGTTTTAGTCGAGTCATACAGGTCGTACCAAAGCGTCGCGCCCGATTTCACTTCGTACAGGCTGTCATTTATGACCCTGATCGAGTTTATATCACACGCTTCCAGCGAATCGGTGCCTTCTTCCGGCATATAATTGGTTCGGATATTCTGCGCGAATAGCCGGTTTCGTTTAGTATCAACAATAACAATGTTTTTCCTATCGTAAAATTCTTCGCGGCCTCCCAGGAAGTAATTCCTGATCGAATAAAAAGAGGCCTCAAGCCAATTATTTTCACTTTTTATTTGATTTGAGAAATCAACATTATAGTCAATATTGGTTTCTTCATTACCTATTTTTCTAAGCGGATTTTTGAAATTTTCCGTTTTCGCGATCAGGTTTAAATCAACAAGGTAGGAAGGCGGTATGTAGAGCGCTTCGTGATTGTTACGTGAGTTGTACTCAGTGACAACTTCAATCGCGCTTTTATACAGATTATAAGAATCGCGCATCTTTTTGACCTTCGGGAAAAAATCCGCGACTTTAAGATCGGTCTTCTCCGAAACGCTCATGTCTTTTTTAAGGTAGAAATAGTCGTTCCCGTTTCGCAAAACGGCCAGGTTGTTTTCGTCCCCGATCGGTAATACCTCATCATAAATTGCGGGCAATATATTTTTGCCTTCCAAGTCATAAAAGCCTTTTTTCACGCCTTTTTCAACTTCCACTAATCCCGGAAATGTAGCACCTATCGTGTGAATGAGATCGTAATCCGCCGGGATGATCTCTTTTAGGTCTGACCCGACAAGCCCCATTTTATAAGGATCGATCACAGTATCCTTATAACGATAAATATCAAGGTCCATGTCCCACTTACCCTTTACCACGTAGAAGTAAGTTTTATTGTTATAGTGCGAAAACCAGACAACGCTATCATATTTTGTTTTTAGTTGTTTGGCGGTTTCAAAAGCCTTTAAAGTAACCTCGCTATAAATATCTTTATCCGTTAGGGTTTTGCCCTTTACGAGATTATTATATGCAAGGTAATCCGTCATCATCTTGTTAGCATCAACCTGTACTATTTTATAATTGTGCGCAGTTATCCTGCGTACTTTAAATTTTAGCACTGATGTTTGCAGCGGCACGCTGTCGTTGGAGAAATTGACCGGTATAGATGCTTCAGCAAGCTCATTGTTTAATATCCTGATATCGGTTTTATCAATATCCAGTGCCAGTTTGAATAATGGCGACTCATTCCCTTTCAATCCCGTTTTATTGGTAAGTACATTTACCAGGCGCACTAAAATCTCTCTCTTTTTATTTATCTCAAAGGCATTGAGCACGCTGTCCGTATTGCCACTTTGAAGTTTGTTGTTGAATAAGACGAGGAATTGGTAAACCTCATTTTTTTGCGGTTTTACCATAGTGCGGCTCCTTACAAAAAAAGCCGCGACGGTAATCAGCAATAAAATACTGAAAATGATTAGGATAGGTTTTGCTTTCATGATGATGCAATTTAGCAATTTGCATCTGTATAATTCAAACCCCAAATGATGTCAATTACTTACAAACGCAAGCCTATTTTTTAAGCTCGAGGTGCTTTGCAAAAAATTTTAGTGTAGTGATGATATGTTCCGACCAATAGGGCCACTCATGCCCGCCCGGATTCTCATCATAAGTGTGCAGCAAGCTTTCTTTCGCCATTTTACGGTGCAACTCGCGATTGTGGTTGATCAGCAGATCATCGGTACCACAATCAAAACGCATTGGGGGTAACTGGTGGCGGTAATGTTTAAAGGTAGCCAGCAAATCCTCATCAGTGATATTTTGTTGAACATAACTTTTCAGGCTTTCCTGTACAAAAAGTTTCATCTGGGGCAAACTGGTGATAGACGAAAGGCCCGACATGGCCCTGAACTTGTGACCATATTTTGCGCCAATGCGTAATGCACCAAAACCACCCATTGAAAGGCCAGCGATAAACAAAGGAGAGTTTTTATGCGCTCCGTCAATACACGAAGTCACGGCATCAACAACATCTTCGGCTATCCACTTTTCAAAGTCGAGTCCATTGTGCGGCAAATAAGCTGAACCATCGCCCCAAAGTCCGTCAGAGGGCATAGCCAATATCATTGGTGGCAATTGACCCGATTGTATCAATTCATTTAATTTGATATGCACTCCCGAGCTGTATGCCCAGCTCCATGCACTACCATATACCCCGTGCAATAATATCACGACAGGCAATACATCGTTTTTTTCAAATTGGGACGGCGCGTATACGCAAATATCACCGCGCCCTTTCAGGTTTCGTGTTTTTACTGTAATAAAACGTAAACCGTTTGCTTCAAACTGAGGATTAGAAATCTCTACTGTTCTGAATCTGGGCATTTTATTATTATTCAAATACGATGACACCTTTGGCATTTCTGCCTCCAAGTAGGTCATCAAAGGCTTTATGAATTTCATTTAATTTATAGGTACGGGTTATCATTTCCTCCAGCAGCATCTGCCCGTCATCGTATAAGTTAATAATATCTGGAATATCAATTTGCGGCCTGCATTTGCCGTATAATGGATTAATGTAGGTTTTATCCCACTCAAAAAGATTCATGTCAATCGTAATTTCCTGCTCTATGCCGCTTACCTGCACTGCCGTACCGGCATTACGAATCATAGCCAGCGGTGCAGCGCCCAGTTCGGGTATTGCGGTACATTCAAAAGCATAATCGGCGCCGCGGCCATCTGTCAGCGCTTTCACCTGTTCAGCGGCTCTTAGCAGGCCGTTATCATTTTTACTGGCCCGCAGACTATAAGTTGCCCCAAAGGCCCGTGCCATGGTAAGTTTGTGCGGATTGATATCTATTGCGATGATCATACCGGCTTTAGCAACTTTGGCGCCCTGTATCACACTTAGCCCAACACCTCCCGTACCAAGAACTACTACCGATGAGCCTTCTTTTACTTTGGCGGCATTGACAACCGAGCCATAGCCCGTCATTACCCCGCAGCTAATAATGCTGGCCGCCGGAAAACTCATTTTTTCGGAATGATTTTTTACAAGGGCGGATTCTTTTACTAAAGTATATTCAGAAAGTGTGCCGATATTGAATGACCTGTGTATCGGCTGGCCATTAAAAAGTGTCCCGGATGGGTCGGCATGGCCGGGTGTATAACCGTTGCTGCCTGCGGCGACAGGCGAGGCTACTTCGCAAAGATGTTGGTTGCCTTGCAGGCATTGAAAACAATGCCCGCAATGCATGGCCCAGTTTAAGATCACCTTATCACCCGGCACTAATCCCTTTACATCTTTCCCTGTTTTAACAACTATTCCTGCTCCCTCGTGCCCTATAACCAGTTGTTTACCCCAACTAAGCGAATCGAAATCTGTATGGCAAAGCCCTGCCGCCTTGAGTTTGACAAGCACCTCATCATCTTTTGGATCACCCACCTCAATCTCACCCACCTCAAAGTTTCCAACTCCATCTGTTATCGCAGCTTTGCACAGAATTCCCATCGGTCTTTTTTTACTTAAAAAGTAGCTTTTGATGACATCCCACAGGTGCGTCAAAAGAGGCTGCAAAGTAACAGCTATATGCGCGTTTAGAAAATAGCGCAATTGGCAAAATAATGGAGGATATTATTCATAATTGGGATACATTAACTATTAGTGGAATAGCAGTGCGATTTTTGAGATAAATTTTCCCACTTTTTAAATAAGTTCTTCATTGTTATAAATAATCGCTTATTTTACTTTAGCTACCAAAGAAACCTTCAAAATGCGAACTAGAGTCTTGCTGGCAATTTGCCTGCTTTGCGGGCTAAATTTATCTGCCCAAACACATAAAAAAGCGTCCAAAATTCCCGCGGTCAAGGATGAGGTTATCTATCATATTTTCCAGCGCAGCTTTTATGACAGTAATGGCGACGGACATGGCGACCTGAATGGCATCCGCCAGAAACTGGATTATATTCAGCAATTAGGCGCGACCGCCATCCTGATGGTGCCATTGTACGATTCGCCTTTTTATCATAACTATTTCGCGAATGATTTTAAGAAGATCGACCCCACTTATGGCACCACGAAGGACTACCTGGCGCTGGTAAGGGAACTTCACCGCCGCGGAATGAAGCTGTATATGGATATGGAAACGCAGTACGTTACCGAGGACCATATTTGGTGGAAAGATGGAATTAGCAACCCCAAATCAAAATATGCTGATTACCTTTTGTACGATGATTCAGCGCATACCAAGCCGTCAAATATAGTGATGGGGCTGCAGGGCCTGAAAGGTTATGATGGCGTTTATAAACGCATTACCACCGTTAACCTGGAAAGCCCGAAAGTGCTTGCCTATAATTACCAGCTGTTCAAGTATTGGATGGATCCGAACGGGGACGGCAAGTTTGATGATGGCGTAGATGGCTTCCGGCTCGATCATATGATGGATGACCTGGATACCAAACCGCAACTAAAAGATCTTTTCAAAAACTTCTGGAATCCGTTGTTTGGCAAGTTGCGAAAGGTAAACCCCAAGGTCAATTTTGTTGCCGAACAAGCTGATTGGGGCTCGCTGGGGGTCGATTACCTTACCAATGGCGGCGTCGACAGGGTTTTTGATTTCAGGCTGACCTTTGCGATCCGCTCATTTAAAAAGGCGCAAATTGCCGCAGCCGCCGATTCTGCTTTTATCGTTACGCCCAAGGGTAAACAACAAATCATATTCATTGAGAACCACGATATGGCGCGGTTTAGCTACGGTGTCAAAGGTGATCTTTCGAAACTTAAGATAGGTGCTGCGCTTAACCTGTTGATTGGTGGCGTGCCTTCAATCTATTACGGCCAGGAGTTGGGCATGACCGGTACCAATGCCAGTTTGAGTGCTACCGACGCCAACGATATCCCCAACCGGTCGGCTTTTGAATGGTACAAAAGCGACCAGGGCAAGGGCATGGCCTATTGGTATCAAATAAAGGGGCCATGGAAGGATAAGTTCAATACCAATGACAAACCCAACGATGGCGTTTCCCTCGAAGAAGAAAAGAATGACCCTAATTCGCTCTGGAGTTTTTATCGGGAGATGACCGCCCTGCGCAAAGCAAACCCTGTTATTATCCACGGTGCCTATAAAACCTTATTGAATAGCAGCGACAATGTTTATTCATTTGAGCGGCATCAAGGCGCACAAAGGGTCGTTGTGACCGTAAATCTTTCGGATAAGGACGAGGTCGTAGCTATTCAGCTCACAGGTAAGGAAACAAAAGTTAAACAGCTGCATGGCATTACCAAAGCGAATATAGTGGTACAACCTGGTGCCCCGAATGCAATGACGGTAACTATGCCCCCTTATGGTATTGCGGTATGGTCGGTACAATAAATTGTATCAGGCTAATACTTTCTCACCGTCGGACTTATCAAACTCACGCATAAAATTTTTGCGGTAATTGAGCGGGCTCTGGTGCATTTTGTGTTTAAACATTTTATAAAAGTGCGATACGTCGCCAAACCCGCTGTCGAAGGAAATGTCTGAGATTGGTTTGTCTGTTTGTATCAGTTGCTGAGTGGCGTAGTTGAGGCGGTACTCGATCACCGTTTCCATAAAGGTTTTACGTGTGATTTTCTTAAAATATTTACAGAACGCATTTGGCGTCATATGTGCTATGCCGGATGCTTCATCCAGGGAAACCCGTCCTCTGAAATTTTCAACCAGGTAGGCAAACACTGGATTTATCCTTTCCTGCTCGGCACGCGTCTGCTCGGCAACACTTCTTTGCCGATCCAGTAATTTATATTCTGATGAAACCGATAACCGTTGCATAATTTCGAGCAAGCTAATAAGCATTTTGAAATTGCTTTTTTCATCGGCCAATAATTTCATGCTTTTGTTAATGGTATTCCTTAGCACCGGGCTAAAGCTTATCCCACTTTCGCTCCGTTGAAATAGCTTTTTGATGCTTTGCAGTTCTGCTTTATCAAAAAAATCATCTCCCAGGAAATTCGCATGGAATTGTACGACAATGGCACTGGCTTCCTCCTCATCCTTTTTACCGGGCTCCACTTTCCAGCAGTGAGGTAGATTAGGGCCCAACAAGACAAGATCGCCAGATGAAAAATCTTCCATATGACTGCCCACGTAGCGCTTTCCACTGCCGTGAACGATATAGGTAAGCTCGAATTCCTCGTGAAAATGATAAGGGGCATCAAATGCCAGTTTACCAAATTTCCTGATGAGAAATGACTGCCCGGTTGCAGGCTGAAGAACCTCGTAAGAAGCTTTAATCATTGCTTATTTTAATAAAAATAAATTCACAATGCAATATAAGGATAAAATAATCCATTAATAAACCACTTTCTTCATTTTTTTTCGAACCGGCCTTAGCCTATTTTTGGTATAAACTTAGAATACTAAATATGCAAATTTCCGGGCTGCAAAAATTGGATGACTTTAAAAAAGTATCCTCTGAAAACGTAAACGAATTTTCAGAAAAAGGGCATACGCTTGTTAAAAATATATTATCACCCGATGAGATAGCTATTTATCGCCCTGTTATTGTAGACGCCGCCGAGAAATATAACACCGAAAGGCGCAAAATGCAGGACCGAGATACGTATGGCAAGGCATTTTTACAGATCATGAATTTATGGCGGGTTGATGAGGGCGTGAAGCAGTTTGTATTATCAAAAAGACTGGCAAAAATTGCCGCTGACCTTTTAGGTGTTGAAAATGTTCGCATTTATCACGACCAGGCCCTTTTCAAAGAGGCCGGCGGTGGCCCTACTCCCTGGCACCAGGACCAATACTATTGGCCAATAGATACCAATAACACCATTACCATGTGGATGCCTTTGATGGATATTGATGTGGATATGGGCATGCTCACCTTTGCTTCAGGCTCGTTTGATAAAGGGTCTATTTTTGATTTTGAGATATCTGATGAATCAGAAAGCGCATTTGATGACTATGTAAAAAAACATAAATTCCCGATAAGCCGTGCGACAACGATGAACGCTGGTGATGCTACTTTTCACAGAGGTTTTACTATCCATAATGCGCCGGGTAATAACTCGAATAAAATGCGCCAGGTGATGACTATTATTTACCTGGCTGACGGGGCGCGGGTTTCGGAACCAAAAAATCAATGGCAAAAAAATGACCGCGCAAAATGGCTGATGGATAAACCCGTGGGTGAGTTAATAGATTCAGAATTGAACCCGAAGGTTTTATAGTTTACCCTGCTATCCAAACCGCGTCTAAAAACCATCCCTTGCTATCAAAAAAGCAATCGACAGGTGCGAAACCGGCATTTTCGGCTATTTGCTCCGTTTGTAAGACGGTAAACTTTTGAGAGATTTCCATATGGATGCACTCATCCTTGAAAAACTGGATATGTTCGCGATGATTAAGCGTAACCTCCTGGTCTTCTAAACTTACGAGGTAGCTTTTGCAGGCACCGCTTTCTGGGTCATAGGTTGGATAATGTTCAAATTTTGCCAGGTCGAAGTCACCATATAGTTCACGGTTTATTCTTTCCAGTAAGTTCAGGTTGAACTTTTTAGTTATTCCGCCTTTATCGTTATAAGCCGCTAAAACTGTCTTTGGATTTTTCTTTAAATCAAAGCCCATTAATACCATATCGCCTTTTGACAGATGCCGGCGCAGGTTGCCGCAAAAATCCTGTGCTTCACTAACCAGCATATTCCCGATGTTAGAACCCAGGAACATAATTACCTTGCGCCTGTCCGAAACAGAGGCGGCCTCTGTTAACATGTCAAAATAATCGCCGTTAAGGCCGTGTATTTTTATCCCCGGCAAGGTTACCGGCAAGGTAATATTGAGGTAGGATATCACATTTTCCGATATATCTATTGGCACGTAAGTAAAATCTGCTTTTTGTTCCAATAGATATTTGAGCAGGTACGCCGACTTCGTAGCATCACCCGCACCCAATTCTATCAGGTCAAAGGCATCGCCGTCCGCTATAATAGCTTTGCATATCTCGGCTGTTTTTTCTGAAAATATCTCCAGCTCACAGCGGGTTGGATAGTATTCCGGGCAATTCATGATGTCCTGGAACAGCTTATCGCCATTGGCATCATAAAAATATTTTGAGCTCAACCGCTTTGGAGTTGAGTTTAAACCTCTTATAACATCGTTATAAAACTGGCGGTTTTTTTTATCTATGGAGCTTTTAAGCTCTAATGTTGTTGATGGAGATGCCATATGCTTTTTAAGTAATAATTACCGTGCCAATCTTATCCCGGTAAATTGCCATTGTAGATGTGTTTGAAAAAAATTACGGTAAGTCGCCCTGCTGTGTCCCGGCGAAGTTACTTCTGATGCACCGCGTAATACCTGTTGGTTTACCATGAATTTGCCATTGTATTCGCCGATGGCGCCGGGAGCTTTTACAAATCCCGGGTAGGGCAGGTAGGCACTTTCTGTCCATTCCCAGCGGGTTCCCCAGTTTAATCTATTTGCCGAGGCTTCCCACTCAAATTCGGTAGGCAGGCGAAAGCCTTTCCAGGCCGCAAACGCCGATGCTTCAAAATAGCTGATATGGCAAAGTGTACCGTCCAAATCGAGTTGCTGCAAACCTGTGTAAGTATAATGATGCCACGTGTTGTTAATGTTATGCCAATATAAAGGCGCTGTAACGTGATTTTTGTTCACCCAATCCCAGCCCTCGGCATGCCAGTAGCGGAAATCCTGGTAACCGCCACCATTGATAAACTGCAGGTATTCCCGATTGGTAACAAGGGTTGCGCTAATCTCAAATGGATTCAAATAAAATTTATGCCTGCCTAATTCATTGTCAAAACAAAAACCTTCGCCATTAAAACCTATCTCGTAAATACCTTCTTTTATCTTGATGAATTTTCCATCGCCGTTACCATCGGCCCCTGGTGAAACATAATCCTTCGAATAAGCCGGGAACAATGGATTGTGCCCTAAAATATACTTCATATCGGTATACAAAAGTTCCTGGTGCTGCTCTTCGTGATTGAGGCCGAGTATCAATAACTCTTGTACGTCAGCAGATAGTTCCTGGAAAAGGAATTTATCCATAGCCTCGTCAACATACTCCCGGTACTTGTAAATATCGGCAACAGTAGGGCGGCTCAGATTTCCCCTGTCGGTGCGGATAACACGTGCACCAACGGTTTCATAATAGCTGTTAAACACGAAATTGTATTCACGGTTAAACTCCTGGTAACCCATGAAATATGGCTTAAGGATAAAAGTTTCGAAAAACCACGAGGTATGCCCCAAATGCCATTTGGGCGGACTCACATCGGCAATAGGCTGCACCACGTAGTCCTCGGTATGCAGAGGTGCGCAGATTTGTTCCGTCAGTTTTCTTACTTTTTTATAATAGTCGGCCAGGTCCATAAATTACTTGCTTTCCAGAAATCGTTTTAAATCCGAAATTGTTTTAATGTTGAGTTGTTTTGCCTGTTTTTCGCGCATCATTAAAGCATACGCATTATTAAACCCAATCGGTTTTAGCCATTTTATATTATATTTCAATTCAAATTCCCTTGCCACATAATCATAACTCTTATCCTTGTCAACGCTAAGCGAATCAACGGTTTTCGATGGTGGTTGAAGAATTGCCAGCAAACCTGTACCTGTATATTCCGGGTAAAAATCTATCTGGTTATTCGTCAAGGCATCAAAACAAATTTTTGTCCCGCCGAGGCCGGTTTTAGTGGTTACGTCATAATCGGTATAGCCTTTTATCAGCAGGCTGTACATATTGGCAAGGATATATTGCTCGCCAAATATTTTCGAACCGATACGTACAATTCCCACGTTTCCGTTATGCGCTGGTTTCAATAACGCGTTTGATCTTAAAAAGTCTTCGGCCACCCTCTCCGGGCTTTGGTGAAGATAGTCAGTCCGGTAATTTAATTCGGTCATTACAGAGTCGTTTATTTTGCCTGAAAGCAGGTTTAATGTCTTTTCAAGGTCAGGAAATTGCGTTAATGCCTCTTCCCTCACAATAGGTGCTGCGTAATAAGGCGGGAATATCTTTTTATCGTCATCCAAAACCACCAGGTTGTAAGCTTTTAGGCGACCATCTGTTGAGTAACCGCTGATGACATCCAGTTGCTTTTCATAGGCGGCTTTGTACATCACCGCATCGCTGATAACGATGGTATGGATCTTCAACCCATACTTATTCTGGAGCCCGAGGTTGCCGTCTTGCCGACCCATAAATTCGGGCGTAAAGCCGGCAGTCAATTTCCCGCCATAGGCTGATGGTATGAAGTAAAAACATGCCATTATTAATAGTAGCAATGGCAGGATTTTAGTGGCGGTTTTAACTTTCTTAAAATTCGATTTTTGTACTCTTGAAAGCAGGAAATCAAAAATGATAGCCAGTAAAGCCGCAGGAATAGCCCCGGCTAATATCATATTGGTATTGTTCAGTGATATCCCACCGAAAATAAACTCGCCTAAACCACCCGCGGCGATGTAAGATGCCAGCGTAGCTACACCCACATTAATTACAGTTGCCGTTCGAATTCCAGCCAAAATAACTGGCATAGCCAGGGGCAACTCCACTTTGGATAAGACCTGCCATTTGCTCATACCCATAGCCAGGGCAGCTTCTTTTACGGATGCGTCGACACCCTCTATACCAGTATAAGTATTGCGAATAATGGGAAGCAAAGCATATAATAACAACGCAACAATAGCAGGTTTGGCGCCGATGCCCAGCAGGGGAATCATAAACCCTAAAAGGGCAATACTCGGGATAGTTTGCAATACTCCCGCGATGCCTAATATAACGCCTGAAAATTGCTTCTTTCGTGTTATCCAGATGCCTAAAGGCAGCCCTATTATAACCGCTATCAGCAACGAAATAAAGGTAAGCCCGATATGCTGCAAAGTTTGTGTGAACAGCTTATCGCTTTGCTGGTTCATGAATTCCCATAAGGTTTGCTGATGCTCATTCATGCGGGCGGGTGCTTTGATATTTGTAAAATGCCGACATTAACTGCTCAAATCCAACCAACTTCGTTTCATGGTCATGGGTAATATTCAGAAGGGCGGATTGCCCCTCTCCAAGGCTTTTCATACCGGCCCATACATCTGTATTAATGGATAACGACCGGCCGGTAGTGTTTGCTTTCGCGACAGGCAGCCAGTTCCAAAGGTCTTTTATTTTTACTGCTTTAAATTCCAGTTGCAAACGCTGTTCTTTCAAAAAATCCTTTACAAAATCATTGGCAGGTTTGAATAGCAACTCAGCTGAGGTGCCTATTTGTACGATCTTTCCTTTGTCCATCAGGCATATACGGTCGCCCAGTTCAAAAGCTTCCTGCACATCATGCGTCACCATAATAATGGTTTTCCTTTTCAGTTCATCCAACTCTTTAAATTCCGCCTGTATTTTTGAACGGGTGATATTATCCAATGCACCAAAAGGCTCGTCCATCAGCAATATGGGTGGATCGGCCATTAAGGCCCTGGCCAGGCCGACGCGCTGTTGCTGGCCTCCGCTTAGTTCGTTAGGATAGAGTTTTAACTGGTCCGTTGAAAGATGCAGTTTATCCAATAATTCGCTTACGCGCTTTTCAATTCGTTTGCTATCCCACTTCAATAATTGAGGCACAATGGCAATATTTTCGGCGATTGTATAATGCGGGAATAGGCCATTGTTTTGCAATGCATAACCAATACCCCGGCGTAATTCTTCGGGCGATTGAGTTAAAACGTCCTTATCGTTTATCCGGATGCGACCACTTGTTGGTTCGATAAGGCGATTGAGCATTTTCAGCGTAGTGGTTTTGCCGCAACCGCTTGTGCCCAAAAGGATGAGGTTCTCATGCTCTTTTACTTCAAACGAGATGTCATCAACTGCTTTTACAGCACCAAAATGCTTGCTTAAATGCTCAACCTTAATCATAAGCGATCAATCTTCAATAGCCATAAAAAGGTTATTCAGCGATTCGGAATATAACGGGTGCGCGAACACGCAATAGCGGATACGGTCGTAAGTAATGCCACCTTCCATTGCCATTTGCAGTACCGTCATGATCTCGCCACCTTCCGGACCCAAAACCGTTGCGCCTAATATCTTTTTTGTTTTCGGATCCACTATCGCTTTCATAAATCCGCGGGTATCGCCGGTTTCAATTGCGCGAGCTACATAAGCCATGGGTAATTTGGCGACTTTGAAATTCAAACCTTGCTTTTGGGCCTCTGTTGCATCTAAACCTATCCTGCCTAATTGCGGGTCTGTAAACATACAATAGGGTACTGGCCTGTCATCGGTGGTATAGTTTGTGCCTTCAATTAGGTTGCGATAGACAATAGTGTAATCGTTATAAGATATATGCGTAAATGCCGGGCCGCCTTTTACATCGCCCAAAGCATAAATGCCTTTTATATTGGTTTCGAGTTTGCCGTCAACTTTAATAAAACCGCGTTCATCTGTTTTTACACCACTTTTGTCCAGTCCCAAACTCCTTGTTTGCGGTGCACGACCGATCGCCACCAATATATGAGAACATTTTACTTGGGCTTCTTTTCCAGCAATTGAAACCGTAGCTGATATATTGCCTTTAGCAGTCTTTTTTAGTTTTAGAGTTTGCGAATCGGTTAGTATCTTAATGTTTTCTGCCTCCAGTATCTTTGTAAGTTCTTCAGAAACATCTTCATCTTCTCTGGCAACAATGCGTTTCCCTCTCTCTACCACAGTAACTTTGCTTCCAAACCGACTAAACATCTGCCCGAATTCCAAACCGATATAATTACCGCCGATAATCAATAAATGCTCGGGTACTTTATCCAGTTCGAGGATCGAGGTGGATGTTAAATAATCAATATCGTTGATGCCGTCAATCTCTGGTATGATGGGTTTGCATCCGGTATTCATAAAAATCAAATCGGCTTTCATCTCGCTGGTTTTGCCATTATTTAATTTGACCGAAATAGTTTTCTCACCTGTAAAAGTTGCTTCGCCAAATATCAGATCAAGACCCTTGGTTTGTTCTAATCCCTTCTGACCGCCATTACGAAATTGCATTACAATATCATCCTTACGCTTTTTGATCTGCTTCATGTTAACCTTGAAGCTTTTGATAACAACACCCAATTCTGCACTTTTTGAGGCCATATAAGCCATCTTTGCCGAGCCAACCCAGGTTTTGGTAGGGGTGCAGCCATCATTTACACAAGTGCCACCCACATATCTTTTTTCGATCAGTGCGGTTTTTTTTCCCGCAAGCGCAAGTTTTTTAGCCAGTGGGCCACCCGCCTGCCCGGCGCCAATTACAATAGCATCGTAAGTCTTCATAATTATTTGATATGGGCTGTTTTAATCAGCCAGCTTTCATAGATCGCTCAAAAGGTTTGATATAAAAGTAAACATTAAACCCGCTGAATTAATAATAACCGAGGTCCAACTTTGTTTTTTTGACGGAGCAATCACAATAACCTTACGGGCTTATTGCATTTTTTTTGAAATTAAGTTTTAAAAATTCTGATAAAGCTATATCTTTGCCATCCCAAAATAAGGGATTCTAATTTCAGAATTTCAAAAATTTGGCCCGTTCGTCTAGGGGTTAGGACGTTAGATTTTCATTCTAGAAACAGGGGTTCGATTCCCCTACGGGCTACCAGAGGGGAAAGGTTATTTAAAGATAACTTTTCCCCTTTTTTTATGCCTTGTAACTGCTTGTTAATCTGCAATATAAGAGAAAGCGGTGCGCTAAGATAAGGGGTTCGATGTCCTATTCCGTCAAAACATAGGTTTTTGGGGTACATCGAACCGATCAATTTGCGCTTTTCTACTACCGATGACCGTTTAAAATGCATCTGGATATTAGAGAACTTGGCTACCAGAATATCAAGTAAGCTTTCAATCGTCCTTAAGCTATCACTTTTACTTGGCAGGTTTTCCAATTTATCCTCCATTAGTTTCAATGCTTTATTACAATCCGCTTTGATCGCTTTAAAGTCGTCTGCTTCAATTTCATTTGAAGCGATCTGTTTTCTTGCATTTGACAACATGCCTTCCTGACGTTCAATTTCCGCTAAAATGGCTTTACGCTCGTCCAAATCTCCCCGGTGTTCCGATTGATAAATATCCATTACAACGCGTTTGTACAGTTCGCCAATACCGGGCGCAAGCTGAAAGTTCAACAATTCATTCTCGAAATATTCGTTGACAGTCGCGGCTTTGAAGCGACATTTGCAACCGCTTGTACAGTGGTAATAATGAAAGTAATTGCCGTGCCTGCCTTTAGAGGCACTGCCCGTAAGCATCCTGTGACAGTCAGGACACTCTAAGAAGCCCCTTAAAGGCAGCATATCTGTTGAAACTATCTTGATTACCGTTTTCTTCTTATTGCCATTTAAAACGTCCTGCACCTCGTAAAACAAGCTTTCAGAAATTAATGGTTCATGCTGACCCTTGACAAACTGTATTTCTTCATCTTCATAAGGAGGTACTACGATAGTCCCGCAATAAATGGGATTGCGTATAATCTTCCAGAAATTGTTACGCTCACACTTAAATCCCTTGCTGTAAGCCATCTTACGCACCTGTTCTGCGCTGTAATTGCCTGTGGCCAACTCGGTAAATACCCATCGCATTAATCCCGCCTCGGGCTGCTTTGGAGCGATGTACTTTCTTCCGTCTGGATGCGAAAGATTTTGATAGCCTTTTGGTGCTGTCGACACGCAACGTCCGGCTTTCCTTGCCCGGCGCATACCTGTTAAGGTATTCAATGCCCTGCGGGTATTCTCCGATTCAGGCACTGCCAAATAGACTGCAAGCATTACAGTACTTTCCGGTATTTTGAAATCGATGGGCTGGTCAATAGCCATCGCCTGAACATTATGACTGCGCAATATGCCGATCATCTGATAGGCAAACTCTATATTTCTGCTGAACCTGTCCCACTTTATAAAGAGAACATTATCCTGGTCTTTTTTCTTCCTGTTCTTAAGGATGCCCAAAAGCTTTGTCCACTCCGGGCGGTTAAAGTTTTTTGCGGAATAATCTTCCCGGAAAATGCCCTTAACCTCGATATTATTTTGTTCGCAGTGACGCAATAAGCGGTCTTCCTGCTCCGGCAATGAGTATCCCTTTCGTTTTTGTTCATCGGTGCTGACACGCACGTACAAGTAGGCAGAATTCATAATGGAGGATGTTTTAAATTGCTGTTTTTGTCTTTATTAAAGTATTGATTTACAGTTAATTTACCTAAAAAATATAAGAAATCCAAGATTTCTTCGGCTTCTTTTTCACTTATTTTTAAGCCATTTTGTTCGAGAATTTTGACAGCTTGCTGAGGAGTGACATTCCTCTTTTCGGATAGTCCGGCCTTCATTGTTACCAATTAGAAGGTGATTCAGACCGGGAATCACTGATCCCCTGCAACTATTTCAGAAGGGCGTCCCGGCGGATGAACTGGCCGGTGAGAGATTTCCGCATTTACAGAAACCAATCAGCCGAAGCCAGGTAATTTGTAAATACGTCCGGACTTTCGCCCGGCACCTCCTTATGACGCTTTGCTTCTGTTTTTATTACAGGGCAAGCAAATTAAATTCAGCACATACTAACTCATTGCTACGCTTAAACAACAGGCAGCAGTAAGCAGGGAAATTGTCAAGGGCGGCGCTGCCTTCCTTTTATATATACCGCGCCGTTCATGTACCCTTGACGGTTTACCTGCGGTGCTAATTTTGTGGATGCGGTGCTATGCGATTATCGGTTGACTATTCTAAAACTGAATGTTGTAATTTATAAGTATAACTTATAGGAAATGTCCCCTTGCTAAAGAGAGAAAAAGGATGGCCTTTAAATTCCATAACGGCCAATTCGTGTATCGTAACAAGGACATCAATTAGGGTGCATTCATTTTAACATTTACTTCTCGAATGGTTGTCGATTCAGTTTTAAAGGATTGCGCTTAAATCACAGCTCATTTACAGAAATTTTGTTGTAAGTTTGATTTATCTCATTTTTCTACACTCTAAGAATTTTTAAAAATTCTAATACCGCTCTTTAAAATTCTGCCATGTTGAAAGCTGACCCTCACCATATCATTGCTATCGGCGCCTCCGCAGGCGGCATGGAAGAGATCAATGCGTTTTTTGACCATACTCCTTTAGATGGTGTATCTTATATCATTGTGCAACATTTATCTTCTGATTTTAAGAGCAGAATGGTGGAATTACTGGCAAAACACAGTAAGCTTAAAGTTGAACAAGCTCAAAATGGAATGACGGTTCAATGCAACCAGGTGTACCTTATTCCGAGTGATAAGTTCATGACCATCCGGCGCAATAAATTATATTTAACGGCTAAAGAAAAAATTAAAGGCCCTCATTTAACGATCAATACGTTCTTTAATTCACTTGCGGAAGATTCCGGCAAAAAGGCAATTGGTATTATTCTGTCCGGTTTAGGTGCTGATGGTACGGAAGGCGTTAAGGCAATAAAGAAGGCAGGTGGCATGGTGATGGCCCGTGACCCTGACACTTCGGAGTTTGGCAGCATGCCATCCCATGCTATCGCTACCGGGGTAGTAGATTTTGTCATGGAACCTACAGCCATGCCGGATGCCATAGAAGATTATGTAAAAAACGAAGGAAACTTTACTGTCGATGAAGCGGATGATGAAAAAAACCTTACAGCAATTATTGACCTGATCAAAGAAAGGTCGCCACTTGACTTTACAGACTATAAATTACCTACGATATTACGAAGGACTAAAAGAAGGGCGTCCTTTGGCAATTTTACAACGCTGGGGAATTATCTTGATTTTCTAAAAGTTACCCCTAAAGAGGTAGAGGCCCTGACCAAAGAATTCCTGATCAGCGTTACTTCATTTTTCAGGGATAAGGAAGCATTTGATTTTTTAAAAAGCAACGTAATACCCGGCATTCTCGAAAGCTTAAGCCCTGATGAGGAGTTTAAAGTATGGGTTGCCGGGTGCGCGACCGGCGAAGAAGCCTATTCCATAGCCATATTGATAGCCGAGCAGTTAACAGGTAGATTAGCAGATATCGTAGTAAAGATTTTTGCTACTGATATTGATAGCGCTGCTTTGGTACATGCAGGCAAGGCGGTTTATAATAAGAGTATTTCAAAAAATGTACCCGCTGATCTACTTGAAAAGTACTTCTTAAAAGAGGGGGACAATTACAGGGTGAAGCCAGCCATACGCAAGATGCTGATCTTTGCACAGCACGACCTGGTGAAAAACCCCCCATATTGCAATATGCACTTGATAAGCTGCCGTAACCTGCTTATTTATATGGCACCGGTTTTGCAAAAGAAAGTATTTGCAATGTTGCTTTTCGGGCTAAAAAAGGGCGGATATTTATTCTTAGGTTCCAGTGAAAACCCGATGCCCATTATCAAAAACCTGGAAGTCTCCCATAAAAAATGGAAGATTTATAAGAACCTGGAAACAAAACGGGCCGTAAGCTTTGACGCATTTGCAATGCCTGAATTTTTGGATACCAAACGAAAACCTTCTCGTTTTTCTCAGGAAGAGGCATCTAAAAATACAAATCATTCATTGGCCGAAGCAATGCACGAGAGCTTGGCTAAAAAATTGGATTACTTTGCAGTTTGTGTTGATGAAAATAACCAGGTGGTCAAATCCTATGGAGATACAACCAAGTATTTACTTCATAAACATTTCAGCTCAAACCTATCAGAACTGTTACCAAAACCGCTTGCGGTGGCTTTTAATACCTTGAGCAAAAAGGCATTAAAAACAAAACAAAATATTGTTCTAAACGGAATAAAAATCAAACAGGGGCAGCTTATTGTTAAGGTAAGCCTGTCTGTAAGCCCTTTGGTATTAAAAGGTGAAGAGAATTTGTTACTGGTCACTTTCATTGAAGATAAATCAGTCACTTCATTACAAAACGATAACGTATATGATGAAAAAATATATCTTGACCAATATGTTGTTAACCTGGAAGAGGAACTAAGGGAATCAAAAGACAAACTTCACTTCTCCAATGAAAAACTGGATGCCTCCAATGAAAACTTACAATCCTTTAATGAGGAACTGATCTCAGCCAACGAAGAAATGCAAAGTACCAATGAGGAAATGCAATCTGTGAATGAAGAACTCCATACCATTAACGCAGATTACCAGCTAAAAAACAAAGAGCTGTTGGAAATTAATGACGACCTGAATAACTATTTCAGGAGTAATATCAACGGTCAGTTATTTATTGACAATGAGCTGCGGTTAATGAAGTTTTCTCCGGGTACAGTCAAGCAGATCAACTTACTGGAAACGGATATTGGCAGGCCGCTCAGTAATATTTCTACCAATATCAAATTTGAAACCATCATTGATGATGTTAAAAAAGTATTGGCCGATGGCAGTGTAATCACCAAAGAAGTTGAAACAAATAATGGTAAATGGTACCAGGTAATGACGATGCCTTACGTGCAACAGGCAAATCATAAAAATACCGGCGCTATCATTACTTTTAATGACATCACCGAACTAAAAAAAATTCAGCAGGAATTAAATATTAGTAATAAAATGCTGGGTATTGCCATGGATTCAGCCGCAATGGGGATGTGGTCTATAGAACTTACAACCCGTGAATTTACCCCGTCCTAGCGGCTTAAGGAAATATTTGGCTTTCATCCTGATGAGCAAATGACCTATGAAGCTGCAATTGCCCAAATTGATAGTAAATACCAAGCTTTAGTGACCGATGCGGTAGAGGCTAATATTAGCCAGGGTATCAAGTGTGATGTCGAGTATCCACTACAGGGATTTCACGATGGGAAAATCCGCTGGGTAAGGGCCAGTGGCGATCTTTCCTATGATCAGGACGATAAACCAACCTATTTTACGGGAGTGTTGCATGATATAACCGTACATAAACAGGATGAAATCCGGAAAAATGACTTTATCGCGATGGTAAGCCACGAGTTGAGAACCCCGCTTACCTCATTGCAAGGATATATACAGCTGCTAACTTCCAGGGCAAAGAAAGCTGAGGATACTTTTAATATAGTTAAATTGGATAAGGCGCATATCCAGATAAAGAAAATGACCGCCATGATCAGCGGGTTTTTAAATGTTTCGAGCTTTGAAGCAGGTAAGATCTATTTGAATGAGCAGACGTTCGAGATGAGTGACCTGCTGAATGAAATCGTGGAAGAGGTTACCCTGATAACCGCAAGCCACAATATGGTAGTACATCCATTCCCAACGGTATCTGTTAAGGCGGACCGGGATAAGATCGGCCAGGTGATCAATAATTTTTTAAGTAATTCGGTCAAGTATTCACCGAAAGGTAAAAATATTGAGATTTCCTGCATGGAAGTGGACGGCAATGTCCAGGTAAGCGTAAAAGATGAGGGCATGGGTATAAAACCACAGGATCAGGAAAAGTTATTTAACCGGTACTATCGGATAGAAAATACGGATACCCAAGCCATTTCCGGTTTTGGTCTTGGACTTTACCTGTCTGCTGAAATCATCCAACGGCATAAAGGCAAAGTATGGGTAGAGAGTGAAATGGGTAAAGGGTCAACTTTTTACTTTAGTTTACCACTATAATAATGTCTTTTTCATCGAAGGGGGCGACAAATGATAATTGTAACAAATCTATTATATAAACTTCTATTATATAAACTGAATAATGCATCCTATTAGCGATAAATATGAAGTCTTTGTCCTCTCCTGATTGATGAATAAAAAAATACTAGTCCTTGATGACGATCCGGATATTTTAGAGATTCTTTCTTTAATACTAATAGAAAGTGGTTATGAAATTCGCACATTATCATGCGGGGATACCATATTTGATGATTTGATAGACTTATGCCCTGACTTGGTACTAATGGATGTAATGCTTGCCGATATGGATGGACGCTCGATTTGCAAAGAAATAAAGGAGAATCATTTGACCTGTTCCGTGCCCGTTATTCTGATTTCCGGAACACATAATCTCACCGCATCGCTTAACCTGCCAGGTGCCGCGAATGATTTTGTAGCAAAACCTTTTGATATTGATTACTTGCTTGCAAAAATAGAAAAACAAATACCGGCATGATGCCCTAATTTATTGGAAGCTTAAGCTCTCGCTTAGCGGACTTCCTGGCCATAAGTTAATTGTTATATTGATTAAGTAGTTCCCACCAGCAATAAGTAATCACTACCCAATACAAAATCTGTTGCGCAGCTTCAGTTTTTGACAATTGGAAACGAGGGTGACGGCGAATGAAATATAGCGTGTGCTAACAGCGTGATGTAATGAGCCGTTTGCCGCAGTTTCTCACGAACTCACAAGGTCGACATCAATAAATGCTTTTGATTAACTTCATCTACAACAGCATTCATTTTCTTAACCAGCAAGTATAAAGCTGAAGCTGAGGCCGGGTCGACTTCATACCTGTCGCGATACCTGACATCGACATAAGCACCTTTCAACACGTTAAATAGTTTCTTATTTTCCTCATTGTCCAACTCAAAGACCGCAGAAATATCCCCGGTGAACATTAGCGTAAGTTTTAATAACCTTTCCAGGTTATGCGTATTCATGTCATAACCTGTTATCAATCTTATAACAGCGACGAGCAAGCATTCGGCGATTTGACTTAACGAAAATAGCGCCGCGTTATGTGCCCCTATGGTTAAGTAATATTCGGCACCCTTCATAAATTCCTGGCTTTGGCTATGCCATCTTTGCCATTTTTGAAGCGCAACTTCATTAACTAAAAGATGGTCTGTCTCTTTTTGCTTAGGAAAAATCAATCCTCCGGCAAGGTAGATCACCGGGCAGTTGGCTGCTTTTTTAAGAAACAGGTTCTTCTCGTCTGATGCAATTATCATACTCGCAGCATGATGTACTAATATAACAGCGTTTGCAACCTTTTTGCAGCATTCTTCCAGGTGGTTACTAATATCCTGCGCCAAACCTTGTTCCTTGTTATCCGTCAGCACCAGTAGAAACATACAGGCAGCATCAATAGGTGTAACACCTAAATAAATAATAGACTGCACCGATGGTGCCCGTTCTTTAATGATCGTTACGATCTGGGTAATTTGCTCGTGCTGACTTGCTGTGATTACATTATCCAGCTTGTAAATCGAAGGGTTAGTAATAAGATCGCCCGAAATAATGACTGGCTTATCACCCTTAATTTCGTCAACTTTTATATACAGATCATCGGTCAAACGCTGATAGATCAGCCATGCCGCCCCATAAAGATTTTGCAGATTTTCGTAAATGGCGAATATGTCCGAAGCTTGCATAAATTCTCCTATGGCATTTTTTGACAAACCTGCTTCCAGCCATTCATACAAGAAACTTCTAAATTTCGGCAAGCTGAAAGCCTCGAAAAATTGTTCAAGAATTATGATGGGGTTGAGCACCAGGTCCTCGCTTAACAGGTTCGGAAAATCACGCCATGACTCTCTTTCATAAGCCACCTGGCCAGCATCTTTAGCGATCACCGCACCAAAAGCGTCATTTGAATTCTTAAACCCTTCAAATACTAAATAACAAGCATCCACGAGCTTGACGTTCAATTTATACGATTGTAATAAGCTGGAAGCATGCCCTTTTGAATCAACAAAAGATTCGTCGGACAAAATGAATTTTCGCCAGCATAAGAGATCATCGTAATGGCCAGGCAGCCAATCTGATGAGAAAAAATCATCTAAGACGATTAAGGGATTGGCAATTTCATCCGCCGAAAGGTTTATGGGTGAATGATCCGAATCGTTAATTTTGATATCAAACATAAAATCTTTTTTATACCTGCCGGGATTGACAGGCATATCAAAGAAAAAGCAGATATTAGCCGTACCGAACCACACGCCGTTGTACTTTACAAAACGGGGGTTGTTTCTTACATTTACAAAATACCAATACCTTTGACCCATGGCAGAGACTATACATATCGGAAGAAAACTCAGTAAGATTCGTGAATTACGTGGCATTAAACAAGAAACGCTTGCGACAGAATTAGGCATTAGCCAGCAAGCGGTCTCAAAGATTGAGCAAAGCGCGGACGTTGAGGAAGAAGCCTTAGGCAAAATTGCAAAAATATTGGGTGTCACGCCCGAAGCTATTAAAAACTTTAGTGAAGAAGCTGTAGTAAACTACTTCAATACTTTTAATGATAACAGTACAAATAATGGTGCTGTGTATGCGTTCAACAGTACCTTTAATCCAATTGATAAATTAGTCGAAGTATTTGAAGAGAATAAGAAATTATATGAGCAGCTTTTGGCGAGTGAACGGGAAAAAGTGGAATTGCTGAAAAATCAAAGTAAATAACACTCAATCTAAAACATATCATTAAAAAGGGACGCCAAAAGCGTTCCTTTTTAATTTAAAAACATAAGCCCCCTTGCACTCGCTGCTTGGGGGCTTAAACCTAAACCTTATCACAAACGGTCTTTTGGAAGCCGTTTATAATGCAATATAGGATTTATAATGCATTACGGATTGGAAGCGTTATCCTTCGCAGAAGATTAAGCGGAAAGCCGGACCCCGTTGTAATCGGGGGAATGCCCAAGGTTCTACTATCGTGTATTAGTTCTTGCCTGTTTCTTGCGGTGCCTGTTTCTTCCTAAAATAGCCTCATCATCAATATCATCCGCAATTTGAATGTTCACAGAATTGCTATTGAAATCTCTGATATACTCTTTCGAGAAGTCGCGGGGATTTTCCAAGGCTTGACCGGAGTCCATTAACTGACTATTTGTTTCTTCAATTCTTTCCGCCGCAGCCAGTAGCCATTTGTCAAATTCAACGCCAGTCGATCTGACTTGACTTTTTTGCTCATTGATGTTGACTGTTTTTGATTCCGCAGTTTGCTTCCCATAAATTGATAGCGTTTGGCTGTTTGCGGCACTTATTGCTGAATTGTCCCTAAGTTCATTATAATCTATTTTTTTAATCAATTCTGCCCATTTGAATTGATTGCCTAAAGCTTGTCCTTTTGCTTTAAAGTCTTTGAAAAAGTAGGTTATCCCTGATACCCTGCCTGTCGATGCCTGGTTAAAAAGCAGGTGGACACTTGCTTTCTCGCACATTGCAATAAATTCGGACATCGATTTAGGCTTCCGGGCAATCATATCCTTTGTTATTTCTTGCAGAAGCAGCTTATTTGATACTTTACCTGTCCTTGCGAACATAGCCACTTCGTTCTTTGTAATGGCATCGGAAGATACATTGTTATATTGTTTCCTTGATATAGAGATACCTTGTTTTGTAGTTACAGTGTTCTTCAGTTCAGAAGTTATACCGCTCTTTTGTTTGAAAGCTACGAAGTTACTCTGTTCAACTGCTCTAAGGTTATAACGATATTCTAAAAGTCTGAGAATGGCTTCACTTTTTTTGAAATTATTACTGTCTGAAACAACACTTCCATCAAAACAAATTCGGTTTGCTAACAAGTGAATGTGAGGATGATTTGCGTCATGGTGACGGAAGATGAAATATTGATTATTGACAAAGCCTAATGCTTTGAGATAATCCTGTGCAATAGCTAACAATTTTTCATTTGAAAGCCCGACCAACTCTTCGCCAGGAAAATTCAAACTGGTATGATATGCGTACCTGTTTAAATTCGGGCGAAGGCTGCGTACCATGTCTATTTCGCGCTTGATTTGTCCAATATTCATATTGGTGAAGTTGCTCGCCAAAATTTCAGCCCGGCGGCTTCTATCCGGCAAGTTCATCTTCCTAAGATTGTATTGCAGCGCACCCATAAAACTTTTACCGATTTTCTGAATGGCTATCATATACTAATTTGTTGATTGTAAACTCAAGGCGCTGATCCAATTTCATCAACAATCCCAGCAATTCGCGGGGAAGTCTGCCGCCATTCGCCAAATGGGTAAGTTGATTTAAATTCACTCCAATCTTCTTCAACTCCAAATAGTAATTGAGATCGAGTTTAGCCATTTTTGGCTGAGGAAACCGGCCTTTGAATATTTTCTCCCGTGCCAGTATAGTCGGGGCCTTTCCGCAAACCTTGCCGTATTGGACAAGCTTCTGCTGCTCAGTCGTGGTCAACATAATAGTAAATTTGACTGAACGGAGTTCAGTCGGTGAAACTTTTGGCCTCGCCATTGATTCAACCTGAAATTTGCTTTGGATATTACTGTCAAGACTTTGACAGTCTGATCGACCCTGTTAGGGCTACGGACTCACTCCGCATTTAGAACCTGGCTAACACCAAGTATCTATTTAACTCAAATCCATGAAATTTGTTACTGTTTAACGAAAAATAACTTTAAACTCAGGAAAATTCGTTAGACCTACTCATTATTAAATATCGGGCGATGCATTTCGCGATTATTTTTTTTTTCTAACCTTCTACTGATTTAGCTTTTAAATAGTGCCAAATAAAATTTGTTTGTTGAATATTAAATTGCAATTGTCAGTTATTAAAAATTTCCATCGTACTTCGGGCAGCGTGTTAGTATTAAAATGCTACGTCCTGAAGTTATAAAGAAGAAAAATCATTATAAATAGGTGGAAGGGGATTGACCAACACACCTTTCCACCCTTTAATTGCGCTGAAAGCTGTGTATAACGTACCATTTTCCTGTCTGCCGTCTACCTCGTCAGGCGGATTCTTTGCGATCAGTCAAAGATCTATTTTGAAGGTAAGGATTGTGATATTGTTCGTAAAATTGTTTTTTGAAATCTTTATACCGGCTAACGGCCCCGACCATGCTCATACCTTTGATATAATACCAGGCAAAGTCAATCTGAAAAGGTTTGAAACCGCTTCTAGCGCTCTTGGGAAATAGATGATGGTTATTGTGCCATTCCCCGGCCACGACACCCGGCCAAATCTGGTTGATCGATTTATCGTCCTGACAATAGTCATTACCTTCTTTTTGTTTGTCTTTTCCTTTTGCATGGCCTTCATAGTTGAACGTTCGTACACCTATCGCCCAAAATCCCGCTGCGCCAAACAAACTGCAAGCTAAAGCATTGCCGCCAATGAGATAGAAGGCCAGGTACCAAAAACACCAATTTAGTACCCACGAAATTATAGCATACATTGGACTGACATAAGAGCCCCATTTTTGGTATTGTGAATATGAGTTCCCGGTTACACCAGTATGCCTCATCAATAGTTTCACCCTGTTATAATCTGCTTCTGAGAGGTCTTTGGCAATAGGCTGGTGGTTGACGTCTGCTAAGAAGCAATATAAGAAACCTGCCTGGGCATTATACGGGTCGCCCGCCTGGTCAGATTTGGCATGATGAACATGATGTGAGATGACATATATTTCTTCAGGGATAATATTTATGGTTAAATTCTGAGTGAAGAACCGCCAAAATGCGTTCCTGAAGGAATAAGCTCCGTGCGTACAATAACGATGATGCCAGATGGTTCCATGTGAACCCATAATAATCATGCTATAGACAAATGCTGCAAGAATGGTCCACCAATATAAATAGTCAAACAAGAACATCGTAAAAAAAGGGACAAGGCACGCAACCTTTAACCAGCTGAAAAACGGTAGCCAGTTTTTCCGGTCACTGAAAACGTTTAAACGATGGAAAAATTCATTAAATATTTGCTTTGTTGTCGGTTTAACGAGGTTTCCCTGTTCATCAGCCCAGCCATACGAGGGGCGTTGCAGTACATGATCTAAAAATGGCATGGAGGTTAATTTTTGTTCAAAATGATCCTTGTGACTTTAAATCGTAATGCAATAATAATACCTCTAAGAAAAAAAATAAAAATAAAATAAAAATTATACGGTATTATCTACGCCGGCGGCCAGGATTGTAGGCGATTAGATACAAAGTTTCGTTGCCCTTGTATACCTTCGCGTCCATTATTACTGTTTTACCGGGATGGACTTGATGGCTGACCAACACAAATAACTCTTTAATTAGCGGTTGGGAAACGCATACGGAAATAACAGGATAATATGCTTTTTCAATTGCAGCTTTTTTTACGGTGTCACCTATTGACAATTCCCAAGTCTCCTCAGTTTTAAACCATTGTTCTTTAGCGGAATTCTCCAAGTCGAATAAAAACAATTTGGCTATAACAGGTAAATCAGTTTCGGTCATGATTCGTTTTTTTCGGGAAATAATGCGTTAATATGATCTTATGATATCGTGAATCAAAATCGGTCTAAAAAAGATTTATCTGAAGTTGCGATCGATTCCAAAATAAAAACTTTTAAATTTTATTCGGGTCACCTAATGGATTTTCAGCCTGCTTAAATAAGGCAGCCTCACTTACGGATAACTTATGAACGGATTTTTTATCTAGGACAGGCGTGTTCATACCATCATTTGATATGGCCGCTGATTTCAAATTGTCTTTTGATATTAATACCTTTTTTTTAATTTTTGTCATGGCTATTGTTCATTAGTAGATTTTGTTTCATCTGGAATAGTAAACCAAAAGGTGGTGCCATTGCCTATTTCGCTCTCCACACCCATTTCTCCACCATGTAATCGGATTATTTCAGCAGAAATATATAACCCAAGCCCTAAACCTGACGCACGATTATTATCTTTAGATAGCCTGAAGTAACGGTCAAAAAGGTTTCCCAAATTTTCAAGTTCGATGCCTTTGCCTTTATCACTAACGGAAATCGTGGTTACACCTTCCACATATTTAGCGTCAACTATAATTTCAAAAGATTCAGCTGCATACTTAACCGCATTATTAACCAGGTTAACCAAAACCTGATCTAATTTATCCCGATCTGCAAAAAGGCTGAACGAGGCGCCGCCCAGGTAATTGATATTATACCTGCCCTCCAAACGAATGTGGCTACAGCACTCGTCCACCAGTTCTTTTAACAGAAACGTTGTTTTTTTCAAAGATAATTGTCCTTGTTCGATTTTGGTCGAGCTTAACAAGTCAGTCACCAGCACACTGAGCTTAATCACATGCCTTTCTGCATTTTCCGTCATTTTGATCAAGCGCTCCGTCACCTGCGTTTCTGTCTTTAATATCCTGCTCATCAATTGGAGATTTGCCCGAAGACTGGTAATCGGTGTTTTGAGTTCATGGCTCGCCACACTGATAAATTCTTCTTTGTGCAGTTTAAGCTGATGCTGCTCGGAAACGTCCTCAATAATTGTATAACCTAAAAAACCTAATAAATCCGGAAAGAGAATAGAAGTCACCTGGCACCAAATTATTGTGCCGTCTTTTTTTATCAGGCGGGTTTCCAAAGTAAAAAAAGGAGTTTCTTTTTGCCACAACTGCGCCTGAAGCAATTTCCAATGATCGTGGTCTTCCGGTGGAGAATAATCCAATATCCTGGAGCCGATAATTTCTTCTTTGGTATCATAGCCTAAAAGCCTTACTAAAGCCATATTGGCTTGAATTATTTTAAGCTCAGAAGATATAATTTTATTGGCTAACCGGGAATATTCGAAGATCGTGCGAAAGCGTTCGTGATCGTTGGCTTTTAAAGCTTCATTTTCCTGAACAAGTTCAACATTTTGTTTTTTTAATGATTTATTGGATTCCATCAGTTTTGAGAACTGTCCTTGGTTTCCATTAATTAAAAATCAGCAGAAGGGGATGATTCACTATTATATAAAAGCATAAAACAGTGATATTGTTTCATATGTAGCCATATATAACATTCACACTACTGTCTACTGTTAATTTCGGCACCGGCCTCGTTTCCTTAAAACATACTGGGGAGATGAGATCGTAAATACTCTAACTTTTTTTTACCCAGCCTTTGGTCGAAAGTTATACATTTTGTGATAAACTATGTTAGTTGTAGCAACCTTACATGCTGAACTAAGTGAGGCATATCGGGTCCGGGTGTCCCGGCAAGCCCCGTTTTCGCCCGGCGAAAACATGGCTTGCTTCATTAATTATTCAATAAACTAATGGAATTAACCGTCTCAATTTATATTATCATAAGGCGTATACAGGATTCATAGAATTACTTTTAAACGAAAAAATGAAACAACATTATTTCCAGCTTAACTTCGTGAACGTCATCATCTTTTTGCCTGAATACGAAAGAATAGCGGGATTCATCTGTTTTTTTTACGAAACGCATATAGTACGGATGTAGAGTCGCTTCACTTTTTATCTGCTCGAGTACATTTGAAAAGTCCTTGTTGTCCACAAAAAACAATATTGCAAGTTTGGTATCACGCCAGGTTACATAGTTGTCAAAAAGCTGGCTGATCGTGTTTTGAAAAACGCTTGGCCCTTTCCACCATTTGCATTCTGCAATGAAAAGGTTATCGCCCTGGTCATCTTTTAAAAGAATATCCGTTTTCCCATCTTTATTAAAGGTTTCACCGGTAGCCGATGTCCTTTCATACCTAGCAGTTAAAGAGGTCAGAAAATGATCCCGAAGTCCTTCTTCGTCCTGGCCTCTGAAAACTTTTGGCTTCTTTTCCAAATCCTTGCCATAAGTGTTAAGCGTTTTCAGGACATTTAAATATAGCTCATCCGGAAATTCAGTAGTCGGCAACTTTCTTTTCTGAATTAATGGCTGGCTTATTTCCTCCTGAAAATTGTCATCATATATCCGTTCATACCCTTTTTCAGTTAGTCGTAGGCACTCAGGGCCATTGCTTTGGTAGATGATGTAGCCTTTCTCAATAAGTTCGTTAACTGAATCTGAAAAAATATCTTGCTCTTTGGGGTTGAGTTTCTGATAGATTAAAAGATTAACACTTCGCATCATTATTATTTGTCCCGCTCTACAATTTGCGTCACGAAACTGATCGAAGACCAGTTCCTGTATTTGTTCCTTACTTTTCATAATAATTTTAGGAGTTGTTTGCTCATCGTATAACTTGTTATAATAATCTAATAGATCCTGATATATAAATTTTCGGGCCGTCAACATTACATTAACTGTTTGCCGGAGTTCCGTTGCGTATTCGTGATCTCCATTTAATGTAGCCCTGTCGGCCCACTGTCCCATAGAATTAACTGAACGTTCACTAAATGAAAGTGCCAGTGGCAACAATTCCTGAATCAATAATTTGATTTCCTCGGTGCGGTAAAGATTATCGCTTAAAAATTTCTTAATCTTTTCAATAATTTCTCTTGCAAGTGACACAGGCTCCAATGTATTTGAATAGTTCCTATATAAGTAAGCAAAGGAGATTGATTGTTTATCGTCATTATAGTGTGTCGGCAAGTAATTGTCGCCATCGATTATTCGCGATAACATTTGAAACGGCTCATAATAGCGAGAAGAAAAACCAATGCCAGATTTTTTAACCTGCGGCAACATTGTAACCCTGTTTACCTTTTTTGGCACACGCCCGAGCAGTCTAAATAATCGATCCATGGCCTTGTATTCAGCCAGATGAATACCTATAACTTCTATGTCAGCATTATGGACTTTGCAATAAACTTTTAAAGCTGCGAAGCATGTACGCAAATTTTTATCCTGCACCCAAACGGCTTTTACCGCAACGGGAACATATCCGCTTGAATTTTTTTCTCGGTCTACGTGTCGCATTTCTGGACGCTGTAGGATAGCTTGCATATTCGACGCGACCTCGTGTCGAAGCTCTTCACGAAATTCAGCAGGCTTCCGGTGTACACGCAATCGCCCAACATATGCTGCCTTTTCTAAAAATGCCTTTCGAAAGCGCACTGTAACCGCGTCAAATACCTCTTGTGTAAGCGGCTTCATTGGAGTTTGATTCAATAGCTGATAAGCGTCCATTTTTTAGTTTAGGATTTAAACAATAAAATAATTAAGCCTATTAGCTATCTAAAGATTTCATCTAAACGCCACAATAAGTCAAGTGCATTAACCCAGCCCGAATTAATGTAAATATCCAACAGTATTAGAAGATTATTGAATGCGTCACTTTCAAGTAGTAAATTGCGATGGTCGGCGAGCAATTTTTCAGTAAGGGCTACAATTTCCTGAACGGCCATCGAGTCAAACGTATAGCCACCCTGTATCGAATATTGAGTAATCTTAGTCACCATCGCTAAAATATCGCGTGGATCAAGGGGTAATACCTCATTTAGTGTTTGAATAAAATAATGGGCGGTATGACCAATTATTAATCCCTGTTCTGTAACAGTTCCGGAAACATCGATAATATCAAGTAGTATTGGCTTTATGGTAAAATAAAAAGCACGCTTATTTTCATCCGGTATCGGCAAATCGAATGAAGGATTTCTTCCATAACTTTTAGGTTGAAGAACAAAGTATATCCGCTGAATAATTTTATCGAGTGTCAAGAGAGCCTTTTTAACCACCGGATTTTCCATGTTTAGCGATTCTTTATCAAATTGGACTAATGATTGATGCGCCTGGGTAATATAATTTTTAATGATATTTATGTCTCGCTCAAACTCATGCGGTGAATTAACAAAATCATTCTCGACCATCGCGGGGTGCATTGCTTCAAATAAACGGAAGATCACTGTATTGCAAAGTCGTTCTTTACCATAAGCATTAAAGAGTATTTCATATGCAATATCCACATCAAAATCATGCATGAAGTATAAAAGCAACTCTGTGTAATTGGTCACAAAGGATTCGTATTCTGCAAATTTCGCAGCTTTCTTCTGTATTATCTTAAATACATCAGGTGCTTCTTTTGCAACCAATTCTTTTTTGAAAACAATGTTCGCTAACAATACAGAATAGATAAAGCCGTTTGTTTCTTTTTCAAGCCGCTCAACAATCAATTTTTTATATAGATCGTAGTTCACATTATATACAAATTTCAAATTGCGAACAGTGATAAAACGAACGATATGATTGTTATCATTGAGGCCCTCTATTAACCTGAAAAGGTTTTCAGGCGATTGGTCATAGCAATATAAATTACTCAAGGCTTCTGCTGCAGAGTTGCGTGGTGTGGATGAATAACTGAAGTGAACATCTTTCGGATTTTCCACTTCCTCATCACTTTTGGTTTTGTAGGCGAAAGATATTTCCGTTAACTCCAATATAAATTCATATACTTCTTTTTTCAGATTATGGAAGTCTCTGCTAACAATGGCAGCGAATTTGCCCAACTCAGACAGGGCCGTTTGGTAAAGATCGGCAGGAAGTTTAACTTTTGAGTGAACCAAGCTGTTCCTTAAGTTGCGAGCAAGCGGCAAAAGGTCCTGATAATCATCAAGCGAAGGCGTATCATTGAGCCACTGGCTATTATAGCGTTGTAATTGATTGGATAATCCTGAAACGTCCTTGTTATTCGGTTTTTCCAAATCAACCCCCTGATCCCTAAGCCAATCATCAGTTGTATAAGGGCTCGACGTAAAACCGGAGGAGGAAAATGGTGGCTCATTTTTAATAATTTCATGGCTGTCCATGTAGTTTTTTGCCTTTTCGGTCTGTAAACGGCCGGACGGTAATCTTGAAAGAACTCGCTCGACCATATTTCCTTTAGCTGCGTCGTAAACCTCAAAAACTAAACCTTCGACAAAGGCAATCTGTTCATTGGTAAATTCCGGCGAGAATTTTTCGATTAACTCCCTTATTTCAAAAGATGTATCAGTATGCTTTAAGAGAAGACCGTTCGAAATAAAATCAAAAATTTCTTTGGCACTAGTATATTTATCACCAAGGTAAAATTGCAGCAATGATTTCCACGTAAAAGCGCACATTGCATTTTCCTTATAAAGCTCAATCAATTTCCGAAGCTCTTGTTCATTCCCTTCCTTAGAAAGCTCTTTAAAATAGGCAATGATTGCTTGCGCTATTTCCGAGGGTTTTCCCCAAGTATTATCACCCCATATCGCCGAGTAGTCTGCCTGAAATTTATATTGCCTTTCACCAACTTGAAATGAAATGATTGGCTCGGTCAATCCCTCATTGCGATCTTCCGAAATAAATTTATTTACAACGCCCAAGCCGGTTTTAATTGCAACTTCGGGTGCAGTTATGATAAACTCGGGAAAGAATTTTTGAAGGCGATAATAACACATTTCAAAATCCTGCTTGCGATTTCCAAGAAGCCGCATGACTACCGATGCTCCCATCTCCGTTGGTTCGGTGCTTGTCTCATTATACCCAAAGATTACATTGTAAATACTCCCGACCATTTCAGCATCACACGGTAAAATGTATTTCACATCTTCAGCCAGGTTGACAAAATAAGTTATATCAAAGCCCGGTTCGGCGATAATAGTCATTACCCGTTCAAGCAATGCTCTAGAAGCTGCAATATTGGTATCATAGGTCTTGGCTACCATTTCTACCCCACGTTGTGACCCAATTCGGTCTAAATAAGCATTTTTGTTTGCTTTACGTTCCTCAAGAATATAGTTTAGGAAATTGCGGGCTGTTTCTCCGGCTAATGAATGGTCGGCAACCGATAGTTCACTCTCAGATATCATCCTATCGAGCAAAAAGCCAAATTCAAAAATATAGTCGATAGCCAACTTGCGCGATAAGTGAAGCAGTAATGCTACATCTGCCGAACTGCTTTGCCTCCTTACAAATCGGATGGATTGTAGTAATTGACGAATAAGCATTGATGATGGCAATATTTCACCGTCTGACAAAATAAGTCGGCTCAATTCTTCCGGCTCATTGAAATCTGCAGCAATTATGCCGTTTAACACCAAGCGTATAAAAAGCTGTATTTCTTTTTGATTAGAAGCTAACAACTTGAAGTAGAAATTCCAGAATATATCTCTTTCCTGGTACCACAAGTCTGTAAAAAAGTAAACAAAACTAGCGCGAAGGAAAAATGGCCGTGTAAGATCGGCTTCCAAAAAACTGCTGAATTTTGTGTAGTCATCTGATATACACAATCGGCTCACGGCGTAGTCGAATAAGATATTATGTGCATAAGCCAGTCGCGATTGATTGACGCTAACCTCATCAATAATATTTTCGCTACGTAAATCATCAAATGCTTTTAGGGCATCGGAAGCAATTGCTTTAAAAACCTCAAGCTTATTATAATTCAAAGTTTGATGTTCAACCAGTTGATGACTGAAAGAAGATAGAAATAATTCTTTGGCGATATGATTGCTACCCGATAGTATTTTTTTCGCCCAAAAAATCGAAAGTAATTGCGATTCAGATTTGAATAATTTGATCTCGTTAATTTCAGTTTCTGAAGCTTCATAAACTATCCCATCCAAAATTTCAAGAAAGAATGGATTATGTAGAATTACTTTTAATTGTTTTCCCGCCTGAGCATATAGCATTGCAAACTTTGCACCTTTACTTGTGACCTGTTCGACTTCATCGTCTGTAAGGTCTGGCACTTCAAAACGACGAACTATTGGTCGCCCATTACCAATTTTGCCGTTTGTGAACAATTGCATCAATTCAGGTGACTTGGCTGCATCATACGTCCGAACAGTGACCAGAATATTCCATTTATCACCTAATTCCCGTTTGGCCCGTCGGACTTGTCCCAAATAGCCGTTTCGAAGGCTTTCATCTCTGGCTGCATCAAAGGCATCAAAGATCAAAACAGCTTTATGGTTTCCAATTTTTATTTTCTTGAATGTATCAATCCAGTTATCCGGCAACCCCAATTCTGTTGTGATTGCCTGGTCAGAATAATCAATTACGTAGTCTATTTGAATAACAAAACATAAAATGTTAGATTCAAGCAGTTTTGCTTTCAACTGACGCACAAGAAAGCTTTTTCCAATACCGGGTTTGCCATATACAATTCCGCTATCTTCCAAAGAGAAGTTATATAAGTTTGATAAAAGTGGGGAGCGGTCGATAATCATATCATTCCTGTTTTTGGGTAATCGCAAAAAGTTGTTCTGTTAGCTGTTCATCGCCATCGACGTCAACCACTTTTTGAACTGGTGACACCTCAGCCACACGCGATTGAACAGTTTTCTTTAGTTTTGGCAATTCGTTCTCCAGGTCCTGTGCAAACTTGGTAAGCCCACCAAACGTTTCGTCATCAGGAAAAAAAATACACTCGATTCCATATTCCCGCTTTAGGCGTGCGGCATTTTCCAATGATCTTGCCTTATTTTCAGGGGTTATGCGAACAATCAGAAAGTGGGTATCGGCTTCATAAGTACTAAGGTCTTCCTTTACAAATTCAAGCATTTTGTTAAAATACGGATCATTAAGACTAAATCCCATAAATACGATGCGCCGAGCCGCCAGCAGTGTCCATAATATTTTTCTTCGGATTGGCCATTCATAGCCGTGGCTTACCAATAATTCATTGAATCGTTCACGGTCAATGTTGCCCGTCTGGATTTCATCATACAAAGACGTAGAAGGTTCATTTAACCTAAACCCATACTTAGAAGCATACTCTTTGCCACCGAGAATTATGCTTTCATTAATTGAGTATATGCCATGAAGATGTATCACGCGCTTTGGTGCTCTGCTATTCGGATTGATCGAAGAAAGAAACTGGTAAATTTTGACCTTATTTTCCCCATCGAAACAAACAGAGGGATCTGGGTATTGGGTAAAGTCCCGAAGAGCGGTATCCAGCATAATATCATAATTTGTTGTGGTATATGCCTTAAAAGGCATATTGCATAACGTCGAGTGCAGCTCAGTATATAGTTTACCTTCAACTGGCGAAAACTGCTGAAACATGAAGGCATAGTATGGATCGTCGCCCATAGCTGCCTTTGCTTTATCAGCGAACGATAAAAAATCACTGGGGTCTTCATTAAAGTCAGGATTGAACTTTTTAACCTGGTCGTTTAATAACGCTACAAATTGCGGCCAAGGTGGATAAACGTCGCCTGAGGAGCCTGCGCCGGCCATAAGAATTGCTTCGCCAGAAGATATTAGTGCCAATAATTTTGCGCGACGTTTGTTATTCTCAGCATTTTCTTCAGGAGATAAGACTGGCTCATTTACCATAAGGCATAAAGGTTCAAAATATTAGCAACTGCGTAAAATTAATTATAATATATTTCAATCGGTGAGTTCAATACATTGACTTGACTCTGATAGCGTATATATTTTAATTAAAAATCAAGCATATTCTCTTCTGATGGTTAAAAAAGCTGTTTTTGGAAAAAGCCCTTTTCTTTTGCTATTCTTTTCTTTAAGGCGTTGAAGAAAAGAAAAGTAGTCGCCGCTATTTGTTTTGCGACTAATTATCACATCTAATTTACTAGTAAGTTTGACTTAATTATCAAATATTAAGCCCACACATTTCTTACTTAAATAGAAAATATATGGATTTTTCAACAGCGATTTTTGGCAAAAACCTTGAGAGTTTAACCTACCAAGATATTGTCGACTTTTTCATCATCGAACATTCAGAATCAAATAATATAGAATTTAAGGCGTTTTCCTCACAATATGGAAATTTCAATAATAACGTAAAAGGCGTAATTCGAGCAATATGTGGATTCCTAAATTCAGACGGTGGAGTAGTCATATGGGGCGCTCCTTTAGGTGTTAATGATGCAAATGGCGAAAAGAAATTTATTGGGAATTTGGCTCCTATTACAGAATATAAAGACAAAGATTGGATAATCAATAAAGTATCCGATAGTGTAACACCTATGCCAGTAGGAATCAAGGTGTCAGTTTTGCAAAATTCTCCTATCGAAAACTTATACGTTTTTGAGATACAGCCTAGCCCTTACAAGCCGCATCAAACAGATAATAGTTATTGGGTACGTTTAGATGGGCAAACAAAACCAGCACCACATTACTTGATAGAAGCGCTTTTTAAAAGGATTTCATTTCCGAATATAGAAGGGTATTTAAAATTTAATCGAGCAATTTTTCAAACATCTCGACGACAATATTACGTCGACTTCACAATTTTTCTTTTCAATTTTTCAAAATTCCAAAATGAAGAGAATGTTATTTACCGCTTGAATACTTATCCCGGAAATTTTCAAAGTCGCCTACAATCCGGCGAAGCGCATACTTATGACGCTAAAGAAGACATGTTACATTTCGGCACCCCGATGATGAATAATCAGCGATTGATCTTGACTAACGATGAAGTGCTGCGGAATGATTATATCGTCCACATTGTGTTAACAATTGGCGGCAAAAACTCACCGATGAAGTCGTCAGAATATGAATTGAATTTTAGAAATTTCAATTCTGCCCACCCTGATGATTTGAATGGTTTAGTTAATATTAAATCGGAAAACCTATTGTTGTCGGATATCCAGGCGCAACTCGGCACAACAAGAGAAAGTTCTCTGCAAACGGTCCTTGGAAGAGTTCCTTAAATATTAACGCAACCTCATTAAGAAGCCGCTAAAAGCTTCAAATCATGCAAAAACGGGTTCGAAAAGCTTCCTCTACGGGCTGCCTGGCGGCCGGTTTCAAAATGGGTGAAACACGGTTTAATAATTCAAATAATAAACTATAGCTTTAGGTATGCCTTACCTGAGAAGATTTATTGCTATTTTACTATTGCTGATAGCTTTATGCCACCTGTCTTCGTTAGGGCAAACTGCTATCCCAGATAAATTACGCGCCTATAATAAAACCCACGTAACCGAAAAACCCTATTTACAATTCGACAAACCCTATTATGCCACCGGCGATACCCTTTGGTTCAAAGCCTACTTGCTCAAAGCCTCTTACCTCACCCCATCATCTAAAAGCATTTTCCTGTATATCGATATTGCCAATGACAGCAATAAAGTGGTCAAACAATACTACTTCAGGGCACAGTCGGGATCGTGCTGGGGAAATATCGCTTTGAATGATATAGAATTCCCGCCGGGCACCTACACGCTGCGCGCCTACACCAACTGGATGCGAAACTGGGGCGATGAAAGCTTTTTTTACAGGAGGTTTTATATCAGCAGTACCGGCGAAAACAATTGGCTGGTTAATTCGCGGCTAAAAGTATCAACAAGCGGCACAGGTCAAAAAATGAACGCCCGGTTGCTGTTCAGTAATACAGACAAAATCCCTTTCGCTGCAAAACCCATTGACTTGCAAGTAATGAATGGCGACAGGCGCCTTTACCGGCAAACGTTGCAAACGGATAATGATGGCGCAATGGATATAAACTTCAATATCCCCACAAAGAATAAGGGCATAACCCTTGTTGCCGAAAACCAGCAAAAGGATAAAAAAGCGGTGATCCCCCTTATTTTAAACTGTTCCGAAAATGCCGATGTACAGTTTTTGCCCGAAGGCGGTAACCTGGTTGCCGGCTTTCCTGTGCGTATGGGTTTTAAAGCTATAGGTGAAGATGGCAAAGGCATTGATATCTCCGGCATTATTATAGACCATGAACAGAAACAGGTTGCTGATTTTCAGTCAATCAACAAAGGTATGGGCAGTTTTGATCTTACCGTAAAAGAAGGCGAAAGCTATACCGCGAAAGTAAAACTACCCGACGGACTGATTAAGGACTACACTTTGCCTGCTATAAAAAGCACAGGAACAATACTCCGTTTAAAAAATGAAATGGCAAGTGATTCGATTGAGGTCATCGCAGGATCAAGCCCGCAATCCGGCAGTAATTATTTCCTGCTCGGCGAAGCCAGGAGCGTGATTTGTTATGCAGCCGTTATAAGTTTAAGCCAAAGTGACCTGATCAAACGGAAAATAGCCAAAAGCCTTTTCCCAACAGGCATAACCCATTTTATATTGATGACAACCGATGAACAGGTATTAAATGAACGGCTGGTATTTATTGACCACCGTGATAACCTTAATATTCAAATAACAGGCGACAAACCTGTTTATGCGTGCAGGGATAGTATAGGTTTGCAGCTACTGGTTAGTGATAAAAGCGGCAATCCCGTTTTAGCCAATTTTTCCATGGCTGTTACAGATGATGCACAAGTGATAACAGATACAGCAAATAATGACAATATTCTCACCCGTTTGCTCTTAACTTCTGACCTGAAAGGATATGTAGAAGAGCCCGGCTATTATTTAAACCATACCCAACCGGCCTGGCAGGCACTCGACAACCTGCTGCTTACGCAAGGCTGGGTAAACTATGAGCCTAAGGACCAAAGTATGCCTTACGAAGCCGAGCAGGAATTTAAAGTGAGCGGCAAAGTCAGCAATGTTTTCAATACAGTAGTAAAAGGCACACGGGTGATGCTGTTATCCAAATCGCCTGAAATAGTGAGGGACACACTAACCGATGCTAACGGGCGGTTCATATTCGATCATTTTCCAAGGGTAGATACGCCGGTATTTGTGATACAGGCCGTCAATAAGAACGGCAAGAGCTTTAACGTGGCGCTAACTGTTGATGAAACTACGCCGCCAAACTTTTCCAAACCGCCCTTTCCACAAATGATGCCCTGGTATGTAAATAGTGATACCACCCTGTTGAGGCTGGCCAAAAACGACGCCCGCGCAAAAGAATTACAATACTTTCCCAGAAGCGGACACATGCTGAATGAGGTGAAAATCACGGCAAAAAAAGTGATCAAGGATTCATATAACTTAAACGGACCGGGTAATGCCGACCAGGTGATCGATGAAAAAGAATTGGAAAATGCCGGTCACAAAACGGTGCTGCAATTACTAAAAGAGAAAATTCCGGGATTTAAAATTGCCGATGTTCACCTGCAAAATCTTTGGCTTTTCATACAGGATGTGGACCTTTCTAACCTTGTTCCCGGTGCGGTAGCATTTTCAAGGTGGGAATGGTATTATGTAAAATACAAACCCGTTAAATTTATCGTCGATGGTACTTCGGCAACAATTGTTAACCCTACTTATGATGTACTTCTTTACGCAAATGGGTTTAATAATATCAATAGTTATTTACAATCAATTTCAGCAGAGGATGTTAAAGGTATCGAGCTTATGTTTTCAGATAAATATGGGGCGAAATATTCTTCCACTGATATAGCGACTATTGAGATAACCACCCGATCAGGTCACGGGCCGGTAATGAGTAATACACCCGGTAGGTTCTTATACAAACATTTACCGATTACTCCCGTAGCCCAATTTTACAAACCGAGATATTTATTAGCTGATACCACAAAGCATTCTCCCGACTTAAGGTCAACCATCGACTGGGCGCCAAATGTAATCACAGATATTAATGGCAAAGGTCAGATTGCTTTTTACGCAGCTGATAAACCCGCAACCTATACCATAATTATTGAGGGTACAGATATGATGGGCAATTTTGGGTTTAAGCGGCAAAAAATAACTATTACTTCAGCTAAAGCAAAGGCCAAATGACGACAGTTTATTCAAATAGAAATATTGTCATGTTTTAACTCAACTAAAAATTAAACTAAATAAAAATATGAAACAAAAATTGTGCTTAATTATTCTTTGCTTTCTAAGTTACACGATCTACGCCCAGCAAAAGCCTGATACCGCAATTGCGGTAATAACTTATGCGTTTACGCACATGAGGGATACCACCAATCCGGGTAAATTATATACCGAAAATATGAACTTATTTTTGGGCAGGCGATCGAGCATTTACAAAACAGGAGATAAGGAATTAGCAGATTCTTTAGCTATGGCAAGTTTCAAGGCTTCCGGAGGTAAATCCATAAATATTACCAAGTTGACCACATTTGCGCAGCTATTTATGTACCCGGACTTACATCAACTTTTTGTGTTTGACCGGGTTATGTTCGATAAGTACATTATGGAGGATGAGTGGCCTTCAATTGATTGGAAAATTACTGACGAGACAAAAAAGATAGCTCAGTTAAATTGCCAAAAAGCAATAGGCGCCTGGCGCGGGAGAACATATGAAGCCTGGTTTTGCGCAGACCTGCCTTTCCATGCAGGGCCCTGGAAATTGAATGGCCTGCCAGGTTTAATAGTAGAGGCTGTTGATACCCGACAACAGGTTTCATTTAAATTTGCAGGTTATCGCACTTTAAACGATGGTAAAGTAGTTATAAAATTACCCGGAAAAAATGAAGCTAAACCAGCAACCGTCCAGGATTTTAACAAAGCGCGCGAAGCAATCAAAAAGAACCCGGCCATTATGGCGAGTGCATCCGGCGGACGAATAATCTCGACCGCTTCTTCAACTGCCGGTAGTAGTGTAAGCAGCTATAATAATCCATTGGAGTTAACCAAGCATTGACCCAATGACGATAAAGCTATGCGCAGCAACTTTTTTGTTGGTGTTTCTTTCGTTCAAATCAAACGGACAGTTTGCTATTAAGGGTTCTGTCAGGGATAGTTTGGGGAAGCCTGTCAGTTATGCAACTGTTTCGATCGTTAATTCAGGAAATGTTGTAAAAGCATATGCATTGACCAATAATACAGGGTATTTTTCGATAACGCTTGCTGACAGTTTGCGCAAAGCCGCCTTAAACTTACAGGCCGGTTCGCTTGGTTATAAGAAAAGGAGCTTCGTTGTGCTACCTGATAAATTGTTCTACGATATCATATTATCCACGGATACCAGGTCGCTTGCGCCGGTAACAATAAAAGGTGAACGAATACCAATAAAAATACGCGGCGATACCATTACCTATAATGCAAAGGCTTTTAGCACCCCAAATGACCAGGTACTTGAAGATATTTTAAAGAAAATGCCGGGAATCAGGGTTGACGATAATGGGAAGATATCCTACAATGGTAAACCGATAGCCAACTTATATCTTGACGGTGACAATCTACTGGATGATAAATACGCTATCGGCACTAAAAATATTCCTAATACAACTGTAGATAAAGTACAGGTACTGGACAATCATCAGCCAATTAATGCGCTTGTAGGAAAAGTATACTCAACGCAAGTCGATATCAATATTATTTTCCGGGATTCTGCAAAAACTAAGCCTTTAAGCCAGGCTGCGTTGGGTGCCGGGCTTCCGGGTAATTACGATGTGATGTTAAACACGATGTTGTTCAAAAGCAATTACAAGGCAATAAATTATGCAAAGGCCAATAACATTGGCTTTGATCTAAGCACCGAGGTCAATTCGTTCAACCTGGATGACAAACTAAAAAACCTTGACGTATTACCCCCGGACAATCTTTTGTCCATTTCAGATGTAGACAAACCCAGCCTGCCGGTTTACAGGTACCTGTTTAACCATAATGCAATGGTAAACTTCAATAACCTTGTAGCATTAAGTAAGGACGTGAAGCTAAAATTAAATTTATACTATCTGCACGATCGGCAACAGCAAAACTTCCTTTCCTCTACGACCACTTATTTGCCGGGCGACACCATAAGGTATGCAGAACGGCAGAGCAACAGGCTGCAGCCCGACTTGCTGCACGCCGGTATCGATCTCAACGTGAATAAAAACACCTATTACATTAACAACAACTTTACCGCCGATATTAATAAGCAAAATATAACAAGTCAGCTCAACACCAACGGCATTGCTGAAAGTCAGGATTTAAATAGTAAGGTCCAAAATTTTTCCAATGACTTTAATTATATCGGTAGTAAGAAGGACCGGATGTTTGAGCTTTCCTCTTACATAAATTACATCCGGCAGCCGCAAACTTTATCCATCAACCCCGGTCCGGATTCTGGTTTTTTTAATAATGGCTTGCCTTATACCGGCTTACTTCAATCTGTCAGTATGCCTTCTTTTTTTACCAACAATAATATCACATTTGGTTTCGCAAACAGCAAATTTCAACAATCATATAAAATCGGCTTTACTACTGCCGATGAAAACCTCAGCAGCGCCTTAGTTAAAACGTTAACCGACGGCACTTCGCAGCCTGCGATTGACAGCGCTGTAAATGATCTGAAGTGGCGGCGCAACACGGAATACTTTGAAGGTAAATATGCCTGGATTGTGGAAAAACTCGAGGTAGACATGCGTTTGCCGCTTAGTTTTCAGCAAATAAAATACAGCGATAGCGGTTATCACTATCAGAATGCCTTATCCGGGTTGATCTTTAATCCGGCAATCAATCTTAAAGTATCTAATGGCGCCGAGGATTCCTGGAGATTTTCTTATCGCAACGTTACAGAGTTTGGAAATCTTAACGACGTATATGCAGGCGACATCCTCGTTAATTTCAGAAGTTTGTACAGCAATTCCGGGGCCTTGCCGAAATCTAACAGCAATGTTTTCGGTTTTAATTATAATTTCAGAAGAGGGTTAAAATTGATGTTTTTGAATTTTAGTGCCATTTATACCATTAAGAATGCCAATACGATAAACACAACGATTTTAAATGACAATTTCGAACAACGGGTAATTTTGCCGTTCCAAAACCGTACAAATAGTTTCAATTCCAGTTTAAGTTTCAGCAAGCTACTTTTTGGTTTGCAAACCACATTAAATGCAAGAGTGGGTTGGCAGTTTGACCAAACGAATAACATTGTAAATAATGCAATGCTTGGGTACAGCAATTACATTACGTCCGCCAATTTAAGTACTGACTCAAAATTAACCGACCGGATATTCTTTAAATATTATGCGGCTTACACCTATTTCGAAAGTATTCAAAAAAGCGGCCAGCAGGTCGCTGGTTCGTATCAGCATTTAAACCTGTTAAATGAAAAATGGGAGTTAAACCTTGGTGCAGCAAAGAACTTAAATTTAAAATTGGTTGGCGAGTTTTATTACAACCAACAAATACTTTCAAACTATACGAGGTATTTTTTTGCTGACGCAGCGGTTCAGTATAAATTAGTTCGTCAAAAAATTGATTTAGAAGCAAGTATATTAAATATAGGGAATGTAAATACTTTTGATATTACATCGGTTTCATCATACGCAATCACAAGCAGCAGCTATAAGATCCAGGGTCGAATAGCTATGCTGAAAGTTTTATTCAGCTTTTAACGGATATCTAATTTGATATCAAAATTGCTAGGGTGCAAACAGCCAGCTACAATTATTCTATGAAGCTAATACTCGCAAATCTTGCAAAAAGGGGTTCGAAAAGCTTCCCCTACGGGCTACTAAACCCTTCAGTAAAACTGAAGGGTTTTTTGTTTGCACTCTTATAAACTATTAAAAACAACCAGCTTATAAATATTGTCATTCTTATGCGTTAAGGAATCCAGCCAACTTTGCTCCGCCACCTGTGCAGTACAAGGCCGATAAGTAACGATCTTAATTTTTCTAAGAAGCGATTCTTTCCTCAATAGCTCTAAAACCTCTCGCAGCATCTCACCCCCGAAAGGTGCGTATGGGTATTCCGAGGAATGTACACCAGCATTCCGCTACATACTACACCAGTATTTACAGGTATAATTGCACCGTCAATGCCCTATCATCACTAAGCAGT
>JAYUEE010000013.1:0-57339 GCA_043739405.1 Mucilaginibacter sp. | reverse complement strand
TGCCCAAAAAACCGTCAGCGTCGAAGCCTTTTACTTCGCAAGCGAATTTGGTTTTGAACTTTTCGGTATCAAAACTTTTAATTAAGGCAGCGCCACTCACTCCATTGATCAGCCCGCTCCAATATTCTGGAATACTGTTGCCAATTGGAGTAAGTGCCCCAAGCCCGGTTACAACTACTCTTTTAAACTCCATTTAGTAAAGTTAGGGAGCTTATTTAACGTTTTTTTCGAGGTAAGCGATAGCCTGACCTACAGTACCTATAGTTTCAGCCTGATCATCAGGAATAGCCACGTTAAATTCTTTTTCAAACTCCATGATTAATTCCACGGTGTCTAAAGAGTCGGCACCAAGATCGTTGGTGAAGCTAGCTTCAGGTGTTACTTCACTTTCGTCAACACCTAATTTTTCTACGATAATAGCTTTTACTCTTGAAGCGATATCAGACATACTTTTGATGGTTTAATGATTAATAAAAATTCTGTGCAAAGAAAAATAAATTCTATCAATAATCAAATCTAAAAACTTTTGTAATACAACTAACAATATTTTATTGCTTGGATTTCGATTCGTATTTTTGACGGCGTAAAATTAGTGATTTTGAACAGGAAAACATTAAAGTTTGAGATCGACCTCGATTTTGTTCTGATAGCCATCACCACATCACTAAGAGATTACCGTATTTGCCATCACATAAATAAGCGCTTAAATTTCAACTTTATAAAAAAACCCGACTTGGAAGTGGATATTATTAAGGGTGCCGGGCCGGGGTTGTTTTCGTTATACAAATATCAATGGGAAGCCAGTGATACCGACTTTTATTTTATAGGAAATAAAGGGTCTGAAGGCTACCTGGTGCCCGAAATGCGCAGGGCCGACTACTTTATAATGATAAAGAATTACATTGATGATGACGACCTGGATAAACTGGTAACCGACTTAAATAAGATACAGGAAATCGTTGCTGCGGTAAAGATTGACCCAAAAAAAATTAAATCACGGGAAAATCTCTTATTTTAGCGGCGAATTTAGAAGTGTATCCATTACACTAATTTTACTATTAAAAGAGCCCTTTTTTAACCTGATTATATATGAAATTATCTTACAACCGTACAAAAATTGTTGCAACAATGGGTCCGGCATCTACCAATAAAGACATTTTATTGGCTATGATAAAGGCCGGCCTTAATGTTTGCCGCCTCAATTTTTCGCACGGAAGACCGGAAGATCACCAGAAAACGATAGATACGATTCGTGAAATTAACGAACAATATAAAGTAAATGTGGGCATTCTTGCTGATTTGCAGGGCCCAAAGATCCGCATTGGCCTGGTGAAAGACGGCGGTATCCACCTGGTAAATGGTACCCGTATCAATATTACTACCCACGAATGCATTGGTGACGACAACCAGATTTATATTACTTATGAGACTTTTCCGCAAGACGTAAGGGCCAACGAGATAATATTGCTTGACGATGGCAAGATACAGATGCGGGTGATTGAGACCAATAAAAAAGATACCGTGATTTGCGAAGTGGTGCACGGCGGCATCCTCACATCCCGTAAAGGTGTAAACCTGCCGAATACCAAGGTATCCATCCCAAGTTTGACGGAAGAAGATCTTATAAACCTTGAATTCGCTTTGCAAAACGATGTGGAGTGGATAGGCCTTTCCTTTGTTCGTACTGCTGAAGACATTGTTGAACTGAAACGTATCATCGCACGCAGCGGTAAATCAGCACGTGTTATAGCTAAGGTTGAAAAGCCGGAAGCTATAGATAATATAGATGGTATTATTGCAGCCACAGATGGCGTAATGGTTGCCCGTGGTGACCTGGGTGTTGAAATGCCGCTGGAAGAAGTTCCGTTGCTGCAAAAAATGATCGTGCGTAAATGCCGCGCAGCTTCGAAACCGGTGATCGTGGCAACACAAATGCTCGAATCGATGATCACTACGCCACGCCCTACCCGTGCAGAAGTAAACGACGTAGCTAATTCAGTATTAGATGGCGCTGACGCTGTGATGCTGAGCGGCGAAACGTCGGTTGGCGAGTTCCCGGTGATTGTTATTGAAACTATGGCCAAGATCGTAAGGAACGTAGAAGAATTGGGATATCCTTTTAATACAACCATTGAACCGACTGAACCACCAACGCCCGCCAATTACCTGAGCGATGCGCTTTGCGGCTCAGCAGTTTACCTGGCAGAGCATACCAATGCAGTAGGTATTATTTCCATGACGATATCAGGTTATACCGCGTTCCAGATATCTGCCCACAGGCCGAAAGCAAGTACCTATATATTTACATCTAATAAAAACCTATTAAAAGCGCTGAGCCTGGTTTGGGGCGTACGTGCCTTCTACTATGATAAATTGGAAAGCACCGACCAAACGATAAGTGACGTAAACGAAATATTGAAATCTGAAAACCTGATCAGTGCAGGTGATGTCGTGATAAACACTGCAGCTGTACCTATTTACAAGCAGGGTAAAACGAATATGCTTAAGGTCAGTGTAGTTGAATAAGTTGATTTGGTTGAGTGAGTTGATTAAGTTGGCTCACGAATGAAATATTTGATCCCGGTTTATGCCCGGGATTTTTTATTTTTAGACAATGGATTTTGATCAAACTATAGGAAAATCATTCGATATTGACTTCTGTCAGCGACTTGGATTCCATTTAACGGGTGCGTTCTACAATAATTGCACTAATAAATTTGAACGTATTTGGTGTGATGGGGTCTTAGAACCGGAGAAGTGGAGGCAGGACATAGATGAATTGGCCATAACCAAAGAGATTGTAACAACAGGATGGCTCGGCTTAGATGGGCAGGACAAGCATTGGATAATAATCAAATTGGGGCCATTATCTTTTGAAAAATGCTTGAAAGGACAAAGCCTTAGGCAATGCCTGCCAAGTGACCAATCGCTTGATTGGGTAAGTATTGACGCAACAGATAAAATAGTTACCTTACAATTATTATAGAGAACTGGTCGAATTGAAAAACATTCAACTCAATCAACCTCTACAACTAAAACAACGAAACTCAATAAATCCTCGCTTTACAAGCCTTCTTCGCCAGCCTACTTTTTCTGGTAAAATAATAATCCCAATAAATTCTTACTATCCTCATTTCCTTAAATTTTTTGGTTATATTTATATGAGCCCAAAACGGCTTGATGGTTTAATTATTTTATTTTTTTATTAAATATATCACCTTTTTATATCAAATACATCATAAAAAAGAGCATCTGCTGTTTAAAGCCAAAAACATAGCAAATTTAAGTGAAAATTATTGTGGCTTTTTTCATTTTTTAGTTTTCCACAGGTGCAATATACTGTAAAACACCGTTTTATAGTTAACAAATAATAACAATGGGCTTCGGCTTAACACCGTGTGGAAAACTCAGAATTGAATCGGGTTACCTAGAACAATAAATTTGGTTAAAAACCCCTAAGGATTTTTTAACACTATAGTAACTTATTAGACATATAGAAAAAATGGGCAAGAACTCTACAAAAAAGGCAGCCGCAGAAGGCGGAAAAGGGCTGAAAGTACAACGGTACTTTAGCAAAGATGGAAAAAACGTATATGACCTGTTCAAATACGAAAAGCGTTCATCGGTAATACGTAACCCGTCGGGAGACGCGGTTTTTGAAATGAATGATGTAGAGGTTCCCGCGGCGTGGTCGCAGGTTGCGACAGACATACTTGCCCAAAAGTATTTCCGCAAGGCGATGGTTCCCCAGGCAGATGGTACCACAGGTTCCGAAAAAAGCATTAAGCAGGTTGCCCACCGTATGGCTAATTGCTGGAAAGATTGGGGTATGCGCTATGGATATTTCGCATCGACAAAGGATGCTGAAATATTTTACGACGAAATAGTTTATACTATTGTTGGCCAGTTGGCAGCGCCAAACTCGCCGCAGTGGTTCAATACCGGTCTGCATACCTCTTATGGTATCACAGGAAAGCCACAGGGACATTATTTTGTTGACCCGGTTACCGAAGTATTAAGCAAATCAACCTCCGCTTACGAACGCCCGCAGCCACATGCCTGCTTCATCTTATCGGTTGAAGACGACCTGGTAAACGAAGGCGGCATCATGGACCTTTGGGTTCGTGAGGCACGTATTTTCAAATACGGTTCTGGTGTTGGTACCAACTTCTCCAAAATACGTGGTGAAAGCGAAAAATTATCCGGCGGCGGTTATTCATCGGGCCTGATGTCGTTCCTTAAAATAGGCGACCGCGCTGCAGGCGCCATCAAATCTGGTGGTACAACCCGCAGGGCCGCTAAAATGGTTTGTCTTGACCTTGATCACCCAGAAATTGAAGGTTTTGTAAACTGGAAAGTTGAAGAAGAGAAAAAAGTTGCTGCTTTAATAGCTGCAGGTTACTCATCAGATTACGAAGGCGAAGCATACCGCACGGTATCCGGCCAAAACTCCAATAACTCGGTACGTATCCCGAATGAATTCTTTCACGCCTTAAAAGCAGGTAAGGATTGGGAACTGAAGGGTCGCATGAACGGTAAAACAGTGAAGACAGTATCCTCTCAAAAACTTTGGGATGATATCGCTTTTGCAGCATGGGCCTGCGCCGATCCTGGCGTACAATATGACAGCACCATTAACGAGTGGCATACCTGCCCCGAAGGCGGCCGCATCAATGCATCCAACCCATGCTCGGAATATATGTTCCTGGACAATACGGCTTGCAACCTTGCATCGATTAACCTGGCCCATTATTTTGATCCTGAAACACGTGTATTTGATGTAAAAGGCTTTGAGCATTCATGCCGTATATGGACCATCGTACTGGAAATATCTGTATTGATGGCACAATTCCCGTCAAAAGAAGTTGCACAGTTATCTTATGATTACCGCACCTTAGGTTTAGGCTATGCCAACTTAGGTTCGGCCCTGATGGTAAATGGTATCCCTTACGACAGCGACAAGGCCCGTGCAATTGGCGGCGCCATTACCGCTATCATGACCGGTACTGCTTATGCTACTTCGGCAGAAATGGCCCGCGAATTAGGTCCGTTCAGCCGTTTCGAAGAAAACAAAAAACACATGCTGCGTGTAATGCGTAATCACCGCTATGCAGCATATAATTCAACTGAGAACTACGAAGCGCTGGAAATTCATCCTCCGGGCATCAATCCTAAATATTGCCCTGATTACCTCCTTTCGGCAGCATGCAATGCATGGGACAAGGCTGTTGAAATGGGCGAGCAATATGGTTACCGCAATGCACAAACCACCGTTATTGCGCCAACAGGCACCATCGGCCTGGTAATGGATTGCGATACTACCGGTATCGAACCTGATTTTGCTTTGGTGAAATTCAAAAAATTATCAGGTGGTGGTTACTTTAAGATCATCAACCAGGCTGTTCCTGAGGCATTATCAAACTTAGGCTACAAAGAGCATGAGGTTGAAGCTATTGTTAACTATGCTAAAGGCAGCGCAAGCTTAAAAGGTGCGCCGCATATTAATGTGGATACCTTAAAAGCTAAAGGCTTTACTAACGACGAACTGGAAAAACTGGATAAAGGTTTGGTTTCGGCTTTCGAAATTAGCTTCGCATTCAATATCTGGTCGTTAGGCGAAGAATGCCTGAAACGGTTGGGCCTAACCGCCGAACAATACAATGCATCCGACTTTAATGTACTTCGCTCATTAGGCTTTACCCGGAAACAAATCGCGGAAGCAAACGAATATATCTGCGGTACCATGACATTAGAGGGTGCCCCATACTTAAAATTAGAGCATTACCCGATATTTGATTGCGCTAATAAATGCGGAGCTATAGGCGAGCGTTATATCCACGCCCACGGTCACATCAAAATGATGGCAGCGGCGCAGCCTTTCCTTTCGGGAGCTATCTCAAAAACTATCAACCTGCCAAACGAGGCTAAGGTTGAAGAAATAAAAGACTGCTACGACCTGTCGTGGACATTAGGCTTAAAAGCTAATGCGCTTTATCGTGATGGTTGCAAACTTTCTCAGCCATTATCAACCAAATCGGATAAGAAAGAGGAAGCTGATGAAAAACTGGAAACCGTTGAAGAAGTATTGGGCGAAGCTGCAAACCTGCGTTTGAGCGACCTTACTCCTGAGCAAGTGCTGGAAGCTGCCATAGCCATTATGGAAAAATCGGCTGACACTAACTTTATGCGCCAGTTATCACGCGTAGTGCAGAAGAAGCGGTTACCACACAAGCGCCGTGGCTATACACAAAAAGCCAGCATTGATGGGCAGACGGTGTTTGTTCGCACCGGCGAATATGAAGATGGAACTTTGGGTGAGATCTTCGTGGATATGCACAAAGAGGGTGCTACTTTCCGTTCGCTGATGAACTGCTTTGCCATCGCTATTTCGGTTGGTTTACAATACGGCGTACCACTGGAAGAATACGTAGAGAAATTTACCTTCACCCGCTTTGAACCTGCAGGTATGGTAATGGGACATGCTAATATAAAGAGCGCTACTTCGATCATCGATTATATCTTCAGGATGCTGGGTTATGAATATCTTGACCGTACCGACCTGGTGCATGTAATCACCGAACAAAGAGGCGTTGTTGGTAACCCGCAAATGGGCGATGAGGATGTAAATCCTGATGAAACCAATGTTTATCAACCTGCTCCTGTAAAAGTAACAGCAGATGCTATCAACAAAAAACAAGGGATGAGCCTCGACCTGAGCATGGGCGTACAAAGCGATGCGCCATCGTGCAACGTGTGCGGCCATACCACGGTTCGTTCAGGTACCTGCTATAAATGCTTAAACTGCGGTAACTCAATGGGATGCTCTTAATGAGGTAAAAGCAGAAAGGCGAAAGCTCAAAGCTTTTAAAGAACTACCTATTACAAATTGACATTTCTGTTCAGTTTTATAATAGTTAATGTGTGCGGAGCTCCCCGATTTATCGGGGGGCTTTTTTTGTTAGCATTAAAAAATAATCAATACCTTTAATTCCCATTTATTTCAAACCTGGCTGAACTGAAAATGAAACGATTACCGATATTATTTGCCTTCCTGATCACAGCTTTTACAACCACCCTTGCTAGCGCCCAGGTGAACAAAGAGCAAATGATTGCCGACTGGCAGCGCGCAAAGGCCTACACCAAAACCTACCTGGATGCCATGCCAGCAAACGGTTACAGCTTTAAACCAACCCCTGAGATGCGGACCTTTGCCGCCCAAATGCTTCATTTGGCTGACGGTAATTATTCGCTGATAGGCGGCGGTACGGGCAAACCGAACCCGCTGGGTAAAGTTTCTGCCGAAAAAACTATCAGCCAAACCAAAGAAGCCACTACCAAAGCCGTAATGGAAAGTTTTGATTATGCCATCAGCGCCATACAGGGTATGACGCAGGCCCAGCTGCTGGAAGTGATCAAATTTGGAGGTAAAGACCTGACCAGGGCAACCGTTATCAATAAGGCATTCGAACACCAAACACACCACATGGGCCAAACAACGGTTTATTTACGCCTTAAGGGTGTGAAACCGCCAGAACAAATGCTATTTTAAACTCAAAACCCAATATCTCACAAACCAAAAAACCATTGATTATGAAAAAAGTACTAATGCTATTTACATTGCTGGTAACCGTTTTTACCGCTACGACAGTGCGTGCCCAGGTGACCAAGGACCAAATGATTGCCGACTGGCAGCGCGCAAAAAACTTCACCAAGGCGTACCTGGACGCCATGCCTGCTGACGGTTATAGCACCGTTAAACCCACTCCTGAAATGCGCTCATTTGCCGGACAAATGCTGCACCTGGCTGATGGAAATTATTTCCTGGTAGGTTCGGTAACCGGCAAACCCGGACCGTTGCAAGGGTCGGCTGAAAAAATAATTGCACCCACCAAGGAAGCTGTTACTAAAGCAGTATTGGATAGTTACGATTATGTGATCGCCACCTTACAAAGCCTCACACCGGAGCAAATGCAGAAGACCGGGAAAGTGGAAGGGGCCGAAATAACAGCGTCAGTTGCGTTTAATAAAGCTTTTGAGCACCAGACACATCACCGCGGACAAACCGTTGCCTATTTGCGGTTGAAGGGTGTTACCCCTCCGGGCGAAATGCTGTTCTAAAAAACAACAACGCATAAAAAAGGCGGCTCTGAATTACCAGGGCCGCCTTTTTTATGTAGTAAATATTTTTAGTGTGTCATCGGTTCATCAACATCGCCTGTATGCTCCATCAAACCATCTTTGAACACAGGAGCAGGCGAATCTGTCAAAGGTGAACCCTTAACGAATATGCCTAACAGGAATAATATCAAACCACATAAAAACTGCGGTAACCATATTTCGTGGGCATAATACCCGTATATGAAAGGCGATGATAATAAAAAGAAGCCAGCTATCACATCAATAAAGCAATGCATAGGCACCGGGAAAACCTTAATAAAGCCCCACTGGTGTTTACTGAAAATAGCCATGATGATTTGCAGCCATCCGAGATAGATAGGCAGCAAAAGCGACCCGCCATGCTGGTGTTCAAAACCAAACAACCATGGCGAGGCTATCATGATCAACCCCATTGCATAATTAAAAAAGCCGTAAACTGCTGTTGATATAAAAGGTTTCATTTTTCGAACATATTTAACGCCGCTAAATTAAGTTTTATTCCGAAAGTTTACAAAAGCTTTGAAACTTAAAAAGCTGCACCATCTGTTATTCCACCAGGCCGGCTCTGGGTTTGACCATTTTTGAAGCAATAAACGCAAAAAACCCCAAAACAAGTCCGGATGCTATGCCGAAAACAGTACCCGTAACTAACATAGCCAATCTTGGGTGCGTAGGCAAAAAAGGATGATCGGCAGCCATTTTGGCAACAGCCGGGTGGTTGGCAATATAAGTAGTGTAAAAAATAATATGGGCGCTGGTGATCCAAATGCAGTTGGCGAGGCTTACTAAAAAGCCATGTAAAAAGTACCTGCCACCGGCTACCTTGGCGATAACATAAGCGCAGAAAAGAAAGATAACGATCCAAAAGCCGGGTTCAATTTTTTCGGGGATGAGCGAAACGGTGGCCAGTGCCATGATAAAGCCAAAAGCTGATAATTGAATGATGATTTTCCAGTACATGTAACTGAGGGTTTAGTAGTGGTTTGATATAAATGTAAAAAACATTCATTAAAAACAAGCTATTCAAAATCGTCCCTTTTTAGCCGGGTTCAACCCCGATTTCGCTGGCTTCCGACCCGTTTTAGCCCGTTTGCAGCCCATTTTAGCCGGTTTGTTTTTGATGTTTTATTTTATAAGTATCTTATAATCAATCAGCTTACCTTAAAACAAGTTATTTTCGACTCTTTTTTGAAATGTTTTCATTTAACTGTGTCCCTGGCGCCCCTGAACCATGAACTACCTACAATATACGAAATTTCAAGGAGAATTCCCAGCCTTTAAGGCGGTTAATGATCCGACGAAACCTTCAAAAATGGCTTCTTCGATTCGGCGATGATAACGCCGTTCAGCGCCTTCGGACCGTACAGCACCACGTACACATTATCTTTTTCGGGGTGGCGTATCACTTTTACACTCTTAATGGTGTTAAGGTCAACTGTATTTAAATCGCTAATTACTTTTCCATCGAGCAGGTACAGCGCATGCGAACGGAAGTCGAAATCATTCGCCGAGATCAAATTGAATTTCCGCGAAGAATCCGGTGCTGCCTCACGCACTTCATTTTGCGCTTCCGGTTCGGCGTTCATCGTAAAAGTAACTTTCGAAACCGTATCGCTTGAATTTTTCTCCTTCACCAGGTTAAAATTAATAGGCAGCGTGTACCGTACCCGTACCGGTACGCCATTTTGGTAACCCGGCATCCACCTGGGCGAAGTTTTGAGCACCTTTATCGCCTCTTCTGCCGAGCCATAACCTACGTCCTGTACCGATTTGATATCAGATAACGAGCCATCTTTTTCAACAGTTAACGCTACGATCACCTTCCCCTGGATATTATAACGGATCATTTGTGCGGGATATTGAAGGTGAAGCGCTAAAAATTGGTAAAATGCCAGCATGCCGCCTTTAAATTGTGGCTGTTGCTCCACCGAAACAAAGATCGGGTCAGTACGCAATTTATTTGCCTTTACTGATTTGCTGTCCAGGTATCCACCGGGCACCATGCCCTTTACGGTGGTTGCTTTATTATCGTTAGTATTATCTTCTTTATTACCTATAATTTTTGCCGGGTTAAGTGAGGCTGCCGGGGCCTGTAGCACCTCTTCGGCCTTATTGTTAAATACCACTACCGTATGGCTTTTGATCACCGCAGCCGATGATAATATCAACATCAGCATAAATAAGGGCGCCGAAAGCCCGTACTTTAACAAAGCCATGTATTTCGACCGGCTTTTTTGAAGCATCATAATGCGCTTTTTAAGCAGGCTATGGTTAAAAAACGGCGTCACCAGCTGGTTTGCCGGGGCCTTAAGCGTCTGGCTCAATAAAAGTAAGGCGTATTCGGCCTTCGTCATGCCATTTTTTAAGGCATGCCTGTCGGCAATAAATTCGTGAATATGCTTTATGCTGAACTTATAAAAATAAACGATAGGGTTGAACCAGTTAATAATCGCAATAAACTCGATCAGCATCACATCGGCCGAATGCCAGTGGCTCACATGTACATTTTCGTGGGCTTCAATAACATCTTTGTTATCCATATTGGCGCCCAGCCGTACACTTTTGAAAAACGAAAACGCGCCCATTGATTCTGGCGCGCTGAATATTCTTTTCAGGGATATCAGCTGGCCGATCAGCCTGGCCGCTAAAAACAGGGCGCCCGCAGCATAAATAAAAACAATAATGCTGCCTATGGTAATATGATGCTCCTGCGCAATGGGCCTAAACTGGTAAATGGTTATCGGGGCGGCATAAACCGATATGGTTTGCTGCACCTGCCTAGTTATAATGAGTCTGCTAACCCAATCCGAATGGATCAGCGGGATAAAAAATGATAATAGTGAGGAGGTGACTAAGTACGCACGGTTTAAATTAAAAAAGGTCTCGGCGCGCAGCAATAAAGCATAAAACCCGTAAAATAATACAAGGTACAGGTTAACCAATAATAAATATTGCCACCAGGTCATGTCGGTTATGCTATTTATCTTTCAGTTTTTCAATCAGCGCCATTATCTCGTCCGCTTCTTTCAGGTCTATCTTTTCCTTTTTAACAAAAAAGGAGAACATACCTTTTACCGAGTTATCAAAATACCCGCTCAAAAGCTTGTCTGTAGCAAAACTCTGGTATTGCTCCTTACTTATGATAGGGAAATACTCGTGGCTTTTGCCGAAAGCAGCATGATCAACAAAGCCTTTGGCTTCCAGTATGCGCACAAATGTGGATACCGTATTATAAGCAGGTTTAGGTTCGGGCAGGGTGTCAATCACTTCTTTTACGAAGCCTTTTTTAAGTTGCCATAATACCTGCATTATCTGTTCTTCGGCTCGGGTTAATTCTTTAATTTCCATAATTTGCATCAATAGCGTTTATACCTGTTATCCCACCTTGCGGTCGCACCCATCTAAGATAAAAACTAAATAATTAAAAAGCAACTAAACTGTTAGTTTCTTTTAACGAAAAATATGCCCTCCTTTTGGGGGAGATTAGTTTATTTAAAAATTGTGTATTTTTGTTAAAAGCAATTGTGTTATGCAAAGTCAAAAATTAAGCGCTTTACAGTTGGAACTCTTAAATATTTACTCTTTTCAGCCAAAGGACGAGGATCTGCGGGCTATAAAAGAGTTGCTGGCCCGGTATTTCTCCGGAAAACTTCAAAAGAATATACGTAAAGCAATAAAGGACAAGAATATTACCGAAGAAGACCTCGACCGTTGGCTTAATGAATAAACCGCGTTTCATTTTAGAAACAATATCTTCCTGGTTTCACTTGCACCCGATTACAAATACCATTGGATATACCAATCTCTTATTCAAAATAAATATGACCTGGTTGTTTCCAATGAGATTTAACTGCCAACTCCTAACTGCCAATCACCCCACCCCTACCCACTCACTACTCACTATTCACCACTCACTATTCACCATTCACAAATATTATTAATATATTGCTCTGCCATTTGAAAAACAGCCGCAGATACCCAATATCCCCTTGCTGCTGAATAAAAATGAGATTGGATGCCCTTTTTAAAGTGAATGATGGTTAAGTTATTTGTAAGCGGTTTCCCGCTGGATATTGAAGAGATAGAACTGGCAAAACTATTTGCCCCGCATGGCGATATCGTAACCATCAAGCTGGTGCGCGACAAAAAAACCCGCGTTTGCAAAGGCTATGGTTTTATCGAAGTGGCTGATGAAGCTTCCGCCGAAAATATTGTTGCCGCGCTGAACGGCGAACCCATGGGCGACCGTAAGCTTACCGTAAACATCCGCCCGGATGAGCCGGTGGCCCCCGCTGCCCCCACCCGCCCCGTTTTCCGCAAGCCGCAAAAAACAACCTACGAACCGGAGAAAAAGAAGCGGCCGAGGAGGATGATGTAAGTTTGCAAATTGCTAAAATCCTCACAAACACAGTATACTATGATAATACCATCAATTAGCTTAGATTTGTAGTACCTGGCAACTCTATTCTTAGCGATGGATAAAAAAACCTTATCGGAACGCGATATCTGTACAAAATATATCACACCTGCAATTGAAAAAGCTGGTTGGGATAAGTTAACGCAGTTTCTGGAGGAGGTCTCCTTTACCGACGGCAAAATATATGTTCGCGGTAAGCTAACAGCCCGCGGCACTCAAAAAAGAGCTGATTATATCCTTTACTATAAACCTAATATACCAATCGCAATCATAGAGGCGAAAGACAATAAGCATTCGGTTAGGTCCGGGATACAACAAGCACTGGATTACGGTCGGATATTGGATATCCCATGTGTATTTAGCAGCAATGGCGATGGTTTTTTATTTCATGATCGTACGGCAACCGGCGATGATATTGAAAAAGAACTCCATATTGATAACTTTCCAACACCCCTCGAGCTTTGGGAGAAATACAAAAAATATAAAGGCATTGTCACGCCAGCCGAAGAAAAGATAGCCTCACAGCCTTATTTCTTTGATGGTTCGGGCCGTAAGCCCAGGTATTATCAGCAAATCGCAATTAACAGAACGGTGGAGGCCATTGCAAAAGGGCAAAATCGGATACTTTTAGTAATGGCAACGGGAACGGGCAAAACCTATACCGCCTTTCAAATTATTCATCGCCTCTGGAAAAGCGGAACCAAAAAGCGTATCCTTTTCTTGGCAGATCGAAATGCTTTACTTGATCAAACAAAGCGAAACGATTTTAAGCACTTTGGCAATAAAATGACGGTTGTAAAGCACCGGCAGATTGACAAAGCTTATGAGATTTACCTCGCGCTTTACCAGGGCCTGTCCGGCTCGGATGAGGATGCTAATGTTTACAAGCAGTTTTCGCCCGATTTTTTTGACCTGATCGTAATTGACGAGTGCCACAGGGGAAGCGCTAAAGAAGATAGCTCGTGGCGCGAGATTCTCTCGTATTTTAAAAAGGCTACACACATTGGCTTAACTGCAACTCCAAAGGAAACCAAAGAAACAAGCAATGCAGAATACTTTGGCGACCCCGTTTATACCTATTCCTTAAAACAAGGTATTGACGATGGCTTTTTGGCGCCCTACCGGGTGATAAGAGTTGCAATTGATGTGGATACCGAAGGGTGGCGGCCCGAATTTGGCAAAAAGGATAAGGATGGTTATGACGTGGAGGACCGAATTTATAATCGCAAAGATTTTGATAAGAATCTCGTAATCGACGAACGAACAGAGTTAGTCGCCAAAAAGCTAACCGAGTTTTTAAAAGGCTACGACCGCTTTGCCAAAACGATAGTTTTTTGTTCAGACATCGACCATGCCGAAAGGATGCGAACCGCCCTTGCGAATCAAAATGCTGATTTTGTAGCGATCAACTCCAAATATATCATGCAGATTACTGGCGATAATGATGAGGGCAAGCGGGAGTTGGATAATTTTATAGCCCCCGAAGAAAAATACCCGGTTATTGCCACCACATCTGAACTAATGACCACCGGCGTGGATGCCCAAACCTGCAAAGTAATTGTACTGGATGCAAATATCGAGTCGATGACCAAGTTTAAACAGATCATAGGCCGGGGTACGCGGATCAACGAAGAATACGGGAAATTATATTTTACCATTTTAGATTTCAGGAACGCAACGGACTTGTTTGCCGATAAAGATTTTGACGGCGATCCGATAAGAGTTAAGCCGGTTTCACAGGATACCGATTTGGGAAACATCATCGACGAAGAGGAATTAGACCCCACGTCTATTATTGATGACATAACCGGCGAAGAAATTGTTATCGAGCCGACAAGTATTAGGAGTTTTGTTTCGGACCAACCATTGGGATACAAAAAGCGCGAAAAGATATACGTAAACGGTGTGGATGTTTCCATTTTGGTGAGCCGTGAATTGTATTTTGATCAGCACGGAAAACCGATCACAACCAGCCTCAAGGATCATACCCGGGAGATCATTACAAAAAGCTACGCTTCATTAGACGAATTCCTGAATAAATGGAATCATACTGAGCGAAAAGAAGCTATCATTGCAGAATTGGCAGAACAGGGTGTAATGGTGGAAGCATTGTATGATGCCGTAAATAAAGAGGTTGACTTGTTCGACCTGATTTGCCATGTGGCCTATGACCAACCGCCTATGACCCGCAAAGAAAGAGCGAACCAGGTAAAGAAGCGTAATTACTTTGCTAAATACGGAGAACAGGCAAAAAACGTATTGGAAGCTTTGTTGGACAAATATGCTGATGAAGGCATTACCAATATCGAAAGCATAGAAGTGTTAAGGGTAAACCCAATTGATGAATTTGGATCGCCGTATGAAATTGTAAATGGCATATTTGGCGGCAAATCGCGATACCAGGAAGCCATCAAAGAATTGGAACAGGAATTATATAAAGGAGCATAAATAACAGAGATGAGTAATATAGGCGGGGTAATAAAAAGTATTCAACAAATTATGTGGCAGGATACCGGCCTTAATGGCGATGCACAGCGCATTGAGCAATTAGGCTGGATGTTGTTTCTAAAAATATTTTCGGATAAGGATAAAGAGTTGGAGTTGTTGGATGATACTTACACTTCGCCAATCCCTGATAAGTTTCATTGGGTAAAACAAAAAGGGAATTGGGCAGGGGACGATGAAGGTATGACAGGCGATGAATTACTCGAATTTGTCGACCGCCAGTTATTCCCTGCTTTGCGGAATTTGGATCTGAACACCGGGAACCAAAGAGCAATCATTGTTCGTGAAGTATTTGAAGGCAATAATAACTACATGAAAAGCGGTATCAATATCCGAAAGGTATTGAATAAACTAAACGAGATAGATTTTAATATTGCGAAGGACCGCCATGCTTTCGGCGAATTGTACGAGACCATTTTAAAGGAACTACAAAGCGCTGGTAAAAGCGGCGAATTTTATACACCAAGGGCAATTACGCAATTTATTACGGATATAATCAACCCGCAATTGGGAGAAAAAATACTCGACCCTGCCTGCGGTACCGGGGGTTATTTAACCTGCGCTATTGAACATTTAAAAAAACAAGCGAATAGCGTTGAAGAACGAAAAAGCATTGAGGAAAACATCGCGGGATGGGAGTACAAACCACTACCTTATTTATTGGCCACTACCAACCTGATACTGCATGATATTGAAGTGCCCAATATCCGTTTTGGCGATGCTTTGGACCAGCCCCTGAGTAATTTTACGGAAAAAGACCGGGTGAACGTGATATTGGCTAACCCGCCCTTTGGAGGTATTGTTGCCAATAATAACGAAACCAATTTCCCGCTAAACTACCGGACCAAAGAAAGCGCCGACCTGTTTCTGATCTTAATGATACATATACTGAAAGATGGTGGCAGGGCAGGTATTGTATTACCGGATGGCAGCTTAACAGGCGACGGCGTAAAGCAACGGATAAGGCAGCGGCTTTTGGAAGAGTGCAACCTGCATACTATTATCCGCTTACCCAATTCTGTTTTTCAGCCTTATGCAACGGTGGCTACCAACCTGCTGTTTTTTGACAAAGGTTTGCCGACTAAAGAAATATGGTATTACGAACACCGCTTGCCCGAAGGCTATAAAGCCTATAATAAAACCCGACCTATTCAGGCTAAAGAGTTTGAGCCTATCAAAACATGGTGGAACAATAGGAAGGAAAGTGAAATTGCCTGGAAAGTGAATATCAATACCATCATTGAGCGCGGATACGATCTGGATATTAAAAATCCTGCTCAACCAGAAGAAGCGCATGAATTCAATAGTAAGGAATTAGTCGGTATGTTGCAGGCCTCATTTATAAAAAGCAACCAATTATTAGATGGGTTAAAAGAAATACTTAAGTAATGAGGTGGGAAAAATCTAAAATCGGCTCCTTTTTAAAAAGAAGTAAAATTCCAGTTGATATTCAAAATGATGAGGAATACAAACGGGTTACAATACGTATAAATCATAATGGCGTTTCTGTTCGCGATTCTGAAATCGGTAAGAAGATTGGCACAAAAAAACAATTTATACTTAAGTCGGGGCAATTTGTCTTATCAAAAATAGACGCACGTTATGGCGCATTTGGCATTGCTCCTGAAGAAGTTGAAGGGGCGATAATTACGGGGAATTTTTGGGCTTACAATGTAGATTTCAACAAAGTCAATATTGAATGGTTTAATCAATTTACCAATTCACCGCAATTTTACGAGCTATGCGAAAGGGCAAGTACCGGGATAACACATAGAAAATACCTTAGTGAGACTTTCTTTCTAAATTATGAAATAGACTTACCTCCAGTTGACGAACAACTTAAACTGATAGATGAGATAAAATCAATAAAAAACCATGATTCGTTACTGGCTAATGAATTAACCCACCAACTCGACTTAGTAAAAAAACTCCGCCAGCAATTATTGCAGGATGCCATACAAGGCAAATTAGTGCCGCAAAACCCGGATGATGAACCCGCCAGCGTTTTGCTCCAAAAAATAAAAGCCGAAAAAGAGCAATTAATCAAAGAAAAAAAGCTCAAAAAGGAGAAGGAACTGACCACTATTAAATCCGAAGAAATCCCTTTTGACATACCTAAAAATTGGGTTTGGAGCAGGTTAGGAGATATCTCTGAAGTCAAACGAGGCAAAGGTCCCATATATTCTGAAATGGGGGTTTTCAAAATGTTGAACCAGAAATGTATTAGGCTATATATCGTAGATAATCAATTTTCTAAGGCGATCGATGAAAAATGGTACAAAAATCTCGCTGACGATTTTATAGTTCAAAACAATGACGTATTGGTAAACTCAACGGGAGAAGGGACGATAGGAAGAAGTGCAATTGCCGATCCTATCGTCGATGGGTTTGCCTTTGACTCTCATATTTTAAGAATAAGAAGTCAAATAAATCAGAAATATGTTTGTCACCTTATCAATTCTGACTTTGGACAAAGTTTAGTTAAAAAATCTAAAGGTGCAACTAGCACAAAGCAAACAGAGCTTGGTGTAAACAACCTGTCTAATTTTACTATTCCGATTCCTCCACTTTCAGAACAATATCGAATTATTGAAAAATTGGATGAAGGTCTTCAAATCTGCGATCAACTTGAAGCCAGTATCAAACAGAGTCAACAACAAAATGAGCAGTTGTTGCAGCAGGTTTTAAGGGAGGCGCTTACGGAGAAAGCTGAGGCTAATTAATGCCCACGTTTGAATCAGGAAATACTAAATCCAGTGCTGTAGTCTGCCAGGTGCTTGGAGGCAATCTCAATGTATTTTAATTGAAAAAGATTGCGCTTACGTTCAGACCAATCAAAGATTTTCTCAACTATACCATCCTGATCAATCCCGGGATTTTCTTTTTTTATAAAATCTATTGTAGCGAGAATTTCTAATGACAATGCCGATTCGAACCCATCTATTAATTTAACCAGGTTGGAAAGCCGTGTTTTTTGTTCCTTCGAGAATTCCTTCTTAACGTAATCGCTTACTTCCTTTAATTTATCATATTGCAATTCCAATGGTTCAAATGCTTTCGCACTTCGTTGCTCAAGCCCTTTAATATATTTCCCATTTAAGCTATATAAAACATGCTCAACCCCCACACTATATGGCCCATAATGGCTGGCCTGAAATTTTAGCCTGTTGAGAGAGTCTTCCCCTAATCTTTGTAAGAAATAGGCCAGTTTATTTGCTACAAAAAGGTTAGTATTCTCACCTGAGGACTCGTAATAATACATTGCGTAAAGCAGCATCGCCCTGGCAGGCGTTAGCTTTACATCTTTGTTTGCGTCTTGTTTCTTCAATAATTCCTTAACGGCTTCGTTAGGTTCGTAAACCTGGATATCTACGTCTTTTAGGTCTCCCAAATATTTATTAATCATTGGCTTAACCTTTTCCCACTTTAAACCGCCATTCCCACAGCCTAACGGGGGGATTGCAATACTGGTAATATTATATTCGTCAATCACTTGTACGAGTCTTTTTAAACCTTCTTCAATATACTCGTACTTGGATTTCTGGAACCATTCAGTTTTAGTTGGAAAATTGATGATTATTTTTTCTCCTTCTAATGTTCGTTCCTTTACCACAAGAAGTTCGCCGGTACGAAGTTCTTTACGTTTGCAGGCAGCGGCATAGATTCTAAAGTTCTCGGGAAATGCATCTTTGAACTGAAGAGCAATACCTTTACCCATAACGCCAACGGTGTTAACGGTATTAACTAGCGCGTGCGCTTGTGCTGTTAAAAGATTTCCCTTTAAAAAATTCATTGGTTTAATAGTAATAACGATTACCGGGGTTTATAGCCACGGGGATTTCTAAATTCAGACGATCTAATATTTCATTAACGGCATTTGCACCGGCATTGTTATATACTACAATACCAGATATACACGCTACCGGCACATGGTTTTTAACTAAAAATTCTGCTTGCTTCCTCCGCATCCTATCAAAATCTTCTTCGGTATTACTCCAATATCGTTCTGCGACGATATCCCAATCCACTTCGTTAAGATCAGCCTCATTATTATAGAAAGTTGTAATCCTTGTTTTAGCATGTCCGTCAGTAAAACACCATTCGTCACAGTTCCCGATGATGTCTGAAACTTTACAAACTATATATGCAATATCTTTTTGCGATCGTAATGTAATGCCCCTATGTCCTGTCTTAATATTATATAGCATTGGAGATAATGGTCCGAAATAAAAAGGTACATATTCACCGAGTGCACCACCGGGGGGATCGATTCCAACCGGATAGGCATTTCTTTGTGCGATCAAATTACTATCACCAATATTTATATAATCAGGATCGGCATTTACGTGATTTCTATGGTATATACCATTCCTAAGCAAATATTCAATATTATCTAGATGAACTATTCGATAAACTTTTACAATATTTGGTCGGTGGCCTGGCACTATTTTTTGGTGCAATATTAATCATTATCAATAACTGACACAACTAATATGGCACCTGCCCTAAAATCTTAGCCTAATATAACAAATATAAATTATTGAAAATAATTATGTTTACCCCCAACTGACGCGACAATACCGCGCAGGGCAAAAGCGTTGAGTTCCCATACCCAATTTAAAACCCAAAACAGTTGGCTTTATAAGTTGGCAGGTTTGCATAAACCGTTTGCCGTTTAGCATCCGGGCAACATTTTCAACTAAGTATATATTTTAGTAAATTTGTGTATGGAAACATTAATTATGCACCCCCAGAATAAGGAGCAGGCCGCGGCGCTAAAGGCTATTGCCAAGACATGGAAAATTAGTGTGGAAACCAGCCCCTATGATCCGGATTTTGTGGCCATGGTAAAAAAAGCTGAAAAAAGAGGAAATTATACAACTATCGATACGGCTGATATATGGGGCAGTTTACACTCAAAATAGAAGAGCTAGCTCAAAAACATCTCAAACAGCATTACAAGTCTGGCGATAAAGCAAGTATCAAAAAGATTGAAAGGATATTGCTTGAGCTCAGCGAAACTCCATACACACGCCATTAGGCGATAACTGTTATAAAATCCGCATTTCCATAGCCTCAAAAGGAAAAGGCAAATCGGGCGGTGCCAGGGTAATCACCCATATTGTTGTAAAAGAGAAGACAGTATTCCTGTTAACTATTTATGACAAATCTGAAAAGGAAAACATTACTGATAAAGAACTCCAGGAATTGCTAAATCAACTGGCCGACTAATCGCCAACCTGGCGAGGTACTGTCATCAAAAGCAAGCATTTTTTAGTTTAAATTTTATGGTTTACACGTTTTAATATGATTTCCATATATCTTATTGATAATCAACATATTATCTCAAAAATAGCCGCAATTGTGTAAACTATGTAAACCATGTTTTGCAGCATGTTTTTACATCGAAAAAGTACCGGGCAGCATCAGCAAAAAAGGCATGGCTTTGTTATAATCCAGTTGCTCATAAAAAATGCCCAGTCTATTGAGGTTTTTATAATAATCGTTTACGTGAGTATAGTAATTCAGTTCGCTTTGCAAATACCATGCTTTGTCGCCCAATTTTTGAGCAATAAACCATTTTTCGAGTAATCGCCCGGCGCGCCCGTTACCATCCTCAAAGGGATGAATATTTACAAATACAAGGTGAATAAAAGAAGCGAAATAAAAAACCTCGGGGTAAGTAAGCTGCTGCTTTTTCAATTGTTCTATATCTTCCCAAAGCAATTCAATCAAACCTTTTACCTGGCCGGGCGGAGCTGCTTCAAACTGTATACGACCCGTTTTATGCTCCATTACCACCATATTGCCGGTACGGTATGCACCTTGTTTACTTTTGGGCAATAGATGACTGGTGATCAACTGGTGTACCGCTAAAAAATTGGCCGGCGTTAATGGGTTCTGCTGAGCGAAAATGTAAGCCTGGTATAAGTCATCGGGCTTTTGCACCAGGTCGGGCTGATACTCGGCGGTGTTCATTTTATGCTTGAGGTAGCTATCCACTTCCATTTGCTCGCCCTCAATGCGCGATGAGGTGATGGCCGATACTGAGGTATAAAAACTAAATGTGCCGGTGGATATTTCCGCGTCTTTTAACGCATCAAATTGCGTTTGCAGCGAAGTATTCACCTGCTGTTTGTATTCGTGAAGCAGGTGGACAGGTATAATTTTTAGTTCTTCTTTCATTTATCGCTTGTACGCGCTCAAATATATTGATTAAAAAGGCGAAGAACTAAAAAAGGGTGCCCGGTTTTGCCGCTGACAACACCGGCAAAGGCCGCGGAAATACTACAACCCAGCAACGCCCGCTGCGTAATAGAAATACCGACCGTTTAAAAATAACAAATAGGCAAACCTGGCGCTCCCAACCGCCATGTCATCCCGAACGACAGAGAGAGAACTTAAACAACTTACATGGCGGACTATGCCGGGCGTATAGTTTTTTTTGCTCCCGCAGTGCTGACACAGGCTGCCTATGAGGGCAGTTCTCCGCACAACCTCTTTGATGTAATAGATGCCAATTGCTCATCAATAACATATATATTTAAGCAAATATTAGATCATGAAATATGCTATCCTGGTTTCGGCTATCCTTTTTACACTTTCTGCAGCGGCACAAGACTGCAACAAAGCACTGCTTCGGACTAAACCCGGTATATGGAAGGCCGGCCGCCAGGGATATATTGCGAATGTTACTTCAAAAGATCTGCTAAGAGAAAAAGCTGTTTTGGCAGGTATCCACAAAATGATGAGCTCTGATTACAGCCCTACGGGATGCCAGGTTTCGTACAGCACGGTTTATGGCAAGCAGCTTCCTGCAGCAAACAACTGGATTGCCGACCCTTATCATTATTCGATGTATATCCTTCCATATTTGTGTGATGGCAACAGCAGCGATAAATCAAAATATCATGTTGCTATTTCTTCCGCAACTTCAGTTGACATTACAGCTAATGTAATTTTTTCATTGAACGACCTTTATGCAGCAAATATGCCTGATGATGATTCCAGGGGTTATTTAAAACTGAAACAATGGCCCAAAAAACAAAACGGGGCCTGGTTTATGGGTGAAGAAATTGTAGGTGACTATGGCACTGATAGCGAAATAAGGGAATCGCGCTGGCTAATTACCTATAATGACACGTTACCGTTTTCGCCCGTAAGCCGGAAAGAATATTTATTGATACAAAAGAAAAGACTGGCGCAATCTTTAAAGGATAGCCCCAGTGAAGCAGAATACATTAATAAATACCTGGGCAATATTGATGTTTATCTTAAGCAACCGGAATCCGAATTGAGTAAGCCTGCTATTTGTATGTGGAACGAGGAAGAAAGGTTTGAAAAATTTGTGGAAGAAGGCACAAAAGGCTCCTTTATTGCGGTTAAACCCAACCTTGATTACTACCATAAAAAATTCAACAAATCATCGCCACAGTTTTTTACGGTGGTATATACCCTTTCTAAGGGTGAACCGGTATTCGACGAGAACATAACAGCAATAAAAAAAGCCGTCAATTTTGCCACGTTGAAAAATATGCTGGGGAAATAATTGTTTATTCAAGTGGTTGAATCATAGATCCCCAGCCTGCGGCCCTTGTTGGGGATGTCACTACAAGCAACAACACCAACAAGGGCAAAAGACAGGCATTCCGCCTTCCGACTTCAGACCTCCGACTTCAACACTTAATTCGTTCCCTGCACTTTAGGCAGTTCAGCACGTGGTATCATCTCTTCGCGCTGCGAAGTATTGTAAACAAAGGAGGCTACAATGGTTGCCGCCTGTTTCAGGTCGTCTTCGCTCAGGCGGTCAAAAGTATCCTGGTTGCTGTGGTGCGTACGGGTACCATAATCCATGGGGTCCTGTATAAACTGGAAGCCCGGTATACCTACCGCGTCGAACGACAGGTGGTCGGTGCCCCCTGTATTGTTGATGGTGATGGTACTTGCGCCCAAGTCCTTAAACGGCTCAAGCCAATGTTTAAATATTGGCCTTGCTGCCGAGTCGCCCTGCAAATAAACACCGCGTATTTTGCCAGTACCGTTATCCAGGTTATAATAGGCAGACACTTTGGCCTGCTCAGGTTTCAGCACCATAGTTTTAGGGTCCCCAAAATGATTCAACACATAAAAACGCGACCCAAAAAGCCCCTGCTCTTCCGAACTCCATAAAAGGATACGGAGGGTGCGTTTTGGTTTATAGCCAACTGCTTTTAATATGCGCATGGCCTCCATCATTACAGCACTTCCCGCGCCATTATCGGTAGCGCCGGTGGCAGCATGCCACGAGTCGAGGTGACCGCCAATAATTACCAGCTGATCCTTCAGTTTACGGTCGGTACCGGGTATTTCGCCTACTACATCATATCCCTGCAGGTCGTCGGTAAAAAATTGCGTTTTGATATTGGCTTCCATTTGCACCGGTATGCCGCCTTTTACCAGGCGCAAAATGCGCAGGTAATCTTCGCCGCTGGTTTCAAGTTCAGGCGCCACAGCTTTGGCGGTATCAGCATACGATGCGCCGTTGGTGGTAAATACGGTGCCATCGCTGCCACGGGCTAAGCTCAGCACCAACCCAACATTTTCCTGCACAAAAAAAGCACTAATTGCAGTGCGCAGAGCCCGTAAACGTGCAAACGCCGCGGCCTGTGGGTTAGGTCCGGCACGGCGCGCTGCGGCCGGCTGAGCCACTGCTTTTTCCATTGTGGCAAGTTCGTCATCTGTATAGCGCGAAAGGTCGGGTTTGCTGCCACGTACTACTTTAGTTTTGGTATCCATGATGACGATCTTACCGGCCAGTTTGCCTTTGTATTGGTCGAAGTCGGTAATAGTATCAATTTTTACTACTACCACGTCGCCTTTTATTTCACCGTTGGTACCGGGCGTCCAGGCTTTCGGAATAGCAATGATGGCATGATAATAGGGAACAGTAATAGCGGCGTAGTTCTTCTGAACCTCCCAGCCTTTACCAAATTTGCCCCAGGCTTCACGGGTAGCATTCGCCAGGCCCCAGCTTTTTAACTGGCTCACGGCCCAATCCTGTGCACGTTTTAGCCCCGGCGACCCTGCCAAACGTGGTCCCGAAACATCGGTCAAATAAAATGCGGTTTGCATTACCTGCGAGCGGTTCATCCCCTCATCCCTTATTTTGGCGAGCATTGCCTGGTCGGCATCGCTTTGCGCGAAAACAGAACCCGAAAAAGCGGCAACAAATAAGCAGGAAAAAAGTAGTTTTCTTTTCATTGTGTCGATCAGTTAATTAATTAAGAATAGCAAACCTATTTATTTTACGCCGGATTTTTTCAACAACAGATTAACAAATTTGTTACAGGGCAAAAGGGTTTTGGAGTATATTTGGTTGTAAGAAAAACATCGCACCATGCTCAAATCCGCCGTCCCCATTTTAGCCTCGCTCGACGCAGAAGAAACGATCAAATTTTACACTGAAAAACTGGGATTCACCTTTCACAACAATTGGGATGGCTACCTTATTTTGAGTATGGATGGTGTGTATATACACCTATGGCCCACCACCGATCCTGAAGTGCCCAAATCAACAGGCTGCTATATCAATGTAACCGAGGTCGACAAACTTTATGCCTTGTATGATTCGCGCGGCCTCATCCATCCCAACGGTAAACTGGAAGAAAAATACTGGGGCATGAAACAGTTCAGCATACTGGATAATAGCGGCAACATTATCAATTTTGGCGAGCGCATGTGAATGCAGCTTAACTGAAATTATTATTACATTCGCCGCAACAAAAACCTCTTCACAAAAAACAAATGAATACCAAATTAATCATGACCGTCAGCGCCGTATGCCTTGCTGCGGCGGGAGTTAGCCTGTCTTTTTTCCCACATGAGATCGCAAATTATATCGGCCTGGATACTTCAAAAACGTCTCAATTAGTCATGCAGGCTTTGGGCGCTCTCTATTTTGGATTTGCCATGCTCAACTGGATGGCGAAAGGAAGTATTATAGGCGGAATTTATAACAAGCCACTGGTAGTGGCAAACATGTCCCATTTCCTGATCGGTGCACTTGCTCTTATCAAGGGCCTGATGAGTATCTCCAATCCGCCATATCAATTGGTGATACTTACCGCCATTTATACCATCTTCGCGGTTCTCTTTGCTATACTGTTTATCCGCCATCCAGGAAATGAAGCGAATGTTTAATTGATCAGCAGCTTATAGCCCCTGCCATGCACATTGATGATCTCCACATTGGTATCATCCCTCAAGTACTTGCGTATTTTGCTCAGGAAAACGTCCATGCTGCGACCGTTGAAATAATTATCATCGTGCCAGATGTTCAGCAGCGCCTCCTCGCGGGTAAGCACCTCGTTTTTGCGCAGGCATAGCAAACGCAGTAATTCAGCCTCTTTGGTAGATAGTTTTTGATGCGAATCGCCGATGGATATCATTTGATTGGTATAATCAAATTCGTACCGCCCTACTTTAAAATGACTCTGCTTTTCCTCTTCGCTTTTCTCCGTATTGTTTACCCGTTTCAGCAGGGCATTAATACGCAGCAGCAACTCCTCTATCCGGAATGGCTTGGTGATATAATCGTCGCCGCCAAGGTTAAAGGCCTGCGTTTTGTCCTCTATCATTCCCTTCGCGGTAGCAAATATGATGGGAACCGTAGCATTAATGCGGCGTATTTCTTTGCCGAGCGTAAAACCGTCTTTCTTCGGCATCATCACATCCAGTATCAGCAGGTCGAAGCTTTGTTTGGTAAAGGCACGAAGCCCCTCTTCGCCATCCTTGCATAAAACAACTTCAAATTTCCCCTTCAGTTGCAGGTAATCCTGTAACAGCATTCCCAGGTTCGGATCATCCTCAACCAGTAGTATTTTTTTCATGTTGTTTGTTTATGACGTATGGAATTTCAACTCAAATTCTGAGCCTTTTTCCCTTTCAGAGCGTACGCTTATGGTTCCGTTGAGCCTTTTTACGATGGTATTCACATAGCTTAACCCCAACCCGAATCCTTTTACATCGTGCACATTGCCGGTAGGTATGCGGTAAAACTGCTCAAATATTTTTGCCTGCTGGTCGCGGTTCATGCCTATACCCTTATCCGCAACGCGTATCACCAGTTCGTTGTTCTTATTAAAGGTGCTTATCGTAATTTCAGGTGTATCCGGGCTGTATTTAATCGCGTTATCTATCAGGTTGTAAAGCACATTGGAGAAGTGCAATTCATCTGCCTCTATGACGGCATGCTGGGCATCCAGGTTAAGATTTGCCTTTACATTATACTTTTGCAGCTTAAGCGACATACTGTCGAGCACGGTGGTCACCATCTCATTCACATCCAGTGCGCGGATATCCAGTTTGAAATCATTCTTTTCTATCCTGGCAATATTCAGTACTCTTTCAATATGGCTGCCCAGGCGCTGGTTTTCTTCGAATATGATATGGGCAAGCCTTTCAACACGACTCTTATCCTCAGCCATTTCCCTGTCCAGCAAAGCTTCGCTGGCGATCATGATGGTCGACACAGGTGTTTTAAACTCATGAGTCATGTTATTGATGAAGTCCATCTTCATTTCAGATACCTTCTTTTGTTTGAGGATAGAGAAGATGGTATAACCAAAGCAAACGATTAAAATCAAAAGCAAACCGCCCGAAGTAGCCATCGAAGCAGTCATCTTAGCCAGTATCAGTGAGTTTTTCTTCGGGAATGATACCCTGATTTTACCCGGGTCGTTAATAACTTCCCTGCTGAAAATAGGTACCTGGTAAGTATTGGTCGGAAGAAAATCAGCTTTGCCATCATTTGCGTAGGCCGTGCTCGAAAATATCAGCGAGTCGCTGTTAAAGGTGGTCACTTTATAATTAAAGGGCAGGAATATACCTTTATTATGCAACTCAAAGCTCAACAGTGAATCGATCCAGAAGGGGCTTAGCCGCTTGGCCAGTGGTTCATCCGATTTCTGGTATTCCTGCGCCAGGTTCTCGATCACGTTTGATTTAGTATCCTCATGCTTAAGGTTATGCAGCGAATCGGCCTCCAGCATTTTCTTCACCTCTGCAAAATGGCGCTCGGTCTTTTTTCGCTCCTGCTCGCGCTGCCACAGGGGGTTAACCTGCACCACAGGTATCACCTGTTTGCCGAATTGCGGGTCGATATAAGTAACAAAAGCAGTATCGTATTTATGTAATTTCGCCGGCTTTTTTAGTACGATAGAGTTGCCGGGCTGCCTCACTATCTTGGGGTCGATCATGCGTTGGTGAATATTACCAAACTCATCTGTATACTCTTCATAACGTAAGTGGAGCATCAACTGGCCCGACTGCGCCATGTTAAAAAACTCTTCATCCAGGTTATAGCCTAAGATCACCTTTTGTAAACTATCCCGCAGCGCGCTCAACCTGCGCTCACGGGCCGTGATTGGTTTTTTTGGTTGCCGGGCAATATAAGGCCTGGCGGGCCGGCTGTCCTGGTTGCTAACATACTTTGTGGTAACAATCCTCGTATCCTGTTGCTGCGCTTTTTTGTTCAAAAACTCCATGGCATCGCGCTTGGCAAGCTTGGAGACCACGTTGTTTAAAGCATCATTTACCGAACGGTCAAATGAGTCTGATTGCATTTGGTACGATTGCCGCAGGAAATATAACTGCATAGCCATTACACCCAACAGTGCAAAGCCCATCAGCCCGACAATCAAACCTATACTCTTCTTTTTCATCGTTTCAACAAAAATATTTTAAATAAGCGCAGAAGTATCGCCATTTAACACTTTTTAACAAATCTCGTCAAAGATTTAACGTACTGGTATTGAATAGCTTGTTAATTTTGATAAATAAAACCCCGCACTCATTTAAGAGTTAGCGCAGCGGACTCTTAAATGTTAGGCAGTAAATGGAGCACTCCGTGCGGGTTATGAAGCAAATTTTCAAACCAGGAGCTGAACTTCTATCAGCCCCTTTTCCTGCTTATAGTAATCTATGCCACTGCTATACTTATAATCGCACTCGTTTAAGAGCTAGCGCAGCGGACTCTTAAATGCACGCAGTAAATGGAGCACTCCGTGCGGGTTACAAAGCAATTTTCAAACTAGGAGCTGAACTTCTATCAGCCCCTTTTCCTGCTTGTAGTAATCTATGCCACTGCTATACTTATAATCAGCAGGTTCCCAAACCAAACCGGCTTTAACCGGGTTCTCGTGTAAATAGTTAAGACGTTGATCGATCATTTCTTTGGTTATTAACTCTATCGGGTGATTGTCCTGCTGCCAGAATTGATAGTCGTTATTGTTACTGTTTTTAGATGCGGCGCTTTTGAATAACCATAGCATCCATTGTTTCCGGCTTTCCTGTGCATTGTCTTTAATAGCCTCGATTATCATTCGACTGGTAAATTTCTTAATGTCTCTGATAATGCCCGTCAAATCATACCCCTGCATAGCGGAAACGATCATGTGCACATGGTTCGGCATAATCACCCAGGCATGAACGATGAGCCCCTTATTTGCTATACTAAATTTGATGCTGTCTACCAATATTTCCTTATAACATTCCCTACTGAATACATCGATCCATTCAACAACAGAGAAAGTAATAAAATGAGGACGTTCGCTATCGCCAAAACGGTATCTTGTTGCCATTGTGGCTGAAAGATAAAGTTTCTATTTAAAACTTATTACTCATTTGCCGCACAGAGTGCTACTTTTAATGGATGATTTAAGAGCGCTGCGCTGAACTCTTAAACCAGTTTTGTGGTCCGGTAGGTCCGATGGCGATATTAATTATCTTTCACAAAACGTATCGAACCGCGGTCATTCCACAACACTATAAAATTGTTCATATAGGCGCTATTACTGGTTGGATATTGTTCAATATCAAAACTCAAAGGCGTTCCGTTGAAGTTTGAGGAGCTTATAAATAAAGCATCAATTCCCTTGCCCTGAAAAGCTTGCGCCGCATAATATCCGCGGCTATAATAACCTACAGGTATAGCATTAAAACCAATTGAATTATTACCAAGCTGGGTGGTCCAACCCGCTTTAGACATTAATTCATAAACTGGCGTACCCGTTGCTACGACGCTACTATTAGAGCCTTTAGGTGGCTGGGCGACGCCTATACTTGAAAGCAAATTATTGAAATCATCTCTTGAGGGTAAACGCCAACCCGGGGGTAAAGTAATCGCATTAGCCTCAACAAGGGTGTAAAGTTTTCCATTCGTCGGAATGTTTATCGTGCTGTCATCATAATTAATTCCGCCCGGGCCATTGTAGTTAGCCGCTGTCCATGTTTGAGTGCCAATAACTACGATTGGGTATCCAGACCCGTTTATATTTACTACGCGAACCGAAGGGATAACATTTTCAGTTTTTTTTGAACACGACCCTATAGCCACAGCAGCAATTATAACCAGACTTAGTTGCGCTAAGCGTTTCATATTGTAAGGTTTAGTAAAATTTATATACAAATATATGGTGTTGATTTATAAAAGCTGTCACAAAACAAAAAGAGCTTTTCTCATCGAAAAGCTCTTTTATATTTTAAGCAGTACCTATTCCTTAAAACGGCAGATCATCCTCATCCGGTGCAGCGCTCAGATCAACCGGCGGTGCAAATTCAGGCACGGTATTGTTATTGGCGCCTGCCAGCACGTTGATTTTCCATAACTGCATCGAGTTGAAATAGCTCTTTTTGCCTGCTTTATCCGTCCACGGGCGGCCGCGAAGATTGAAGAAAACTTCTACATCATCACCTACGCGGATATTATCCAGCAGGTTGCAGCGGTCCTGTATAGCTTCAAATTTCAAATACTCCGGGTATTGCGGATTCTCGATATATTCTACAATCAGTTCTCTCTTTTTTAACGAATCGGTTACCTGAACGGTTGGTGCAACCTCGTGTACTTTACCCTTAATTTCCATAGCTTATCAAAAATTTAAAATGTAAAGTTAAGAGTTCAGAAATTAAATCGGGGTTTTTTGGCCCATAAATTCGCACATAATGCCGGAAGTTTTCCACAGTGCGGCGGCGATGCCTCACCTGTTCCAAATACCTTTTGCCTTGCCGTTAATTATTAATTCGGCCTGGTAGGTAAAAGCTATATCCATAATAACCATTACCACGATATTTGATATTACGGTTCCATGCACGCCGAGTCTGCCAACCAAGAAAACCGATAGGGGTATGTTGATAAGAGCCGTAGCGATAAGAAGAATAAGTTGCATCCGCAATTTCCCGGTACCATTTAACACGTAGGAGTGCAATACCTGCCATGCCTGCGCTATTACATATATAGCCAGGCAAAAGGAAAGCTCCGCCGAAACAGGGATCGTTTTGCCCACCCATAACTCATAAAATTTATGCGCGAACAGAAACGACAACAATGCCGCGATGGAAAAGAATATCCAAAAGATGCGCATCTTTCTTAAGGACCGCTTGATCCATTCCATGTCTTTTTTAGCGTAGGCATCGGTAAATGCGCTCCAAAAGGGGGTGATAATGATAGAAAAAGAAACAATGAGCAGCGAGAAATACTTAAACCCGACATTAAAAGTTGTAACTGCACGCGGCCCCAACACCCGGGTAAGCACAATGTTATCGGTCTCATACAATACCAGCGCTCCTATCTGGATAAAAAAGAAAACGACCCCGATATTCAACAGCTTTTTTGCGACTGTGAAATCAATAAAACTAAACTTTGGTGCAAAATCTGCAAGAGCGGTTTTGAAAAGATAAATATTGGCTATTAAAAACATCAGCACCGGCGAGCCTGCTACCACGAGAACCAGGGTAAGTAAACTACCTTTAGTATAAATGGTGAGGATATAGATCAATAGCAGCGTAAGCATTTGCCCAAACAGCAATATCATCGAGGATTTGAAAGGCTGATGGGTGGCAATTAAGATACTGCTAATGGGCTGTAAAGAGAACTGTATGCAAAACGCGCCCAAGGCAATTAAAATGATCGGCCATATACTATAGTCGACTGCATTTTTTACATTCAGCAGCTGGTTCCAGTCGAAAAAAGACCCGGTAACAAAAAACAAAACAAAAATGCCCAGCGCTATAAGGGACAATAAAGCATACGTTGTACTAACGTATTTCACAATATTGCCCCGTTCATTAATGGCCAGGGAGTGCGCCAGGTTGTTTCGCAAACCATTACTCAGGCCAATGTCAAACGTATTCATCCATGAAACCAGCGAACTAATGGTTATCCATAAGCCATATTGAACAGGGTTTACATAGTGGATGGTTAAAGGTACAAGTGCGAAACCTATCAGGAAGCTGGTGCCCCTGATTAAAAAAGTATAAATAATATTCCGCTTTAATTTCAGGCTGCGTTCATTACCCAACTTTAAAAATCCCTGAACTTTGCTTTTTAGTATTGATATCATTCTCGATCGTATACTACATATTTAGATTGCCGGGTTTTGAGTAAGCTTAGCCAAAATTGAAAGCCGCGAGGGTCATAATGGTCGGTTAATTCGCCCGCCTGGTCAAACCAGGGGTGCAGCATTACCTCGGTTATCTTACCATCATCGCTGAACCTCCCGTTTTTCATAAATTCGTAAACATCGTAAAAATGATCGGAGTAATTGTAACCACCTTTGCTAAAAATATTGTTCAATCGCTTCCTGTAAAAGAAGTTTAATCTTTTGCCCGCAAAATAGCTTTGTGCCAGCCTGATCTTTAATTTGTGATCCTTTGCCGCCTGTAAAAATAATTTATAATAAGCGGGCAAAGTATGAACGTGACGATGAGAATCAAGATGAGTTATCGGCAAATTATGGGATAGGGCCTTAACAATTTGAGCATTTATTTCCTCAAAAAAAGCAGATTTGGATGAAGGAGTGAGCAATTGTAATTTTTGATTTACCTTTTTTTTGTCCCAGTTCCCCTTATCATCCAAATAGTTATGCCGGGCAAAATTTGTGATCGGTTTTCCGTCTGTAAGGTTAACGTGCACCCCAATATTAGTGATAAATGTGTGTTTTTGGGCCATTTCAGCAGCTTCTTCAAAGAATTCGGTATTTACCATTATCGAGGTGCTGTTGATATAACCATGTTCAAAACAATATAAAACAGCCTTGTTAACCTGCGGATTCATCCCAAAATCATCGGCGTTAGCAATAATATTTTTAGGCAAAGGCACAGGTTTTGACATAATGTGTTAAATTTATATTAAAAACAAATAAAGATTGTATATTAATTGACCTAAATCATTATTAAAAGTTTAACAAAAAGTTCTAAGCTAAGTAAAATAAAATACTACCGGTTGCACAGCAACCTCTTACATTTTATTAACGTATGTTAAAAAATGGATTGAGTATAACACCTTTTACGCGGCAATTAAAAACAATGTTGAAATCGTTCAATTTCAGCATTGTGTTACGACTACTAACTAAACAGATATAATAACATAAATGAAAAAGATATCGAGAGGCTGGCAATACGCTGTTTACGACCTGCAAAACAGCAGGGTAAGGAAACGAACTTCTTCGACTATCTTCCAATATCTGCACATCTTAAAAACCAATGTCATCGTACGCTGGAATATTTTTGCCGAGGCAAGTAAAGGGATGGCCCGCGTAAGAAGAATGGAAAAAACATCGAACGATTATATCCAAAGCATCCTGCCAATATTTGACACGAGGTTACTGGGTAACCCGCTTTTTTTTGACAACGGGTACGATCAGGACAAAGTTGCAGTATTATCGGGCGTCTTTAAAAAATGCTCCCTGGACCAGGGCAAAAAAATATTTGATTCATACATCCAATTGATACATACTACGTGGCAGTATGGTTTTGCCGACTCAGTTTACAATTTCTGTGTAAATAATGGCTTGAATGTTCGGGGGGAGGTTATTCAATTAGACTTTGGCGAATTGTCATTAAATAAATCCGAAGTGGCGCAAGACATCATAAATAAACGCTGGCTTCAAAATGCTTCTTGCGTTATGTTCCCTAAAGGAGAATTGAAAGACTACTTTTGCGATCTGATGGACAAGGAAGTTACCTTGCAAAAGCTTGATGAATTATGGGGCGCCAAACTGCCTGCTCAACCAAATGATCAAACAACAACGCCACGGTTAACACCAGAGTTGGCGTTCAGCATTTCTCCTTTAAAAGGCACTGCCTGAGAATAATCTGTGTATATCTAATTCTCTTCTGACGTTTTTTATCCTAATTTTGGGCCTGTTTAATATTTTACCCACTTTTTTGTAACCTGTAAATTGTCGAATTTCAATACAATGCCTGTATTTCAAACCGAAAGTAAAGTTATCATTACCTGCAATAAAAGATTAGCGCCTTACCTGCAAAAGGAAGTCGAAGAGCTTGGCTTTAAGCCCGTTCGCGTTTTTCAGACCGGTATTGAGCTTTTGGCTACGGTTAATGATTGCATCGCACTCAACCTAAACCTGCGCTGCGCAAGCCAGGTAATTTACCTCATAAAAAGCTTTAAAGCTGCCGATCCGCAGGAGCTTTACGAAGGCTTGGTTGAGATTGAATGGGAAAACCTAATTGATTTTACGGGTTATTTTTCCGTCACCTCCAATGTTAATAACGAGCATATTACTACCCCGCTTTTCGCCAATGTAAAGGTGAAGGATGCGATAGTTGACAGGATAAAAGACAAAAAAGGCATCCGGCCAAACTCTGGCGCCGAACAAAATAAAACGGTCGTCCACCTATATTGGCAGGAAGACAGCGCCGAAATATTTTTGGATACTTCCGGCGAAACACTTGCTAAACACAGTTACCGTAAAATTCCCGGTAAGGCCCCAATGTTAGAAGCATTAGCCGCCGGTACAATTATGGCGACTAACTGGGATAAAAACAGCCCCTTCATCAACCCTATGTGCGGCTCGGGCACCTTGGCTATTGAAGCTGCCCTGCTGGCGATGGATAAAAGCCCCGGCTTTTTCAGGATGAATTATGGCTTCATGCACATCATGGGTTACGAGGAAGAGGTTTTTTTTGTGGAGCGTCGCAAGCTGAAGGACAAAGCCAAAAAAGGGCTCGACTTTAAAATCATCGCTACCGATATTTCCGAAGATGCGATAGATATCTCCAAAAGAAACGCCAACACTGCCGGTGTAGAACATTTAATTGATTTTAGTGTTTGTGACTTTGCGGACACGCCGATTCCTGAAGAAAAAGGCGTGATTATGTTTAACCCCGAATACGGCGAACGCCTTGGCATTCACAACAAACTGGAGGCAACTTATAAACGCATTGGCGATTTTATGAAGCAGAACTGCAAGGGCTACCGTGGCTATATATTTACCGGCAACCCCGACCTGGCCAAAAAAATAGGTTTGGCAGCCGCCCGCCGGGTCGAATTTTATAATGGAAAGCTGGATTGCCGCTTGCTCGAATATGAATTATACGATGGCAGCAAGAGGGAGCCAAAGGAAGCATAGAATATAATGAGAAAGGCACTATTTATAACCATAGCATCATTACTATCTATCAACGCCATGGCGCAGGAACTGGCATTCCCGTTCCAGGGCGGCAGCACCGTAATGACGCAGTTTTTTAAAGACAGCCTGAAAGTATCGCCTCAGATCATACGGGCAAAGGCATCGGGCCTGGTGATATTTAAATTCTCCGCAGATGAAAAAGGCAATATCAAAAACCTGGTTATCTATTATGCCGATGACGCCATACTGGCCCCGCCTGCCATTGACGCACTCAAAAAATCAACCCATAAATGGATCATCCCCGATAACGAGAAATTGCACGATTTTATATTGCCGTTCTTGATAAGCTTTAATGCACCCAATAGTACCGACCGGGACACGCAGAATCAGCAACTTAACTATTTGGCTAAACACAAACCCATCCTGTCCCGCGACCAAATTCCGCTTAATTTAACCACGCTGTTACCTGCCATTACGGTTAAATATGATTCGGCGCAATAAATCCAAAGGCCAAAAATTCCCGTAAGTATCATCAAAATCAAATACCATCGGTTATGAAGGATATGCTGAATTTGCGCGTAAAAGAGGTGGCGGCCAACATCAGGAAAATAAGAGAACATCGCAATTATACGCAGGAATACCTCGCGGCTAAGTTAAAGATCTCGCAAAATGCTTATAGCAAGATCGAGCTTGGCTACACCAAAATTACCGTCGACAGGCTTTTCCATATTGCCGAAATATTGGAAGTTGATGCCATCAGCATCCTCAATAGGGAAAACGCCGATGTATTAAATATTTTGTCTGCACATTCTGCTTAGTCTTTTCGATACCTATTTTTGCTGCTTAATTGCAAAATATGGAACATGCCGTTATTATTGACACAACCGTTTCTTTCGTCAGAAAAACTTTGGAAAATGCAGAGGGCGGGCATGATTGGTGGCACATTCACCGGGTATGGACCAACGCCAAACGTATCGCACAAACCGAAGAATGTGATCTACTTGTTGTTGAGTTAGGTGCCTTGCTCCACGATATTGCCGATAGCAAGTTCCATAACGGTGATGAGGAAATTGGCCCCGCGGTGGCTGGTGAGTTTTTGGAAAGCATCCAGATCGCACCAGCTACAATTGAGCATGTTCAGCAAATCATTCGTCATATTTCCTTCAAGTCAGGTTTTGACAAAGCAGCATTTAGCTCCAAAGAACTCGATATTGTACAGGATGCTGATCGCCTGGATGCCATCGGAGCAATCGGGATAGCGAGGGCTTTCAGCTTTGGTGGTTTTAAAAGTCGGGAGATCTATAATCCCGAGATCGCTCCCAACCTGAACATGAGCAAAGAGGAGTATAAAAGCTCAACGGCACCAAGCCTCAATCACTTTTACGAAAAGCTGCTGCTTTTAAAAGATAAAATGAATACCCTTACCGGGAAACAACTCGCAGAACAAAGGCATAAGTTTATGGAACAATACCTGGCGCAGTTTTACAACGAAGTGAAATAATTTTTTATTTTTTAGACTAATCTAAATTTATTATTAGATTTGACTAACATTAATTGCTTGGATTTGTTAACATCATTTTAACGCAACGAGCCTATCTTTGCCCCGGTTTATGAAAAAACACTTACTACTCGCCATAATATTATTTACTTCCGCTCAATTTACCCTTGCACAGGATACGGTAAAGCAGCACCGCACCAGTCTTCATTTCCAGCAAACTATCATTACCCAATATAAGCCCTCATTCAACGCGCCGTATAGCGGCCAAAATAGCCTTTCGCCCACTGCAGAAACACAAAGCTCTATTACTTCCACCCTGTTTGGCGCCGCGCGTTTATGGAAAGGCGCCGAGGCCTATTTTAACCCCGAAATATCGGGCGGGGCAGGTTTGAGCAAAACATTGGGTGTTGCCGGCTTTCCGAATGGCGAAACTTTTCGCGTAGGCGCTGCCGAACCTAAAATATATATCGCCCGGCTATACTTTAAGCAAAACTTTGAGTGGGGAACCGAAAAAGATACCATTGAGGATGATGCCAACCAGTTAGGCGGGCTCAAAAGCAAACGCTATTTTTCCGTTGCCGTGGGCAAATTTGGCATGGCCGATTTTTTTGACAACAACAATTTCAGTCACGATCCGCGCAGCCAGTTTATGAACTGGGCACTGATGGATAATGCCGCCTGGGATTACCCGGCCAATACCCGCGGCTATGTGTTGGGTGCAACTGCCGAACTGGGTCAGCCTACCTGGACACTCCGTTTTGCTTTTACGATGGTGACTACAGTGCCGAATGAGTCGGTTTGGGATGCAAAAATAGGCAAAGCCAATACGGAGACCGTTGAATTTGAAAAGCGATATACACTTTCGGGACAAAAAGGCACATTCAGGATTTTAACCTTTCTGAATAACGGCAAATTCGGCAACTACCACGACGCCATCCTTCAAAACCCCGCTGCTCCTAATGTGGACACCACCCAAGCCTATGGACGACATAAATATGGTTTTGGCATTAATGCCGACCAATACCTGACCAAAGACTTCGGCGTATTTGCCAAAGCCAGCTACAACGATGGGCATACCGAAACCTGGTTCTTTACCGAGATCGACCGCTCACTTACTTTCGGCGGTGTGTTAAAAGGAACCTCATGGAAACGTGCCGATGATGAGTTTGGACTGGCGTTTATTGTAAACGGTCTTTCTGCCGATCATAAAAATTACCTTGCTGCAGGCGGTTATGGCTTCCTCATTGGCGATGGAAAACTGAATTACGCACCCGAAATGATAGCCGAGCTATACTACAAAATCAACGCTTACCAGAAAAAGGTTTGGCTGACGCCCGATTATCAGTTTATCCTGCACCCGGCATACAATGCTGATCGCGGACCGGTAAACGTGTTGGGCTTACGGGCGCATGTGGAGTTTTAACAACCTCTGTTATTCTGATAATATTTCAAAATGGTGCGAAATATCTCATCTTCATCTCCACGCACCAGGGATAAGTCTACCTCAAATGCGCCGGTCTCGCGCCAGTTGCGGGTTACGTAGCGAAACGCACGTGTAAAAGGGTTTTTGATCTGGGCAAAATATTTTTCGGCATCCCGTACTTTTATGGTAACATAATAGCTTCTGAGCGCATATCTTGTTCCGCTTCCTGCGTTGCTCGACATAAAAACATCCTTTACGTCTTTCCAGTCAATAGTATACCCTGCTTCCGTAATAACGATCGACTTATCGGTCAAAACAACTGCAGGCTTTAATCTAAGCATGAGAAAGGTAACACGCACGTATTTCCAAAGGAAATAAATAAGGATGTAGGTTACGATCTGTATATACGGGTTAAACAAAAAATTCCAAAAGGTCAGCGTCCTGGTAAACCAAAAATAAATAGTGGGCACAAATACCACCAGCAATATGGGCTTCAGAGGGCTAAATTCAAATCGTTCATCCATGGTTTAGGTTATAACAATTATAATAAACAAATAATAAGTGCCCGGCTTACGTTAATTCCATAATATTTCCACTACTAATGTAATAATTCATTGATAGATTAGTCTTACTTTTGCATATCCGAATAATATTACGCATGAAGAAATTATACCCTTTGCTGATACTTTTCCTCCTTGCCAGCAACGCATTTTCCCAAACAAAGCCACAAAGTATAACTAAATCGTCAGTTGTTTTTCACATCAAAAACCTGGGAATTACGATTGACGGCACCCTGGCAGGTTTTAAAGGTTCGATCAATTTTGACCCCGCAAATTTAGCAGCCAGTACCATCGAAGCCTCGGTCGAAACCAATACCATTGATACCGACAATGGCACCCGAAACGATCATTTGAAAAGCGATAGTTATTTTGATGTTACAAAATATCCCGCTATAAATATTAAATCCGTTTCCTTCAAACATAAAAGCGGTAATAATTACAGCGGAACGTTTAACCTCACCATCAAAAGCGTCACAAAAACGGTCGAAGTGCCTTTCACCTGTATAGAAACCAGCAATACACTAGCCTATAAAGGTAATTTCCAAATTGAGCGTACAGATTACGGCGTAGGCAGCAGCAGCCTGGTGATGTCGAGCACCGTGAGGATTGATATTGATTTTACGACGACTAAATAGGCTAAGTCAATAATCAAAAAATCCACAAATTAATAACCTTAATTTAACACGCTCAAAGCCATTTTAGCGGCTGCTAATTGCTTACAAATCGTAACTTTACGGTATGAAATTGCGCGTATTGGTTTTTATAAATGCTTTGGCGGTAGCAATAACCGTTTCGGCGGTTAACTATTATTTTAAGCATAGCTGGTACGATGTCGGCGTTACTTTCGTGCTAACCCTTACTATCAGCTTCGTCACCTTTTATATCCTGCTGGAGAAATATATCTACTCCAAAATAAAGATCATCTACAAACTGATCCACAACCTGAAACTAGGCCGCGACCTGCGCGATGCTTTGGGCGAACATGTAAGCGCCGACCCTATAAACGACGTTGAGCAGGAAGTAACCGAATGGGCCAGGCAAAAAAAAACTGAAATTGACGATCTGAAGAAGCAGGAAAAATTCAGGCGCGATTTTTTGTCCAATATATCGCATGAATTCAAAACGCCCCTATTCGCCATCCAGGGTTATATCGATGCCATTGTAGATGATGAATTTGAGGATACCGACATGGCGAAACAATTCCTGGATAAAGCCTCAAAAAATGTCGACCGGCTAAGTTATCTTATCAAGGACCTGGATGAGATCTCAAAATTGGAAAACGGCGAAATTCCTATAAATTACAGCAAGTTTAAGATCAACGACCTGATCAAAGAGGTCTTTGAATCGATGGAGTTAAAAGCCGAAGAGCATCATATCAAATTGGTTTTTAAACAGAAATATGATGATCCCATTTTGGTGAATGCCGATAGGGAAAAAATACGCCAGGTGCTGGTGAACCTGATTGATAATTCGTTCAAATATGGCAAGGACGAGGGAAGTACATCAATAAGTTTATTTGAATTGCACGACCAGGTGCTGGTTGAGGTAACGGACGATGGCATAGGTATCGAGGAAAAATACCTGCCCCGCTTGTTCGAGCGCTTTTACCGCACCGATACAAGCCGTTCAAGGCAAATCGGGGGCTCGGGCCTCGGGCTGGCCATCGTGAAACATATTGTGGAGGCACACGAACAAACCATTAACGTACGCAGTACCGAGGGGCTGGGTTCAACTTTTGGCTTTACCTTGCAAAAGGCCAAACAAGGCATACCTTTCCCGGTCATACCGGTTTTAAAGAGTTAACATTAACTTAACATTGTAAACATTAGCTTTGCACGAATTTAACATATAGCTATATCGTCTAATCTATATATCCACACAATATGTCACTAAACAGCATCTTCCAGTATTTCGTCCCAAAAGACAAGAAAATATTCTTCCCGCTATTTGAGCAGGCAGCAAACAATGTGGTAGTTATGTCAAACACGCTTGTTGAGGCTGTTAACTCAAACAATGCGGTTACTCGTGAAGAGCTTTATAAACACATCGATAAGTTAGAAAATAAGGGTGACGAGATCACTCACCAGATTTACCTCGAACTGGGTAAAAACTTTATTACCCCCTTTGACCGCGAAGATATCCACGCGTTAGCAACAGCGATTGATGATGTGGCCGATAATATACAGGGCGCTGCCAACCGCATGCTGCTGTACCGCATTGACGATTTGAACGACCATATCCGTAAGCTAGCCGAACTGATATTGCAGGGCAGTATTGATATGGAAAAAGCAGTAAAGGAACTAAAGGACTTGCGAAATGTGCGCGCAATTGCCGATTCGTGCATTCGTATAAACAGCGTGGAAAACCAGGCCGATTATGTCTTTGACCGTGCCGTTGCCGACCTGTTCCTTTACGAAACCGACGCTATTCGTTTAATAAAATACAAAGAGATATTGGCGGTACTGGAAACCGCTACAGACAGAATGGAAGATGCCGCAAACGTTATGGAATCAATTTTAGTTAAAAACGCCTGATCTTAAATGGTAACAAGCTCCCTCGTAGTTGTCGTTTGCCTGGCGTTAATATTTGATTATACCAATGGCTTTCATGATGCTGCCAACTCTATCGCAACAATTGTATCAACCAAAGTACTAACACCTTTCCAGGCGGTATTATGGGCCGCGGCCTTTAATTTTTTAGTGTATTTTTTTGTAAAAGAACATAATGTTGCCAAAACAATATCCAAAATTGTAAATGAGCATTTTGTAACCCTCCCGGTAATACTGTCGGGGCTAATAGCTGCCATTACCTGGAACCTGATCACCTGGTGGTTTGGCATCCCGTCAAGCTCGTCACACACCCTTATAGGTGGTTTTGCCGGCGCAGGCATCACCAATGCGCTTTACATGGGCGCAAATGGCATAAGCGCGATCAACTTAAAGCTGATACTAACTACCGTCGCCTATATTGTCCTGGCGCCATTTATCGGGTTGATCATAGCCTATTTCGTCACCATAATTGTACTGCATCTCAGTAAAAACGCACGTCCGTCAACTGCCGAAAAGTGGTTCAAAAGAATGCAGTTGGTATCTTCAGCCGCGTTAAGTTTCGCGCACGGTGGCAACGATGCCCAAAAGGTTATGGGTATAATCTACGTATCGCTGATAGCCGCCAAAGTTATTGGCTCCGGAGCAGCGATGCCTAACTGGATACCACTCGCATGTTATTCGGCCATTGCCTTGGGAACCCTTTCCGGTGGCTGGAAAATTGTTAAAACCATGGGCTCGCGCATCACCAAAATCACCCCACTTGAGGGTGTCAGTGCAGAATCTGCAGGCGCCATCACGCTGTTTTTCACGCAATATTTTGGCATACCGGTTTCAACCACGCACACCATTACCGGCTCTATCATCGGTGTAGGTTTAACCAAGCGTTTGTCCGCTGTGCGATGGGGCCTTACCATTAATATCATCTGGGCCTGGATAATAACCATACCTATTTCAGCCCTGATAGCTGGCGGTGTGTTCGCACTTATAAGAGCAATAGGTTAATTTCTTCAGGTACGATCTTTTTACTAATTTTCCATCATGAAAAGAGCATTGTTAATACTCCCCTTGCTTGCTATAAGCATTTCGCTTTCGAGCTTTGATAGCTACAAGCCCACAAATAATCTAGTCAACACACCTTTCCAGGGCAGCCCTTCGCCATTTGAGATCGGCAGCGCATTAAAACAGGCTCTGCAACAAGGTACCGCAAAAAGTGCAGATCAACTATCAGCGTTAAACGGCTTTTTCGGCAATGCTGAGGTCAAAATATTATTCCCGCCCGAAGCGCAAAAAGCCGAAAAAACTTTGCGCGGCTTAGGGTTGGGCAAGCTTTGTGATAATGTTATCCTTTCGCTCAACCGCGCCGCCGAGAACGCTGCAAAAGACGCCAAGCCCATATTTATTGATGCTATTAAAAAGATGTCCATTACCGACGTAAGCAATATTTTGCTCGGGCCAAAGGATGCCGCGACACAATATTTTAAAAATACCACCACTACCCTGCTTGCCGCGAAATTTAAACCGGCTATACAAGCCAGCTTAAATAAAGTGGGTGCAACAAAATACTACGCCCAGGCCGCGGGCGAATACAATAAACTTCCGTTTGTAAAGCACATGAATCCGGATATAGCGGATTATGCTACTCAAAAAACCATCAGCGGCTTATTTGTTGAAATAGCCAAAGAAGAACTAAACATTCGGGCAAATATCGGCGCACGGTCGACCCCGGTAATGCAAAAGGTATTTTCATTTGCCGCAAAGGCGGTGCATTAAAAAATGTATGATTAAAAGTCCCTCTCCATTGGAGATGGGTTTGGGGTGAGGTCAATGAAACCTCACAGTCACTTTCACCTCATGCGGTTGTCCATCGATATTACCTGCCCAGCCGGGGCCATTAGTGATAAGGTCGATCGCTTTCTGGTCAGCCGTAGCGTTGAGGCTTCTAATAACTTTAAAACCGCTCAGGCTGCCTTTTCCGTCTACTATAAACGATAGTTGCACTTTCCCGGTTTCACCGTCAGGTAATACGGCGTTTTTATTGACATAATCTGTAAATGCTTTCCAACCTGTGCTGGGGTGAGCTTCGGCGGATGGGGACGAGCCCCCCTCAGCCTTCTTTGCATTGGGGCTATTTATCGCTTTTTCTTTAAGTGCGCTTCCGGCAGGCTCCAGGGCTACATTGATTGAATCGCTGGCATTTACCTTTACCTGTTTGCTATTATAGCCAAGATAGTTTACAACCAGGCTCTTTTTTTCGGGCACATCATGCAGTACAAATTTGCCGTTCATATCGGTAACAGCGCCAAAATTTGCGCCCGCTAATTTTACCACGGCGCCAATAAGGGGTTGTCCGTCATTAGTACTCGTAATATAACCCGTAAGCGTTTTATGAGCAGGTTGAATATCCAAACCGTCCACATGGCCCTGCAATTGTGTTTCGGGGTTGCCCGGCGTAGCCTTTTTGACCTGCTTTGGGCTTACAAACCCCGCCTGCTTATTGGCATCCTCAACCACAACCTCGTTCAACGACTGCTTATCTGCCGATTTGTACTGAACGTTGTCCGCGTTAGCTACTGGTTCCGACTTATAAACTGCTGCAGGGGCAGGCGCCGCGTTAGCAGAAAAAGTAGCAGTATCACTTTTCATACCGGCCTGTGGTTGTTTATTAGCTGTCCTAAGCTCAGCTATCGACGGAGCCTTTGCCGCTTCATTGTCCGCGGTTGACTTTATTGCGCCGACCTTCGGTTTTGATATAGTATCTGTGGTAACCTGTTGCGCAAATGGTGATGCTGACGATACAGTAGGCTGCGCAGGCTTCTCATTTTTCACCGTAGCCGCAACCAAATTTGGTTTTTCAGTTTTGTTTTTGAGTACGAGCCAAACCCCAATACTTACAATGATTAAAATGGATGCTGCAATAGAAAGCTGTGCCCACGGAATGATGCTTCTTACCTTTTTTTCGGTACGACTTTGCAAACGTTGGGAAAGCTCATCAAGATTCTTTTGCTGTTGAATTCCTGCTTTTTCGTAGCCTTCCAATGCATCCGCCAGGAAAGGGTCGTCAAGCGCGCGCCGTTCCAGTTCGTGCATGGCACGGTTGTCCAGCCCACCCTGCAGGTGCTTTTTTATTTGCGATATGTCATTTTTAGACTTACTCACGGTTCTTCTCGAGGCAAATTTTTAAGTTTCGTTTGCCATTTTGTATATAACTTTTAACGTCATTCAGGGTAAACCCTGTTATATCCGCTACTTCTTTATAACACTTTTCTTCAAGGTAAAAGAGGCTCACGCTTTGCCGCTGGCCTTCAGTTAACTTTTCAATACATCGTTCCAAAGCTTTTAAGGCTTCTTCCTTATTATTGTTTTCTTCAGGATGCAAAAAAGGGCCGGATTCCATAACATCATCCAAAGAAACTTGCTCCATCCGCTTGCCCGAACGCAGCTGCATCAGGCAATAATTCCGGCTCAGTACATAAACCCAGCTCCTGAACTGCTTAATATCGTGTTGCTTTACTTTTATAATTAGTTCCTCAAATATAGCCATTACAGCATCTTTTGCAGCTTCCTCATCTTTAAGGTATTTGAGGCATACGCCATATATCAGGGGCATATAATTTTCAAAGAGGCTGCCTAAAACTGCTAAGTCGCCGCTGTTGCGATAACTATCCAGTTGCGCTTCATCATCAGTATTTACTGGCTTTACGGTCCTCTTGAAAAATTTCATTTTGGTCGAACAAAATAAAATTTTTCATCCGCTTATGGAAATATCCTTTTCCCTGCATCATTAGAGAAACCATCATGAGCTACAAAAAAATAAAAACAGCTCATGATAGCTTCGTTACCGTTAAAAAAACAAATTATTTAAACGAAAACAAACCAAAAATCATAACAATGAAAAAGTACATATTATTAACCCTGATCATCGCAGGCCTCGCGGCATTCAAATGCAATACCACCCGCCACATCACCGGTACTGTATATGGCGCCGATGATAAACTGCCTATACCGGGCGCCACCGTAAAAATAAAAAGAACATCGACCGGCGTCGTAACCAATCAAAGCGGAAGATATGACCTTAACGCACCCGACGGCAGCGCGTTGGTTGTTAGCTTTATCGGCTATCAAACCAAAACCGTTGCTATCGGCAAAAGGGACACGCTGGATGTTTACCTTGATCCGTCAAATTCGACCCTAAACGAAGTTGTGGTAACCGGATATCAAACACAGTTAAAAAAAGATATTACCGGCAGCGTTTCAACCGTCGACGTCGCAAGTGCAAAACAACTTAACTCAACCAGTGCTGAAAACTTATTACAAGGGCAATCCGCCGGTGTTACTGTTACGCCACCAGCTGCACCTGTTGCCGGTTCATCTGTAACTACGCTTGGGGCAGTAACTTATAAGTCACCGGCCCCGGCCGGCCGTGCTACTTTTAATAAATCACTGAAGTATTATAATAACAACACTTCTAACCCAGCCGATGAAAGTTATAAAACCATTAACGAGAACGGCTTCAGCAATGCGAAGGATAATCCGTTATCCACTTTTTCTGTAGATGTCGATGCCGCTTCATACAGCAACGTAAGGCGTTTTATCAATAACGGCCAGTTGCCGCCGGTTGATGCGGTGCGTGTAGAGGAAATGATAAATTATTTTAAATATAACCTGCCGGGCCCTTCAAACGGCGAGCCGGTAGGCATTACTACCGAAATATCTTCGGCTCCATGGAATCAAAAACACCTTTTGGTTCGGGTGGGACTAAAAGCCCGCACCATTGACATGAGCAGGTTGCCCGCCTCAAACCTGGTTTTCCTGCTGGACATATCAGGCTCTATGGGCGAGCCTAATAAACTCCCCCTGGTAAAAGCTTCGATGAAAATGCTGGTCGACCAATTAAGGTCCGAAGACCGGGTGGCCATCGTGGTGTACTCAGGTGAAGTGGCAATGAAACTACCTTCGACCCCCGGCAATGAGAAGCAAAGGATAAAGGACGCGATTGATGAATTACAGGCAGGCGGCTCTACGGCCGGGGGCGCAGGTATAAAAATGGCTTATCGCATTGCCCGCGAAAACTATGTAAAAGGCGGGAATAACCGCATCATTATGGCTACTGATGGCGACTTTAACGTTGGCGATTCAAGCGATGGCGATATGGAAACCCTCATTACCCGCGAGCGTTACAGCAATGTGCCTATCACCATTATGGGGTTTGGCATGGGCAACCTGAAGGACAGCAAAATGGAGATATTGGCCGACAAGGGCAACGGCAACTATGCCTATATCGATAACCTGACCGAGGCCCGCAAAACCCTCATCACTGAATATGGCGGCACTATGTATATGGTAGTCAAAGACGTGAAGCTACAGGTAGAATTTAATCCCGCCAAAGTACAAGCCTACCGTTTGGTTGGTTACGAAAATCGCCTGTTGGCTAAGGAAGATTTTAACAATGACCAAAAAGACGCCGGCGACATGGGCTCAGGTCATACGGTAACTGCCTTTTACGAAATTGTACCAACCGGTGTGATTGACGATTACAGCGGTGGTGTCGACCCGCTGAAATACCAGAAGACTAACAGCGCCACCCCAGCCACACCATACTCGGATGAGTTGATGACCGTTAAATTCAGGTACAAACAACCCAATTCGGATCAAAGCAAACTGAGTGTAGCGATTGTTAAAGACAGGCCCGCCTCCTTCAACAGCACATCGGCAGATTTCCGGTTCGCTTCTGCTGTTGCAGAGTTTGGTATGATGTTGCGCAATTCGCAATTCAAACAAAACGGCAGCTACGACCAGGCCATCACTATCGCTAAAAACGCCAAGGGCAGCGACGATGACGGCTACCGTGCCGAGTTTGTTCGTCTTGCCGAAACTGCTAAGTCACTGGCAGGAAATAACCAATATACTACGGCTTATTAATACAGAACCTGTTCATTGTAACCCTTATCACCTAACCTAAACCTTAAGCGGCTCCGATACTATCGGGCCGCTTTTTTTTGTTTATTTCAGCATCCTGCTCCCACCATGTCATCTCGAACGCAGTGAGAGAACTTAAACACCCTTCATAGTTCGCCGTGCAAGGCGTTTAAGGTTTCTCCTCGCACAACGCTCTATCCCGGCCCGCTCGTTCGAAATGACATAATTTATTAGGACTCCAAAAAAAAGAAAACCCCCGATGGGCGGGGATTTCTGAAACCAATTATAAAACCTAATTATGAGAAGAGAGATACAAACATAAAAATTATTCTATAATATACATAGAAATAGTAGAATTTATTTTGAGATATGTTATCAAACAGGAAGCCTGATAATAAACTCCGTGAAATCGCCCTCTTTGGTATTCACTTCTATTGTTCCCCCATGCCCCTTAACCACCATATCATACGTCAAAGATAAACCTAAGCCCGTACCCTCACCGGTTGGTTTAGTAGTGAAAAATGGCTGCATGATCTTCTCTTTGATAGAGTCAGAAATGCCGGTGCCGGTGTCTTTTACTTTGATGGTTACCTGCCCTTTTTCTGATGATGTTGTTACCGAAACTTCCGGCTTATAGTCCGGCCCCGCTGTTTTTTGCTTCTGATTAACCGCATAAAAAGCATTGTTGAACAGGTTGAGCATCACCCGGCCGATATCCTGTGGTATCACATTTACTTTTGGCAGGTTCTCATCAAAATTGGTCACCAATTCAGCGTTAAAACTTTTATCCTTTGATCTCAAGCCATGATATGACAATCGTAAATACTCATCCGCAAACGCATTGATATTAGTCAGTTCTTTTGCACCGCTACCCGATTGGCTGTGCTGCAGCATACCTTTTACAATGGCGTCTGCGCGTTTGCCGTGGTGAACGATTTTTTCAAGATTCTGAATAACATCCTTTGAAATAACGTCGGCCTCTTTAGTATCACCTTTAATTAATTCCTCCCTTAATTCATCCATCAACTCTTTGCTGACTTCCGAGAAATTGTTGACGAAGTTGAGTGGGTTTTGTATCTCGTGGGCAATTCCGGCAGTTAACTCACCCAGTGAAGCCATCTTTTCGGACTGGATGAGCTGGGTTTGGGTGGATTTGAGTTGCGCGAGGGTATTTTGTACTTCTTCTTTTTGCCGGTTCAGCACCATGTTGGCTTTTTGCTTTTGCCGATTATTGCGGTAAAATATGGCGGCCAATAACATAAATACGGCAATGCCTGCCAGCAGCGCATAAGTGCGTATTTTGGTTTGAATGGCCGCTTTTTCTTTTTCTACCTCCTGCGCGTGAAGCTGCGCCCCGAATGACAGTTTCTGAAAATCAGCCAGACTTTTTACAGTGGCATTAAAGCTGCTGTCTTTGGCCGTTAGTGCAAGGCCCTGGTATTTGTAGGCGCTATCTGTTTTCTGGGCCAGTTGATAACTTTGATACAAGTACTCATAAGCGTTGCCCAGGTTTTTAGAACTCATGGAATGTAAAACTTCCAGGTTCTTTTTGGCATAATAGAGGCTCGAGTCCTTTTGCTTTTCGGAAAGAAAGTAGCGGGCTAAATCATCATAGCAATCACTTATTTTTGCCAGGTTTTTTTGCCCGATACTTGCATTTACTCCTTTATGAAAGTATTTAACTGCGAGGTTTTTATTCCCTTTTTCCAAATAAATTTCCCCCAGTAATTCAAAAACAGCGCCGTGGTATTTTTTACCGTGATTCCGGTTCTCGTTTTGTGCGAATGTCCGTTCGGCATTTATTTCAAATACCAATGCCGAATCTAACCGGTGAAGGTGTAAGTAAACATTGCCAAGCATCTCATCGTCAAAACCAATAGCTCCGGGGCGACCAGTTTCCTCGTCAAGCTGTTTACACGCGTTAAGTTGAATAATTTCCTTGTCAAAATTATTTGTAGCACCCATCAACAAGGCAAGGGTGTAATGAATATCCGAAAGTATAAAAAGTCTGTTTTTATGTGGCGTGAGTTTTTTAAAATCAAAGTTTGTACACCATGTCGTTTTTTCATTTCCCGGATCTTCAGCCAGGTCAAGCGCTTGCCGATCACATTGCAGGGATTCGGGGTACTTGCCTAAATACATTAAACTGTAACCTTTTCCACCTAAGGCTGAAGCTTCAGCAAGAAGCTGGCTATTTTTTTTTGCGAGTTGAATGGCCAGGTTAGCGTAGTAAAGGCTCGTATCCCTGTTTGTTTCAGCAGTTGAAAATCCAATGAGAGACGCCGCGAAATAACGGGCAGAGTCGGTATGTGCAGTTTTCAGGATATTCTTTAAACTGTCGATCTGACTTTGCTGCGCTATGCACAAAGCGGGCATTGCCATTAGGAATACTATTTTGATGCGGATTTTTCTCATGCTATTTTCTTAATTAATTGGTAATTGAATAAGAAACTCCGAACCTTCACCCTCCACACTATTAACTTGTATGCTACCACCATGCCCCTTCACCACCATATCATAAGTTAAACTCAATCCTAAACCGGTCCCCTCGCCCGTCGGTTTGGTGGTAAAAAACGGCTGCATGATCTTTTCTTTTATCGCGTCCGGCATGCCGGTGCCGTTATCCTTCACCGTAATCACAACCTGCCCATTTGCCGAAGATGTTGTTACTGACACTTCCGGCTTATAGTCTTTACCGGCACTTTTTGACTTCTGATTGACGGCATAAAAAGCGTTATTAAACAGGTTGAGAAGTACCCTGCCAATGTCTTGCGGTATCACATTTGCTTTGGGTAGGGTGGGGTCAAAATGAGTGACCAATTCCGCGTTAAAGCTTTTGTCCTTTGCCCTAAGGCCATGATAACTTAGTCGTAAGTATTCGTCAGCTACCTGGTTAATATTGGTTGGTTCTTTTTGCCCGCTGCCGCTGCGCGAATGTTCAAGCATACCCTTTACGATGCTGTCGGCGCGCTTGCCGTGGTGGCTGATCTTTTCCTCGTTTTCTATCAGGTTATTGATCAACTCAATTTCCAGTTGCTCATCTCTTTTTGCTTTCGGCTTTTTGCTTTCGGCTTTCAGTTCCTCCAGCATTTCCTTGTTCACTTCTGAGAAATTATTCACAAAGTTGAGCGGGTTCTGTATCTCGTGGGCGATGCCTGCGGTGAGCTCGCCCAGCGATGCCATTTTCTCTGTTTGTATTAACTGTTTCTGAGCGGATTTCAGTTCGGTCAGGGTTTGATCCACCTGCTGTTTAGCCGCTTCCAGTTTATTAAAATCTTCGTACCGGGCGTAGGCTGTGGAGAAGGCTTCGGCCAGTGACGCAACCAGGTCCATAGCGTCATCAGTCAAGGGTTCCGTATTGCCTACATATAACATGCCCTGTAAAAAGGGGAAGAAATGCAGATCAAGGCTGGTATCGGGATGCTCGGTCACAAATCTCTCTTTAGATGTTACCGCTCCCTGGTTTAACAGGTTTTTGGTATTGGCTGCAAATTGTTCGGCTGTCCAATGGACGGTAGCAATCTGATTGTTTCTCCATGCCGGTAAAACGATCTCACCGATGCCCTCAGAATCAAAGGGCAAATCAAATGTAGCCAAAGCGCGACCGTCAGGGGTAGACAAATGGGTATGTATACATTGCAGCTGTTCATCCCCAATAAACACGCCGCAGCGGATAAAAGGTATGCCCAGTATGGTCAGCTCGTTCCACACCAGGGGGATGATCCGCTCCAGGTCTTTGGTGGTGCGCATGGAGGCTATTTCGCCGCGCACCCTGTCGAGCGAGGCCCGTATAACGGTTTCCCGCGCCCGTTCCTCGGCTTTTTGCAAATCCTGAAAACGAACATAGGCCTGTTCAAAAACCCGCTCAAACCGCTTCAATACCTCGCCTTCCTTCTCAGTCAGTATTTTCCCCGAATAACTTACTGCCTGGATAAACGATACTTTACCAAAAGCAATTGAATAGGCATAGCTTTCACTTTGCAGCACCATTGCCTTTCGGTCAGGATGCACATATTTGAAGTCGGTATGTTCAAAAGCCCAGTTATAAAACTGGTTTTTTTCTTCAAAAGAAAACACCTTTGCAAAGTAATCCACGCCGCTGAAAAATGCTTCCCATGCATCTTTGTTTATTGGGTTATCATGATAAGGGAGCTGGATTGATTTGACATAACGTAAGTTTTCCACAGCTATCCAATGAGTCGACGACTTCGTTTTTTCGTCAAGGATGGCTATATTGATCGAATCCAGATCGAAGCCTATCTCCATCATTTTTTTGAAAACTATATTTACAATATCATGCAATTCTTCAGCTTTATTCATGGCCAGAGAGCGTGAACGCACTTTTTCCAAAGCCGCTTCAATTTTGGCTTCGCGGGCCTGCTCCTCAGCCTGTTCCAGATCCTTAAAGCGGGTGTAGGTTTGGTCGAAAACCTTGCCGAAGCGCATCACCACAGCCTGCTCGGATTCAGTATAAGCGTAACCCTGGTAATTAACAACGGTAAATGACACCGTTTTCATAATTGCCGAGTAGCTATAATATCCGGGTGCATTGTAAATACGGTCGCGGATTTCACGCGGGAAATCGGGCAGCGGGGACGCATTTTTGAAAAAATGGTCCCACCATTGTTTCCTTTCGCCGGCTGTTAAGTTGACTACATAATGATCTGAACCCTTGTCTGTTGCAACAATTCCGTTATTAAAGACCGGGTGATCAAAACAGGGGATAGATACCCTGGCGGGATAACTTCGATTTGACGATGCCAGCCAAACATTATAATTATCATCGCCTCTCAGATAATCTGTGCTAAAATTGGCAGCGTTGATATTGAAGTTTAAAAGGACGAACTGGTCGAATATCAGCTGGATAACTTCCCTCAGCTCATCACTTTTTTGCATGGCCATGGTACGGCTGCGCACACGCTCTAAAGCCGCTTCAATTTTGGCCTCGCGGGCTTGTTCTTCCGCCTGTTCCAAATCCTTAAATCGGGTATAGGTTTGGGCGAAAACTTTACCAAAGCGCATTATTACAGCTTCCTCTGATTCAGTATAGGCATAGCCCGAGTAATTAATAATGCTAAGCGACACCGTTTTTATTATTGCGGTATAGCTGTAATATCCCGGCGAATTATAAATACGGTCATGGATTTCAGGCGGGTATTCGGGCAGCGGAGAGGTGTTTTTGAAAAAATGGCCCCAAAATTGTTTCGTTTCGTCGGTTGTTAAGTTGCAAATAGCATGATCTGCTCCGGATTCTTTTGCTTCAATTAAAGTATTAAATGCAGGGTGATCGAAAGGGGGTACAGTCAACCTGGCAGGATAGGTTAAATTTGCCGATGCCACCCAAAAGGTATATTCATCTTTGACTCCCAGAAAATCCGTGCTAAAATTGGCCGCGCTGATGTTGAAATTTAACAGGGCGAACTGGTCGTATATCACCTGTATCACTTCGGCCAGCTCATCACTTTTTTGCATAGCCATGGTGCGGCTGCGCACACGCTCCAGTGCAGCTTCAATCTGCGATTCCCGTGCCTGTGCTTCAATTTCGTCTTTCTGGCGGTTCAGCAGTACATTGGCTTTTTGTTTTTGCCGGTTGTTGCGGTAAAATATGCCCGCCAATAACATAAGCAACCCAATGCCCGCTAACAGTACAGAGGTCCTTATCTTTGTTTGAATAGCCTCTTTTTCTTTTTCCAAATCCTGCGCATGGAGTTGCGCCTTAAATGAGAGCTTTTGAAAATCGGTTAAGCTTTTGGTGGTTGCGGTAAATACACTGTCTTTGGCTTTAAGCGCCAAGCCCTGGTACTTGTATGCACTATCGGTTTTGCCGGCCAGTTTATAACTTTGATAAAGATGCCCATAGGCCTGGTCCAGGTCTTTTGACTTCATAGATCGCAAAACATCCAATTCTCTGGTCGCATAATAGAGGCTGGAATCCTTCTGTTTTTTACCCAGGTAATAATCTGTTAAATCGAAATAACCATCTGCGACGCCTGAAAGGTTTTTTTGGTCGAGGTCCGCGATTATTCCCTTATGAAAATATTTGAATGCAAGCGCTTTATTCTGTTTTTTTAAATAAACTTGCCCAAGGGTCCTATATACAAACCCGAGATATTTCCTATAGGCGCCAGGCGCTGTCGCGATGCGTTCCGCATTTTGTTCAAACATCAAAGCAGAATCTAATTGGTTAAGCTGGAGGTAAACACTGCCAAGGACCATATTGGTCTGACCAATTAAAAAATTTAAGCCGATCCCGGAAGCAAGTGCTTTAGATATCCTGTAATGGGTTATTTGCTCGTCGGTATTGCCTGTTGCACCCATCAAATGGCCAAAGTTGTGATGCAGGTTTGCAATTGCGGCAATACGTAAGGCATGCGGTTTTACATTGGCTAAGTCAAAACGGCCATACCAGCAATTTTTCTCGTTTGCAGGGTCTTCGGCCAGTTTAAGTCCTTCCTGGAAGCAAACCAGCGCCTCCGGGAATTTACCCAATTGCGTTAATTCGTAACCTTTCCCCCATAAGGCCCAGGCTTGGTCAAGCGCGTCCGCATTTTTTTTTGCCAGCCGGAAGGCCTGGTCATGAAAATAAAGAGCGGTATCACGGTTTGTTTCAGCGTACTCCCAACCCAGGTCCATTAGCCTGTTAAAACGCACGGAATCAGAATGTGCGTTCTTTAAAGCGCGTTTTAAACTATCATTAGGAGTATTCTGGGCGAAAGTTGCATACCGCGACAGCATGCAGATAGTAAACCATAGCAAAATTTTCAGACGTATCGGCATTGTGACGGAGAGGTTAAGTAATTGGATTACAATATAGTGATTATACTAAGTAGTCAGACTTACGAAGTATTAGAAACTTCGTAAGTCTCTAATAGCTATTAAACTGGCAGCGTAATCGTAAACTCCGATCCTTCGCCTTCTTTTGATTCAACAGCGATACTCCCCCCATGCCCCTTTACTACCATATCATAAGTTAAGGATAAACCCAAGCCCGTACCCTCACCCGTCGGCTTGGTGGTGAAAAACGGCTGCATGATTTTTTCTTTTATGGCCTCTGGAATGCCATTGCCATTATCCTTTACTTTGATAATAACCTGCCCGTTTGCCGCTGAAGTTGATACTGATACTTCCGGCTTATAATCCGCACCTGCCTTTTTTTGCTTCTGATTTACCGCATAAAAAGCATTGTTAAACAGGTTGAGCAATACCCGGCCCATATCCTGTGGAATTGCATTTACTTTCGGTAGGGTAGCATCAAAATTGGTGATCAACTCAGCATTGAAGCTTTTATCTTTTGCCCGCAAACCATGGTAGGATAGGCGCAGGTATTCGTCGGCGAGTTGGTTGATGTCGGTTGGCTCTTTTTGCCCCGTTAGGCTGCGTGAATGTTCGAGCATACCTTTTACGATGCTGTCGGCCCGCTTGCCGTGGTGGTTTATCTTTTCAAGGTTTTGGCTAATGTCGCCCGCTAACGCAATTACATCCTCATTATGCCCGTTCTTTGCTTCTTGCTGTAGTTCCTCTAACAATTCAATACTTACTTCCGAAAAATTATTAACAAAGTTCAACGGGTTCTGTATCTCGTGGGCAATACCCGCCGTTAACTCACCCAGCGAGGCCATTTTTTCGGATTGAATGAGCTGCGTTTGGGTCGTTTTCAACTCGCCGAAAGCTTTTTCAATTTCATCGCGCTGCGCTTCTATCTCTTCTTTTTGCTGCATCACCTCTTCGGTGCGTACATGTACTTTATGCTCCAATACGCGCTTCTCCCGTATTAGCGCCCGCGAACGGTACCAGATAAAGCCCCAAATGCTGCCGGCAAAGGCTAAAGCAAAAAGGGTGTAGGCCCACCAGGTTTGCCACCACGGCGGCGAGATGATAACAGTAATGTGTTTTTCGGTTACCAGCCCGTTGGCGTTCACGCTTTTTACTTTAAAAATATATTGCCCCGGAGGTATATTATAATAGTTTGCGTTTTCATCCACAATCGCCTTTCGCCATTTAGACTCATAATTTTCGAGCATGTAAAAAGTATGGTCATCACCCGGCACCACTGCAAAATCAATTGTGCTGAAACTGAACGAGAAAGTGCCTTGGGTATGATTTAAGCTGATACTATTTGTACCGAATATTGAGGCGGTTAATACTCCGCCTGCGCCCCTTGCAACCGGCTTCTCATTTAAGAAAAACCCGCTAATTGCGACAGCAGGTGCGGGTATGCTATGAAGCAGTTTTTCCGGCTGAAAAGTAAAATACCCGCCGGTGTCGCCGTATAATATTTCGCCGTTTCGCCTGGTGTATCCGGCAGTGGCTAGCGTATTCACATCGATGCCCTGGCTCTTCCCGTAAATATTTGATTCTTTGCTTTGTGTATTCAGTTTGATAATGCCTCCTGATGTAGTCAGCCAAAGGTTTTTTTGATGATCCTCCGATGCCACGTAAAAATACATCGTCCCCAGGTCCAGGTTAGTAAATGTATCTTTACTATAATCATATTTATAAAAACCGTTCAAAGAGGAAACCCAGAAATTGCCACTGCTATCATTAAGTAAACCAATACCGGGCCATACCTTTAGGTACCTTTTGAACCGGCCGGTTTTTTTGTCCAGTTTATTGAGCCCAAGGCTCGTTCCAACCCATACGTTATTGTTTTTATCAGCTTCAACCACATTAATATCGCTGTTGGTTAGGCTTGTGGTGTCTTTTGGACTGTTAGCGGAGTGTTTAAACAATCCGGTTTTCGTATCCATTCGGTCTAAACCTTTATGTGTTCCTATCCAAAGGACACCCGGAGCCCCCTTCTTTAGGCAAGTAATCGTATCTGAAACAAGGCTGTTAACATTACCTTTTTCGTGATGATAGTTTGTGAATGCACCGGTTGAGGGCACAAAACGGTACAAACCCGTATTGCTTGCCAGCCAGAGAATATTATCGCCATCCTTTTCGATTTGAAAAAGATAAGTTTTCGGGGCATCTGTTTTCTTATTGACATTAAATAACGCTTGCTGTCCATTTGCCAATAGATGAATCAAACCCTTACCGGTCGATAGCCAAAGGGTTCCGGCCTGGTCTTCCGTAATGCCGCCAACATAGGAACCCACGCGCGTGTAGGGAATATTGTGCTGATAAGGGCTTATCTTATACAATTCTGGCCCCCAGGTGGTTAGCCAAAAAATACCGTCCCTGGTTTTATAAGTACGCCATACCGTAGGGTTAATTTTTTCCTTGCTGTTTAAATCGCTGCTGTAACGGGCTGCTTTTTGGTTGGAAGGATTATACACATTCACCCCGCCACCAAAGCTGCCTATCCAAATTTTTCCGGTGCCGTCCTCATTAATAAAAGTAATATGATCGTCCCATGTTCCCATTATTTTTCTTTCCGGCGGTGCGCTCAATTTTTCCGGATGCGCGGGATCGTAAGGATAGCGATTAAATACGCCGGTCTTTCTGTCCATCGTATGCAAACCATCGCCGGCGGTTCCCACCCAAAAAGTTCCCCGGCTGTCTTCAAAAATTGCCTGCACCCTACTGTCTATTAAACCATTGGGATTCTTTGAATCGTAGAGGTACCGGGTAAATTTCCCTGTTTTTTTGTCGAGCTTGTTTAGGCCGCCTTCGCCTATCGGCGTTTCATCATGATTCGGACTTCCCGTTCCTACCCATATAGTTCCCTGACTGTCTTCGTAAATTACCCTTACCTGGTTATTACTCAGGCTGTTTGCATCTGTCTCATTATGTGCAAAATGGGTAAATCGGCCTATTTTAGGGTCGAATTTTTCAAGGCCGCCATTGGTACCAATCCACATCATGCCCTCACGATCCTTAATAATGCAACTAACCCTGTCATCAAGTAAGCTGGTCTTATCGTTTGCGTGGTGACGAAAATGCGTGAAAATACCGGTTTCAGGATCAAGCCTTTCCATGCCCCCTCCAAAAGTAGCGATCCAGATTATGCCGTTCTCGTCGGCAAAAACATGCTCAAGTGCCTTTACCGCCAATGAATTCGGGTTACCCGCTTCATGCCTATAAAAAGTATAATTATTGCCGTCATATTTATACAAACCACCCCCAGTAGCCAGCCATAAATAACCATGAGGGTCCTGCGTAATGCCGTATACGCCGGTCCAGGGGTCTTCTTTTGGGGGGTCTACAATCGTAAAATGTATATCCTGGGCGAATGCTGTGTATTGTGACAGCATGCCGATGGTAAACCATAGCAAAATTTTCAGGCGAATTGGCATTGTGACGGAGGGGTTAAGTAATTGGATTACAATATAGTGATAATAGTAATCAATACCATTTGGTCAAAAACGCAATTATGGAGAATACCAATGATGGGCTTTTACTTATTTCACCATGATGTCCGCAGGGAAAATAAGCTTAAAGGTGCTCCCAATTCCTTCCTCCGAGCTCACTTCGATTTTGATTTGGTGAAACTCGGCAATGGATTTAACGATAGGCAATCCCAGCCCAAAACTTTCCTGCAGTAAGGAACGGGTGAACTTTTTAAAGCGGTTAAAAATCTGCGGCAATTGTTCCGCACTAATGCCTATCCCGGTGTCGGCCACATCTACAACGCACAGTTCATTCTCGATCTTCCCGCTGATGTTGATCTCGCCGCCCTCTTTATTGTACTTGGCGGCATTATTGATCAGGTTAAAAAACAGGTTAAACAGCAGGAACTTATTCACCCTCGTTAATGTCCAATCTTCAGGCACATCAATGGTGCATGTGATATTTTTCTCCTGCAAGCGGATGGATATCTCGTCATAAACTTCCTGTATGAGGGCAGCAACCGGAACATTATCTTCTTTCAGGAACTGCTCGTTTTCTATCTGCGATATCAGTAAAAGTGTTTTGGTGATGCTTTTCAGGCGGTTCAGTATCTTCTGCATTTCAAGCAGGCGTTCC
>JAYUEE010000012.1:0-57836 GCA_043739405.1 Mucilaginibacter sp. | reverse complement strand
GGGGAAACCTGCAAAAAGGCAGGCATCCAATTTTGCTACCACAATCACGACTTTGAGTTTATCCAGGAGGACGGCAAATACCCTTACGATACCTTGTTAGGCGCGACGGACAAAAGCCTGGTAAAGATGGAGATAGACCTGTACTGGCTCACCAAAGCAGGGCAGGATCCTGTTGCCTTGATCGAGAAACACCCCGGCAGGTTCCCATTATGGCACATGAAGGATATGGACAAAACCGAGAAAAAAATGTTCACTGAAGTGGGTAATGGCGTTATTGATTTCAAACGCATACTTAAACACTCCAACAAAGCCGGCTTAAAATACTTCTTCGTTGAGGAAGACATCTGCCCCGGCGATCCTTATGACAGTATCACACAAAGCATAAGTTATATCAAAAAGAACCTCGTATAATCTAAATTTTGAATTGATGTAAAAGCCGGGCGCGAGGCCGGCTTTTTTGTTTTAGTGCATCATTAACGTTCGCTCTATATTGTCCAATGACTTGCCCTTGGTTTCGGGCATCAGCTTCCATACAAAAAGTAATTGCAATACCATCATCACGGTAAAAAACAGGAAGGTGTCGCCACCGCCTATTTTGCCCGTAATGTAGGGGAATGAAAACGCGATAACAGTGGCCATAACCCAATGCGTAAAACTGCCGGTGGTTTGCCCTTTTGCCCGTACCTGGTTGGGAAATATTTCAGAAATAAAGACCCAAATAACCGCACCCTGCGAAAAAGCGAAGAAGCCGATATAGAGCATTAAATAGCCCACGATAAAAAGGCCATTGGTGCTTTTCGAAAAAAACCAAAGCGCTACAAGCCCTAAAGTAGCTATTAACCCGAAAGAGCCAATGAGCATCAACTTTCGTCGTCCTATTTTATCGATAAAAAATATAGCGATCATCGTGAAAACAAAATTTACCGCGCCCAAAATGAGCGAGGACGAACGCGAATCATTAGTAGCGAAGCCTGCCATGGTAAAAATGCGCGGGGCATAATAAATAATGGCATTGATGCCGGATACCTGGTTAAAAAATGCGAAAAGTATAGCCAGCATAACCGGGAAACGATAACGACGGGTGAACAGGCTTTCGCCTGAAGTATCTTTTACCTCTTCGGATTTTGTGCTAATGATGTCATTCATTTCCTGTTCATAACCTGTAGGGTTTATTACTTGCAATGTTTGCTTTGCGTCGTCGTATTTTGCTTTATGCAGTATGAGCCAGCGCGGGCTTTCGGGCACAAACTTCAGCAGTACTAAAAATATAAATGACGGAACCGCCATAATGCCCAGCATTAACCGCCACGAATCCATAAAAAGCAGCCCGATGATATAATTTGAAGCATAAGATACGAGGATACCGAACACAATATTACCCTGAAAAAGTATCACCAGCCTGCCCCTGGCTGATGCCGGGGCGATCTCGGAGATGTAAATAGGTGCGATCACAGAAGACGCGCCCACCCCCAAACCCCCAATAAAACGCAGCACAACAAACAGGTACCAATTGGTAGCAAATGCCGTCCCCAACGATGAAAACAGGAATATAAGTGCAATAATGATCAGCGAAACTTTGCGCCCAAGCCTATCTGCCGGTATGCGCCCCAGGAAAGCTCCCGTAACTGTACCGATAAGGGCTATAGAGATGGTAAACCCGTGCTGTAGATCGGTCAGGTTCCAATATTTTTGTATGGCTTGCTCTGCTCCTGATATTACAGCAGTATCAAAGCCAAAAAGGAAACCGCCCAGGGCCGTTATAATGGACCAAAAAATAACTTTTTTATTCATTGAGTTTATAATTGAGGTTTACCAAATATAAACTTTTATGGTAAACGGCAATATTATGCTGATTAATAAATAATTGCCTTTAAAGCAATATAAGATAAAGCGCTTCATTTAAACCTGTTGCAGGTTTTATTTAATGTTGGTGAATATTTATGTAAAATTTTTATCACATAAAGCAAAACATTATTCCTTTTTGCCAGTTAATCAAGTAATCTACTGATTAAACAAATTGATCTCCTATGAAATTAGCATTCCTCTTTGGCTCAAATCTTTTTATCAGTCCAAGCAACATTATTAGCTACGTGGATAATGATCAGACTAATATTTTTTTGAAAATCAAATCTATTTTTTTGAAGAACCGTGAAGAATCAGCCTTAACCATTGATACAGATTTGAAAGACACCGAAGGCCGTGGTTTGAAAATTCATAACAATGAAGTGGTGACTTCCTTTGGGTATAAAGTTTCCAAAACTCCCGACCGGATACTGGCTAAAGGAATGGATGATTCAACCGTTTTTGATATTCAGCAACTAGATGATGAGTCAGCTATGCAGCTCGAACAGAATATTATTGATGAGTTAGAAACCCATGAGCCCGACGCAGTATTGCGGATCAGGGGCGATTTTATGATGGGTAAGATGCATTTTGCCGTTGATAACGATAAGCTGTTTATTGGGCGCGATTATGACACCAGTTCAGCAATTTCTGCAGATAACGGCCTTAAATTTACCCCATCCGGCTTTTCTATCGCTTGACCAGCATTTTACAATTGGTGTTTTTTGCGGTAGGCTAATACTAACAGAACCATGCGGTTGTACGTTTTGAGCCCTTGCGGCTGGTTGTTTGCTTTGAGGAAATTATCATAAAAAACGCTGCTGATACGCTCTATTTTTCCTTCATAGGCCAACCAGTAATCCCTTTCCTGTTTAAAATCGGCCATTACTAAGGGCGATATTCGCTTCTTTAACTCCTTTCTCGACAAACTGTCCTGCAACTTTAGTGCGAACATAAATTCCTGCACACCTACGTAATACGACGAATACCGTAAAAGCTTGTCTTTTGAGTGTATACCCGCCATAAAGCCGGCAAAATTTGCTTCATCCTCCGGTCCAAAACCCATTTGATGCGATAACTCGTGGCAGGCTACAAAGGGCCGCACAAAAACGGGCATCTCGTAGTTCATCTGCGACTCGGATGTAAATGGATTATAATATCCCGATGTCCCCAGGTAGTTCAACAAAGGAGTAAGCAAAGATGGTTTTATCTTCGGGCTGGATGTTCGGAAAGTCACAAAGCTATCCGCCATCATGTTCACAGCAATAATAGCCGTTTGAAATATCGCCTTGTTAGTTTGAGCGAGTTCAGCAGAACTTACCCTGGCCCGGCATGCATTGGCGCTATCTATCAATGCCGAAGTAGTTGCTTTGAGATCATCGGCGGTATAAGTGCTGTCCTTCAGGTTTAACCGCTCCGCAGCGGATGGCCTGTAATAATTCATTCCCCAAAAAAGGTAAAAGGCGATGATGGCGATTTCGACTCCGATGGTAATTCCCAAAACAAAATTCAAGGCAGATTTCCATTGACGTTTAAAAAGCATCCTCACTAATCGCCCCAAAGCATATATTAAATAAATTACCGCGACGATATATACGATATCCCCTACGCTAAACGGGAACAGGTTAAATACCGGGTGAAAAATATGGCAGATAACCGGGTAAAACCCCTGCGAGTAATAGCGCTCCACGGCATTGGGATAACCCGCAAACCACATCATCAATATTAGGAATAGCGTAAGCGATAAAATAACGATAAGCCGCGCCTTGATGCGTTTCTTTTTGAATATTGTAACCATGGTATGGCAACAAATATAAGGGTTGCAGGGTTTTATTGTGCGAAACAACAAAAGCGGAGCATAGCAACCTTTCTTTCTATAAAAATTGTATTTTTAGTTTGCTACTTAGTAGGCGACCACAAGCCAGAAGCCTTGTGGCAGTGGAGTGAATACGATTCAAAAAAAAACAAATTAAATAGATATATGGATTTAATTATTCATTTTTTAAATGGCAATGATTTAAGTATACAAAATCACTATAATCAAAAAGGATATAGGGATGATATCATTGTTGAGATAGATCGTCGATATTATGAAGTCTACTTCTACATAGAGGGAAATATTCGCTACGAAATGAAGCATGATTTTTTTTCATTCCCGGGACTAATCGTATTAGATGATATCACAATCGAAAAGATATACTCTTCTTTAAATCAATTAATAGATTTGAAATATTTTGATTATTTTAAAGGAAATGATTTATTCCCATTAAATAGAAGATTTCAAGACACTTGGTATTCTAATGGATTAGAAATCCGGCAGTCATATAAAACCTGTTCACATAAGCTTCGATAGAAACAAAATAAAAATTTATTGGTAAACAGTTGTCGGCAACAAGTATAATGGTTACGGAATTCTATCATGCAAGACGGAGTTATCCCACAAAAAAGCCCCTCACGCTAACCGGAGGGGCTCATATCGGGTAAAGTATCCGAATAAATTATTTTATCGTAACAGGTACGGCCAGGTTTTCCCACAGTAATACAAAACCACTCGGAGTTACTTTAATTACGAAACGTTCATTCGTACTTTGTGATTTCATGGGAGTAGCCATTGTAACCAATACATCTTTTGATGCATCATCGGTTGTGGAGCCGTCCATTTTTATTCCCCATTGCCCGGTTTGAGAATTGAAGATCACACTCCATTGTTTTTCGCCAGGTTTAGTGTACAAGCTGTACTTGCCTGCCGGTAAAGTTTTACCGCCAATCTTAATATCCTTACTTGTGGTAAAAATAGTAGCCTCGTTGGCGCCAGTGCGCCAGATTTGATCGTAAGGCACCAATCCGCCCCAAATTTTTCTCCCTTTTACCGAGGGGCTATGGTAAACAATTTTAATAGTTGAACCGGCTACCGTGCCGCTCGTACTATCGGCGGGACTAGCCTGGGGTTTTTTTTGCGCAATTGCTGCAGCTGAAAATAAAAATGCTACCGCTAACAGCGATAGTGATTTTAATGTGAATAATTTTCTCATAGTAAGTTTTAATTGATTTCGGTATAAATATAACTGGAAATTGGATATGCTCATATGTGTTAAAGTCACCATTGTATCATTATTATATTAAAATATACTTGTTTATATAATAATACCTTGCCCCCTTAAAACCAATCTCTTATCAAATTGTTTAAAATATAATTCACATTGCACTTAGGAATTGACCGAAAGGTTAAACAATTGTTGTGAGTTGGCCCCTGCTGTAATGGCGGGGGTTTTTTGTTGCGATGACTTATTAACATACCCTTAAAATTGGGCTTATTGGCACGATGCTTGGATAGTCATTTGTGCAAAGGCAATGTGAACTTTTAAAACTTGCTAAAAAAAATCACGTGCCCGCCTTGTTTAATTACTGTTTGAATTAAATTTGATTAAAAAGTTGATACCATTAACCAAACCACAATATGTCAAAACTTGTAATTATTGATGACGACCCGATCCATCACAAGATCGTACAGTACATGCTGACAAAAAACGAATTGTCAAAAGACACAACCTATACCTACGACGGTAAGCTGGTACTTGATTACCTTGAAGAAAACAAGAATAAAATAACCGCTCTGCCGGATTATATTTTTCTTGACCTGTACATGCCAAATCACAGCGGCTGGGATTTTCTGAACCGTTTCCAGGAGATTTACAAAACGCTGCGTAAGGAAGTTAAAATTTACATCGTTTCTTCATCAATATTTCAATTGGATATAAACCGTACAAAAGGATACCCGTTTGTTATCTCGTATATCACGAAACCTTTGATGAAAAGTGTTTTCGATAATATCAAGGGCCGTACATTAAAAATCACCCGCCCGCAATTAAACTAATTACTGTCTTAATACAACTATGAGATCAAGCCATCTTGCTATTCACAGCAGGGTGGCTTGTTCATTTTAAACCAATTGTATTCTCAAATGCCCATTTAATCCTTTAAGTTTGGATTTGCCACTAAACTTGCTTTGTTTTGGCTTATAATACAGCTGCCACCCCGCAATGAAAGACAACTACAAGCCATTATACCTCCTTCTTTTTATATTGGCGCTTGTAGTCAATTTTACCGGTATCAATCTTGGCTTTTTTACGGATGACCCCGGCCTGTATGCCGCCATCTCTAAAAACATGCTCTACCGCAAAGAGTGGCTGGAGCTATTCACTTACAACCAGGACTGGCTGGATAAGCCACACTTCCCATTTTGGGCGGTGATGGTGAGTTTTAAACTATTCGGCGTATCCGTATGGGCTTACCGGCTACCTGCGCTGATCTTTTTCTTGCTCAGCTTGCTATACACCTGGCTCTTCACTAAAAAACATTACGGAAAGGATATAGCTTGGATAGCCATATTAATACTGGCTACGACACAGCACCTGGTGATGTCGAACACCGACGTAAGGGCCGAACCTTACCTCATGGCCCTGGTAATCGGAAGCATTTACCACATCAGCCGGCTGGAGGAACGTTTTACTTTTGCCGACTTGCTTTTGGCCGCGCTCTTAACCGCCTGCGCCATCATGACCAAAGGCATATTTGTGATCGTTGCTATTTATGGCGCATTATTTGGCCAATTGCTTTTCAAAGGTAAATGGAAGCAGGTATTTCAATGGAAATGGATATTTCTTTTGATCCTTACCGGGATTTTCATCTTACCGGAGGTATACGCCCTCTACGTCCAGTTCGACCTGCACCCGGAAAAGACCGTTTTTCTCAGGCACAATGTTTCGGGTATCAAATGGTTTTTGTGGGACAGCCAGTTTGGCCGTTTTGTCAACAGCGGGCCTATCACGCGGCAATCGGGCAGTATATTTTTTTACATGCACACCCTTTTATGGGCCTTTGCGCCCTGGTGCCTTTTATTTTACTATGCGATATGCAAAAATATCAAACAAATACTTCTTAAACAGCCCCTTGCCGAATATTATGCGCTAAGTGGGGGCGTCTTATTGCTGGGACTTTTCTCCTTATCGCGTTTCCAGCTGCCTTTTTATACCAACACCATTTTCCCATTGTTTGCCATCATTACGGCACCTTTTTGCTATAATAATTTGGGCAAATTCGGTAACCTGTTGCGCCTTGTTAGTTTGTGGGTTTATGCGGCATTGCTCCTGTTTGCCATAGCGGCAATCTATTATTTTTCCGCTGCCGGGCATACCTCGTATTTGGCTGTTGATTATGTCATTTTACTGATAGTCGCTTTCCTTATTAAAAACAAAATAAAGGCTTCACATACCCAGGTATTTTTATTTGCCTGTACGGCATCATTGTTTGCCAATTTTTATTTGAATACGGTATTTTATAAGCTGATAATAGCGTATCGGGGACAAATCAAAGCCGCGACTTACGTCAATCAAAAAGCTTTTGATAAATATGATATCTATTCTTTGCGGACGGAAAACAACGTGTTCCAGTTTTATACCGACAGGCAGATCGCATACATACCGCTGGATAGTTTTAAGGCCTTTAAGCCTATAAATCCATCATTATTTTATGTCAATAAAAGATCAGTCGATTCACTCAATATCCTGCATGCTGATTTTAAAGTGATCAAGGCTTTCCAAAATTATGGGCAGGAAAACATCCTTCCTGCTTTCATCAACAAAAACACGCGAAATAAAACGCTGGACAGCGTTTATCTGATCACTAAATAGTCGCTGCTATTTGTCGTCGCCGCCGTTTATCATATCGGATACTATGCCTTTGCTGTCCTTTCGTTCAGCTAAAAACACACCCGCCAAATGCACCACGATAAAGGCAATTATCAGGTACATGCAAAAGCTATGAATTTCCCTTATGGCGTGAATATCTTTCAATGCAGCTATATCATCTTCAAAAGCGAGGCAAAGCCCGGTGACTACCATAATGATAAGCAGCACGTAAAACATCGCGTATAATGTTTTAACCACAAAATCATGGCGAATTATCTTATTGCCTGATGCCGACCTGTATTGCCGGTAAATACTTTTGAATTTGCGGATAAACTTCTGATCGGCTAATTGAAAATACTCAGCTATAAGCCGGAATAGTAATAAGGCGGCAAGGCCAAACCCCAAATACTTGTGGATATCCCATACATTATCCCTTAAAGCGTGAGACGCCTCCCTTGATTGTTTATCAGTGACGGTTACACCAGCTTGCTGCAGTTGATCTTTTATTACTATGGCCGTATTCCAGCCTTGTAGTATGGTTGAATTGATTAGTACCGTCAACAGCGATCCTGTTATCACCAGGGCGTTGGCCCAATGCCACAAACGCAGCGACGATGAATATTTTTTTGTATGCGGCGGGTTTAGGCTATCCACGCGCGGCGGTTCAATTACTGTCATATTATAAATTTGTCTATATTATAAAACTATCATTACAATTTGAAGTAAATCTGAATTTTTATAAAATAGTTGTCAAGCTTCCCGGGTTTCAGAATTCAAACAGAATTCGGTCATAGCTTTATTACAAAAACATTTAATTACTTTCGATTAGCTTTGGGCTGATATTGAAATCTATGCTGAGAACATTACTATTAAGTGTTTTGTTTATTATCATTTTTAGCGACCTGAAGGCGCAGGATAATTACGAAATACAGGTTTACGGTTCCGAAACCGTTGATAGCGGCCACACTATGGTCGAGCTGCACAGCAACTACACAGGGAATGGAAGTACCACAATTGTCGATGGCCAACTGCCCACCAATCATGTTTTTCACGAAACTATCGAAATAACACATGGTTGGACACCATGGTTCGAGACCGGGTTTTATTTATTTAATGCCCTGGGCAGCGATGGTCGCAGCGCTTACGTTGGCTCCCACATCAGGCCACGTGTTGCTGCCCCAGCAAGCTGGAAATGGCCGGTTGGCGTGAGTTTGTCCGTAGAGTTTGGTTTCCAGAAAAAGGAATACTCGGCCAATACCTCTACACTCGAAATACGGCCGATAGTCGATAAAAAATGGGGGGGCTGGTACGTTGCCTTTAACCCTACGCTCGACCAAAGTTTTGCCGGCCCAGATGAACACCGCGGGATGATATTTTCGCCTAACCTGAAGGTAAGTTATGACGTCAGCAAGGCAGTGGCAATAGGCCCCGAATATTATGGGAGTACCGGGCCGTTTTTTCATTACGATCCTTTCCAGGAGCAGCAGCACCAGCTTTTTGCCGCAATCGACTTAAACACCAGCCCCAACTGGGAGTTTAATGGCGGTTTTGGTGTGGGATTCACAAACGCTACCGACAAAGCAATATTTAAGATAATTATTGGTAGACGGTTTTAGTTGAGTTAGTTAGATTGAGTTGAATGGGTTGGATTAAGTTGATTGAGTTATATTTAATTCCGGCTTCTTAACTCAATTAACCACTTAACCTAATCAACTTATTCAACTTTATAATGGTACACCTGGCGGCCTATATTTCCGTTATCATCAATACCTTCAACTACCACGCGATACGAGCCCGGCCCGTCGGCATTGTAAAATTCAAAAAAAACATTACCATGTTTATCTGTCAGCAATTTGGGGTTCCAGTACACCGTGCTGCGCAGATCGGGGCGGTTACCGGGTGGTACAGCGGCATCGTACTTGGGCGAATAAAACTCGCGCGCCTTGTAAAAACCCTGCATCGTGACAGGCAATACGCCAATAGACTGTATATCCTTTGCGTCTGGGTTACTGGCCTTGCGGGTTGTTACTACCAATACGCCGCCACCGCCCTGTATACCATATATGGATGCGCTGGCGTCTCTTAATACTTCAATCGTTTCCACGTCAGCAACATTAACCACGTTGTCTAACACTAACCCGCCACCGAGTACCGCACCATCGACGACGATCAGCATAGGCGGCGCGGTTGTAACAGACGGCACGTTAACCGTAAGATAAGGTACCTTATTGTTGATATCGCCTACAAAAGTTACGCCGCTCAACATTCCATTGAGCACACTTGTCATGCTTCCACCTCCATGTATATCGCTCCGGTGTATGACTTGGTCTGCATGGCCGGGCCCACCCAGGTTTGACGATGGGTAACTATTATCCTCTTTCACCGCACGTATATTTACCTGGCTTAACGTTCTGCCGGTTATCGGGCCAAATTTCGTATCCGCTTCCTGCTGCTTTTTTATATTTTCAAGATACGCAAGCATTGATAGGTTACCCTCTTGCCATGCCATTATGATCGGTACTACCGCCGGGCCGGGTTTATCGTGCTGATAAGTTAGCAGGGTGGTGTTTCTACCACTCGCACTCACTGCCTGCACCACGAATTTAGCCGTGTCTGAAAATAATAAATTATTAAAAGCGAAATGCCCATTATCGTCCGCTGTATCTGTCAATAATAAATTGGTGGCCATGGGCATCAGGGATACGGTCGCCTTTGCCAGTGGTTTACCCGACAGGCTTTTTGCCGTTCCAGCAATCGCCATTGTGTTCTCAGGTTGCCATGCAGCCGGGTGATACTCATTGTTCAGTAACGGCTTCCATTCAAACCGCCGGTAACCATGCGTCAGCATCACCAGGTCAAGCTCCTTTAGCTTATCATCCGTTGGGGTATTGAAATAGTAATTGGGCTGCTCAACATAACCCTTCAGGTCGGATGTGAGTAACATGCTGGTCAGGATGGTAGTTTCATCATTCTCACTAAATGGCACTTTACTTTCATCAATTACCGATACCGAGACATGGGCCGGACTATATGCTCCTTCACTGTTTGCGGTATTTAGTTTGATACTTGTTTTTTCGCGCTTTTTGTAAACTGGTTTATTACTGGTGATATCAAGATTTAGCTGGCCGTCGCTTTTTATAAACACCAGGCGTTCGCAAAGCGGCGTGCCTTCCGGCGAAAAAAGCGTAACCGTGGTTATGCCGGTATGAAGCCGTGACTTTGCCATATCAAGTATAGTAACGGGGTTATCCAATTTGCATACAAAAGATGTGGGTATCCCGCCAGAGTAAACCAGCAGGCTATATGCTTTGCCTTTATTTTGAGCGAAACAGGCTTTATTGGCTTCAATTCTTATAGTAGCTTTGAATAACGAATCGTTATTTATAGACAGCACTACCCCACTCGCTTCAGGAACCGGTAAATCAATTGTACCAGGGCTGCCATCGCTATAATTGAGCACTGCCTTATAAGTCTTGCCTTCCTTTGGTTCAAGATAGCAATAGCCCATACCCAGGTGTGTCGACGAAAAAGCCACCACCTTTTTGTCCTCGTTATCTACAATCGCCCCTTTTACATCTATGCCCAACCCGTTTGGCCCGATAGCTTTAAAGGCTATCTTTGACCGTATACCAGCCACCAGGCCGCCGCCTTCAGGTAAAAAACGGGTATCGGCCCTTTTGTCATTTTTTATCGCCTGGTCCACAATGCTTTCGGGCACACGCGCATCATTAAAGGATCCTATCGGGATAGTTTTGTAAAAAATGTTTCCGTCGTCGTCATTGCGCATCCAGTTGGTGTAGGCCCTTACCCGGTAATTGCCCTGCAAAAGCGAATCGGATAGTGCGAAATCGCCCCATCCCAGCCCATTGATCAGCCGCAGCTTAATACTCCGTTCTATTTTATTGCCGGGATTGATCAGATCGACATGCAAAATCCCGCTTAACGTTGATAGCCCGTGCTGTTCGCCGGTTGTAACATAGGCTTTAAAATACATGGTATCGCCTGCCGCGTAGTAAGGTTTATCAAAATGCAGGTAAGCTTTTTCGAGTATATGTTTTTCGGTAAAAGCCTGCAATTTGGATACAATACCTTGAATGTTTGCATTTTCAGCCCCTGAGTTTTTTGCTGATAAATTGGTAATAATGTCTTGGCTATTATTATCACGGACATCTTCTTCCGGCTCGGGGCGGTAATCCTCGGGCAGCAGTTCGGCAATGCCCCGCCTTGCCCAGGCACCTTTAAACACCTTGTCATTAGGATTGATTATTCCTCCATTGCTGTTGAAGAAAACATATGGCGTATGCAAACTGAGTATCGTGGTCTCGGTATTGGTCGTATCATCCAGGTGCACGGTTTGGACAAATTTTGAAAACCGATGGTTTTTGTGGTAGGTAATATGCAACGCATCACCATCGCAGCCCAGGCCAAAAGTACCATGCTGGTCGGTGGGGTGTATGATCTCCTGCGCATCCAATGGGTAAGTCATCACCTTTTCCAACATTACCGGCAACTTCGACTTTTTCAGCCAAAAGGCCAGCGAGTCGCTCCATTGGCTACTTTGCGCTTTAAGCTTTTCGTATTGTTTTATTTTAGTTTCTATCACCTGCTCCGGCGGGCGCTGTGGGTTGTAGCAATTGCCATATTGTAATACCCTGAAACCCTCGTCCTGCAACCTGTCATTTGCAACCGCCCTGAAAAAATTCATAGGCGAGCCCTGGTAAACCTGCTCCCGTTTCCGCTGCCATCGCCTTACGGTTGATCCGGTGCCCAGCATATTTTCGAATAAAATGGTGCCCTCGTAGTGTATTCTTTGAACATTTCTGTCGACACTGTCTTTTGCAAAATTGTTTAGCAGGTACTTTATCCTGTAGCCCAGGGCCTGGTTCTCAATAACCAGGAAATCATATGAAGACGCCGTAAGGCAGTGTTTGGCTTCATCATAATTTAAAGCAAGCACGTCCGCGTTTGTTATCTTACAGTCTTTAGCGAGCTCTGATTTACCTAAAAATGCTTCTTTGAACCATTCAAAATTCCTGCGCCAGTTTGCATCGGGCCTTATCCTTACTTCTTTTAGCTGAATTCCTTTTGAAGTAATTTCAATATCCGGCAAAACAATACTGCTGTTGTTTATTTCAATATCCTGGCGATACAGTTCAAACCCAACAACCGAAACCACCAGTTCATATTTGCCTGTTTTTAAATGAGTAAGCGTAAATTTTCCATCGTCGGCAGTTTTATTACCGATGGTAGTATTTTTTAGGAATACACTTGCATTGGGTACAGGCTTCAGATCCGCATGGTTTAACACACGGCCCGTAATGGTTAATTGTGCAAGGCAACCTAGTGGTAACAGGAATATAAAAAGAGCAAATGCCTTGATCACACCTATGTATTTAACTATCATTATTGCACATTATAATTTAGCACCTGTCTCCCGATATTGCCCTTTTCATCCACACCTTCAATAACTACGCGGTATGAGCCCCTGCCATCGGCATTATAAAACTCCACTGAGGCATTGCCATCCTTATCCGTAACCAGTTCGGGCGCCCAGAAAATAGTACTGCGTAAATCGGGGTGATTTATAGGCATTGAGGCATCATATTTAGGCGAATAAAACTCCCGGGCCTTATAAAAACCTTGTACGGTAATGGGTAAAATGCCTGTGGATTGAATGTCTCTAACTTCAAGGCCGGTCCCTGCGCGGGTGGTAACAACAATTACACCATGGCCACCATTCATCCCGTAAATACTTGCACTCGCTCCTTTCAATACCTCAACCGTTTCAACATTGGATAACATAATGGTATTAAGATCATAGTCGGCCGGCATTATGCCTCCATCTACAACGATTTGCATTACTTTGCCAAACAATGTAGGAAATCTTCTAAATTGTCCACCTTTAAAGACTATACCTCTTAAAACTCCGTCTAATTGGTCAACCAATGTGCCGCCACCATGGATATCGCTCCGGTGCCACACCTGGTCAGCATGGCCTGGTCCGCCGAGGTTGGAAGACGGGTAATTGTTATCCTCCTTAAATGCTTTTATTTTAACCTCTTTTAAAGTTCTTCCTTTTACCATCCCCAGCCTGACCAATTCATCCTGCTGTTTGGAATCGTTCTCTAAATAAGCGGTCATTGTTGGATTAACATTATTAACGAGGTTGATTGTTTTGCCGATAAGCGGCGATTTTTCCGACTCATAAACAAGCTGAGTGGTATTCTTACCCTTTGCATTTACCGCCTGTAAGATAAATTTAGTGCTGTCGGTAAAGTCAAGTCCTGTAAAGCTGAACCTGCCTTTATCATCCGTCTGCGTACTGGTAAATGTTTTGCTTACGACCGGTATCAGCGATACGGTTGCCTTTTTTAGCGGTGTACCGATGAAGTTCTTAGCAGTGCCATTGATGGCTAATGAGGTTTCGGGCGGATAGCCTTCTGTTGAAGTAGTACTGTCACTGCCGAGCACCTGTTTCCAGGTAAAGTGCCGGTAACCATGCGTAAGCATCACCAGATCAAGTTCCTTTTGCTTCTCATAATTGCTTTGATCGCCGACGTCAGCAAAATAATAGTTGGGTTGTTCGATAACACCCTTCAGGTCAGAAGTGAGGAGCAGGTTGGTTAGTATCGTCGTTTCGTTATTCTCGTCAGCCTGTACTTTGCTTTCGTCGGTGACGACTATGGAAAAATGGCCCACCGATGATGAGTCAGCGCGTGTCTTGGCGTTGAGTTTTAAGTTTACTTTCTCCCTCGTGTTATAGGTGTTTTTATCGGTGGTTATATCCAGGTTTAACTGGTCGTAGTTCTGGACAAAGATGAGCCGTTCGGCCAATGGTTCATTACTTTGTGAGAAAAGTGTAACCGTGGTGACGCCGGTAAACAATTTTCTTTTGATAATGTCCATGGTTATGGTGGGACTATCCAGTTTGCATGTTACCGTTGTAGCGATCCCGCCCGAATAGATCAGTACGCCGTACGCTTTGCCTTTGTTCTCAGCAAAATAGCCTGGATTGGCTTGAATCCTGACTGCTGCATGATCTACAGAATCATTATTGATGCTTAAGCTAATGCCTTTATTACTGATAGTAGGTAACAGTAAATCCTGTTTACTTCCATCTGCAAAAGTGATAGTTGCTTTATAACTTTTGCCTGCTTCGGGTTTTATATAAAAATAACCCATACCTAAATTGGTGGAGGCAAGGCTGGTAACCTCTTTCCCGGTATTATCAGTGACCATGCCTTTTGCATCCATACCCATGCCGTTAACGCCCATCGACTTAAAAGCGATTTTACTTTCAATGCCTGTTACCAGTTCACCCCCTTCAGGGAAGAACTGCAGATCAGCTTTAGCCATTACGGGCTTTAGGTGCGCAGTGCTACTTTCAGGCACTTTATTTTGGTGCAGCGTGCCGATGGGGATCGTCTTTTCAAAATAGCCATCCTCGCCTGCATTACGCATCCAGCGCGTATAAGCGCGAACGCGGTAAGTGCCCTGCGGCAAGGAATCGGGCAAGGCAAAATCTCCCCAGCCGATGCCGTTTACCAGTTGCAACTTGATGCTTTGATTGGCCTTATTATCCGTCCCGATTAAATCTACATGCAGCACCCCACTGATCTTTGAGAGGTCGTGCCGCTCGCCCATGGTAACATAGGCCTTAAAATACATGGTATCGCCGGTTGCGTAATAAGGTTTGTCGAACTGGAGGTAGGCTTTTTCGGTTAGGTGTTGTTGGTTGTATGCACGCAGTTTGCCGACGATGTTGGCGGACCCGCTATTATTTTGCGCATGGCCAGCCAGTCCGATACTTATAAGAAATAACACCAGGCCGTAAAAAACAGGTTTCATAAGGCAGACAGGCTTAAGGGGGTACCATAAAGGTATAAAAACTATTCTACATTATAACGGTACACCTGCCTGCCTACATTTCCGTTGGTATCTATTCCTTCAATAATAACCCGATAGCTTCCTTTCCGGTCGGCGTTATAATACTCAAACGAAGCATTGCCGCTATTGTCCGTAACTACATTAGGGTTCCAGTATATTGTGCTGCGCGTATCAGCATGGCCGCCGGAGGCATTTGTCGCATCATATTTTGGCGAATAAAACTCGCGGGCCTTGTAAAAGCCCTGTGGTGAAAACCGCAGGCTGCCTAACGAGGATTGTGATGTCGAAACTGGATCCAGTTGCTGTAAAGTAGTGATAACTATAACACCTGCGCCCCCCCTGTTTCCATAAATACTGGCATTGGCCCCTTTTAATATCTCGATGGTCTCAACCACATTAGGATTAACATTGTCGATATTGCTGGAAGCCTGGGAGCCGTCGAGCATAACAAGCATAGGTTCGGCGGACGACGCGTTCATGGTAACAACGGAAGCATCGGCAAGAAAAGGAATACCGTCAACAAAATTAACTCCACGCGCACGGCCGTTTAAAGCTGATGAAAGATTTGGCGAATTCTTGATATCACTGCCTTTTATCACCTGGTCGGCATGGCCTGCACCACCTAAATTAGATGAGCGATAATTATCTTCTGTGCGCGTATTGGCGGCGTTCTTCGCCTTTACCACATTCTGTGCTTCATATTTATAGTTAGCTGTCGGGTTCAGATCAATTCCCGTACTTCCGTGCCTTGTAGTAATAACCAAAACGCCCGAATTACCGCTGGCGCCATAAGTAGCCGCATTTTTATCTTTCAATAACTCTATATTTTGAACGTTGGAAGCCGGTATATTATCCAAATTGATGTAACTGCCCCTTATCTTTCCGTCAACCACTATCAGCATTGGGTATTTTACTCCTTTTAAATAAGGAACTCCGGATACAAAATTGACCCCGTTTAGACGGTCCTTTAAGGCCGACGTAAGCGATGTTGCGTTGCTGACATCATCGCCATTAATGGTCTGATCGGCTGCCGTTACATTTTGACCTGCTCCGCCCGCCCCGTTTGCCGAATACACTTTGCCCACCACCATAGCGCTATTAGCAGCGCTATCAGACACGGGAGGTTCCGGTTCTTTTGTATAGGTAATTGTAGTCGAATTTTTGTCTTTTGTGGAGCCCGTTGCTTGCAGCATAAACGGTGTGCCATCATAAAATGGCGGAAGATTATCAAAAACAAATTTCCCTGTTTGGTCTGTTTTCTCGCCCGACATGCTGCCATTTGAAACAGACATCAGCATAACATCTTTATTTGCCATGGGCGTGCCTGCCGAGTTTTTCTCCATTCCTGTTATCATCAGCACTTTCTCCGGCGTATAGGTGAATGGTTTGTCGCCATTTAACAATTTTTTCCAGGTAAACCTGCGATATCCCTGCGTTAGTACCAGGTTATCAAGTTCACTATGTAACTGGTCGGTCTTATTGGCAAAATAATAATTTGGCTGCTCGATATAACCTTTCAGGTTAGATGTCAGCAATAAATAGGAAAGAATGGTGGTTTCGTTGTTATCATCAAATGGCACCTTACTTTCGTCAATTACCGCTACAGAGAAAAATCCTGAAGCTGCAACGTCCTTGCTTTTGGCATTCACATTTATGGCAACCCTGTCGCGCGTTTTATAGGATGTTTTATCGCTGCTTACAGCAATGTTAAGCAAGTCAGGGTTTTGCAAAAATATCAACCGCTCGCTCAAGGGCTCGCCCTCTTGCGAAAACAGGGTTATCTGCATGATGCCTGAGCTGAACTGGCTTTTCGGGATATTGATCCCCATCCTGCGATTATCCAGTTTGGTATTCACTGAACTTACCAACCCGCCCGAATAAATTACAAGGTTAACATCTTTGTTCTGATTTTCTGCAAAATAAGGCTTGTTACAACGTATCTCAACCGCTACATTATTCAAAGTATCCTTTACCTGCAAAGTGATTCCCTTAGCGGCGGCGGCAGGCAGGTCAATTGTGCTTTGAGCGCCATTAGCAAAAGTTACTTTCGCCTTATAGGTTTTGCCATCCTCCGGCATGATATAAAAAGAACCCATCCCCAGCTTGTTTGAAACAAATGTGGCAACCTGCACATTTGTATTGTCAATTATTGTTCCCTTCGCGTTAAGGCCCATTCCACTTGTTCCAATAGCCTTAAAAGCCACTTTTGAAACCAGCGAGGTTATCATATCGCCGCCTTCGGGAAAGAATTGTATGTCGGCTTTTGCTTTTTTCTGGGCCGTCGCCATACCACTGGCATTTGCACCAATGGTAATAAATTTATTGAAAAAATACTCGGGTGCGTTTTGCATGTACCGGGTGAAGGCCCTCACTTTGTATGCGCCGGCCTGTAAAGTATCAGGCAAGGCAAAATCACCCCAGGCAACACCGTTGTTTAGTGGCAGCTTTATGGTGCGAATGATAACATTTGCGGGATTTATAAGGTCGACATGTAATATGCCGCTTGTTTTGGAAAGGTTATGATTTTCGCCCAGTGTTACATAGGCTTTAAAGTACATGGTATCACCCGTTGCGTAATAAGGCTTGTCAAAATGTAAATAAGCCTTCTCAATAACGTGGTCAGTTGAGAGTGTTTTTAACTTTGCTACAATATTTTGCAATACCGTACCGGTGCCCTGGCTGAATGCGGCCGAGTTTAACCCCAAAACAAACAGCGCCAGCAAATAATATACTTTTTTCATGGTAATATAATGGTTAAGTAGTCTTCAACTTCGTTATCCCCAGGTTGAAATTAATATGGAATATTATAAAAATTCTGGAGAAAAGAAATCTATTATATTAGGTTGATTAAATATATAACTAAATTTTTAATTTAAAAAATATCAAATTCAGCAATAAATATAAATTACTTATAATCAAGCATATAAATAACCATCTGAAACAATAATATATTATTATGCGGTTATTTTGAAAAGGCTGGCGATGGAGGCTAGTTCGCTGTCAGTAATTAATTCGGGGGATTCGAACTGCCTGACTATTATAGATTGCGGCAAAATGATGCTGCCGCCTGATGTTTTTACAATTACTTCGGTGTCATAGCCTGCATGGCCCTTGTAGTCGCCTATCTTGTCGTTGTATTTCTCCAACCTGATCAGTAACTCAACAATGGCGTATGTGGGCAGGGTATTTTTAGACATGGCGTCAAAAATACAATTAACGGTTTAATAAGTATAAATTAACTTTATGTAAACAGTTGATTTTATTTTAACACTAATATAATCAATAATAATTATTTATTGCCTCCCCCTGTATCGGCGGGCACATCATTATTATTATCATCTTTCTCTTTATCCTTTTTAAACTCGAGTTTACCGAACTTATAATAAAGCGTAATACCAAAAGAGCGGAATGGCACCTGCCTTGAATTGATTGAGTAAAAACTTGATCCGGAAGTCGTCGATTTGAAATTGACGTATTCGTTAAACGGATTTGTAGCTGTAAGCCCAATACTTACTTTTTTGGCCATAAACTGCTTACGTACGGCAAGGTTGTAAAACCAAAATGCGGGCCTGGTCCCTTGTATGTTTCTTTGCGAAGAATTATAATTCCCAAAAATTTCCCCGGTAAAATCATTCCCGAATTCATAGGAAGCATTCAAATTTATCCGGTACATAAAACCACTAACCTGCGGGCTGCCCGGGTTATTAGTTATTCTGTCGCCAAACATCATGTTTGAACGCAAGTTCAATTGCGAAGTTAACGGTACCGACCCAAACAAGCTGACACCTTCCGTTGTTTCAGTACCGATATTGTAGCGTTGGTTTAGATAAACATTGTTATATTTTGTTCCACCAATAGTAAGCGTATCATAATGAGTTGTAAAGGATTGTATATCATTCGTATTATACCGGTAAAATGCAGCTATGTAAATGTTACCACCTTTTGCAAAAGATTTATTATAGCCAAATTCATAATTATGGCCAACTTCTGGTTTCAGATTGGGATTTCCTGTACCAATATTATGAGGGTCGCTGATATTGTAAAAAGGATTCAGATCTCCGTCATCAGGCCGTTCAATCCGGTAAGTGTAGCTCAACTTGAATGATTGTGTTTTATTAATTTTATGAGAAAGAACCGCTGAAGGTGCAAGGATATTATATGAAGGGATATTGGTTCCCGAAAAATCGGACGAAATGGAGGTATACTCGTCCCTCAAACCTGCCTTAACGTTTATAAAATCGTTGAATAGTGAAAATGTACTTGATAGATAATAAGCATAAACATTGCTTTTATAGTTGAACCCGTAACTCTGGTTAGCGTTGGGCACAAAACTGGTTCCTGAAAGGGTATCGGTAACAACCGCATTGTTGATATTCTCAAATTCTACCTTGGCACCGGTTTCTACAGTAAACTTTTCGGTAAAGGGCTGGGTATAATTTATTTCAAATTGTGACTGATGGTCTTTGCCCGGGTTATTACTTCTGATACCTGCAGATGGATAACCACCGGTCAGATAATCCTGCTGCTGAAAAAAATTAGAATTGGTGATTCCATAGCTTGAGTTAAAGGAAATATCCAGTTCCTGGTCTTCCTTTTTAAATGTTTTCTTATAATCCACACTGTAATCAAAGGCCTTTTCGCTAAAACGGCTGTCAGAATTACGCTGGCTCAAAATATCAGAGGCAATTGTATTACTTGCAATAACATAAGCTGTTTGTTCCTGGTTGGTAAGACCGCTATTATGATTGGAAAAATGATTATAACCAAACGAGGCTGTCAATTCATCCTTTTTAGTAATGCTCCAATTTAAGTTTAAGCCGGACCGGTAGCCTCCCCTCGAAAAGGCGCTACTGCCATTTTGCAACAGGTTGGTAGAGGTGTCTCTTGCATTATTGAACGACAGGTTATTTAAAGAATTGACTGTGTTAGTGTTGATTTGTTCGTTACCGCTGAAAGACGCATTTACACCAAAATTACCCTTTCGCATATTTAAATTAAATGAACCGTTCTCCCGGCGGGTACCCGCTGAAAGATTTACGGTGCCGTTAAATCCCTGTACTTTACTGTCTTTTAAAATAATATTAATTATACCACCAGTGCCATTGGCGTCATATTTTGCACCGGGGCTGGTAATAACTTCAATACTTTTGATCTGACTGGCCGGAATGGTTTGAAGAGCATCGGTCAGGCTCGAACCAAATATGCTGGATGGCTTACCGTTGATAAGGAAACGTATACTCGAACTTCCCTGCAATTCAACGTTTCCATCAATGTCAACCGTCACCATCGGCACCTTCCTTAGAACATCAATTGCAACACCGTTCTGTGAAGTAAGATCATTAGCTGTATTATAAACCAGTTTATCAATTTTATTTTCAATTACAGGGGCATTTCCTACTACATTTACCTGTTTTAACTGGCTTTGCACCGGAACAAGCACGATATTGCCTAACTGTACATTGGCCCCGTCTTTAGCAAAAACAACATGATCGATTGTTTTTTTGCGATAGCCGATAAAATCAATCACAACCCGGTAATCTCCTGCCACCAGGTTATTTATGGTAAAATTTCCGTTGTCATCCGTAACTACCCCATTAAAAGGGTTTACGCTGCCTTGTTTAAAAATGCTTATGGTAGCGTAAGAAATAGGGGCCTTAGTAACAGAATCCGTCACCTTACCACTAAGCCGGCCTTTAACAACATCATCATTAGTATGCGCAAATGCGCTGATACTCAATGATTTGAAAAGAAAAAATGATACTATAAATGAGTATCGCACTAAATAAATCTTGATTTTCATATCTGCCGCGAAAATGCGCAGAAACTCTGGATAAAATCTGTAACAAAGCTTTTAGTACTTATTTTGTTACATTGGGATTAAAACCATATCAAAATATAAGCACCAGCGTTCCGGCAATGATCAGCAGCGCTCCCGAGGCTGATTTTATGGTCAAAGGTTCCTTCAAAAACACTACCGCCAAAATAATCGCCAACGCCACACTCAGTTTGTCGACCGGCGCCACCTGGGAGATTTTACCCAACTGTAGCGCCTTGAAATAAAATATCCATGATAAACCCGTAGCACATCCCGAAAGGATAAGAAATATCCAGTTCGTGCGGTTCAGGCTACCCATGTTCTCAGCACTGCCTCTCACCAACGCAATGCTCCAGGCGATGATAAGAATGATCACTGTCCGTATTGCCGTGGCCAAATCGCTGTCGACACCTTTTATACCTACTTTTGCAAATATTGCCGTTAATGCCGCAAAAAGGGCCGAAAGCAAAGCGTATATCCACCACATGTTTTTAAATTATTGAATGACTGAATTAGTGAATTATTGATTTATTGTTGTACTGCTTAATTGCAGTGAATTAATAATAACATTCTGAATAAAATCTATGCTACAAAATGTATCCCAAATTGTGTTTGTACATTTATTAAAAATATTTGAATGAAGATACTGATTATTGAAGACGAAAAGGGGCTGCGCGAAAGTATTGAAGAGTATTTTACCGAATCCGGGAACGTATGCGAAACGGCATCGGACTATGCTGAGGCTATAGCTAAAGTAAATATGTACCGTTATGATTGCATACTACTTGATATTGGCCTGCCCGGCGGAAGCGGCATCGGGATACTAAAAAACGTAAAAGAGAATAATTACCCCGATGGCGTATTGATACTGTCAGCAAAAAACTCACTGGATGACCGGCTGGAGGGCCTCGACCTGGGGGCGGATGATTACCTGGTAAAACCTTTTCATTTATCCGAATTAAGAGCGCGTGTAACCGCTATTATACGGCGCAAAACGTTCAGCGGCAATAACCTGCTGTTATTTAATGAGATAGCGATCGACCTGCTTGCTAAATCGGTAAAAGTAAAAAACCAGGCAGTTAAACTGACGCGAAAAGAATATGCTATGCTGCTTTACTTTATTGCCAATAAAGGAAAAGTGGTTTCGAAAAATGCAATTGCCGAACACCTTTGGGGCGATGGAATAGATATGGCCAATAATTTCGATTTTATTTATTCTCACATTAAAAATCTCCGGAAAAAACTAATGGAAGCAGGCAGCAATGATTATATACAGGCCGCATACGGTATGGGCTATAAATTTACCGATCAATGAAGCTGCTGGCTAAATACAACCGCGTAACATTAGTAACCACTATCATCGTAATGCTAATAACCGGGATTATTTATTACCAGGCTATTAGCTTGATATTGACCGGTTTTGTAGATAAAGATCTCCTGGTTGAAGAAAATGAGATCATTGACTATGTGAACCTTAACCACCAGTTACCCCAGGTTTTCAAATCAAACGACCAGCAAATATCTTTTATTGAAGCAAAGCCCGGCACAGTAGAACGCAAATTCATCTATACCTTATATAAGAAGACGGAGGAGCATTACAGGCATAGGCATCGCCACGAAGAGGTTGAGTCGGGCCGGGGCCTCGTTACCTCAGTAACAGTTGGAGATAAATATTACCGGGTACAGATAGTGGAATCCACCGTAGAAACAGAGGATCTTATAAAAATCATATTCGGTATCACAGCAGGGGTTATCCTGCTATTGCTGCTCACACTTTTTATTACCAACAGGTTGTTGTTGAACCGGCTTTGGCAGCCATTTCATAACCTGCTTAAAGAATTGCGCCTTTTTAATGTGGCCGACACCAAAGAGCTTACCAAACTAAACACTACCATTGAGGAATTTAAAGAATTGGAGCAAGCCATTGCATCCATGTCGTCGAGGGTGAAAAGCGATTACAAGGACCTCAAAACATTTACCGAAAATGCTTCGCATGAGTTGCTTACGCCGATAGCTGTGATCAATTCTAAACTGGATACCTTATTACAGACAGACAATTTCAGCCAGCAGCAGAGCAAATTGCTGAACGACTTGTACACCGCTGTTTCTAAACTAACACGATTGAATCAATCGTTATTGCTGCTTGTTAAAATTGAGAACCACCTTGTTGAGGGCAATGTATCCATAAATTTACGTGCGGCAATTGATGAGCTGATCATCCAGTTTGAAGAAATATTTTTAGATAAAGAATTAAAAATCAGCTTCGATCTGGCCGATAAGGAAGTATTTGCAAATCCGTACCTGATAGATGTATTATTAAATAACTTGCTGAGCAATGCCATCAGGCACAATCACCCGGGTGGAGAGATCAATATCGTGCTAACCACTGGGCAGTTATCAATTCAAAATACAGGGGGAAACAAAGCCTTGCAAAAGGACCAGTTGTTTACGCGCTTTCATAAATCATTATCCTCTGAGGGCAGCGGGCTGGGATTAACCATTTCACGTGAGATATGCGAAAACCTGGGATTTAACCTGGTTTATGATTTTGAAAACAACTATCATACTTTTACAGTTAAGTTTAATAGTTAAGTCGGCAAGTCCGTAAGTCCGCATAAGTCCGAAAGATATTTTCCTTTCTTATTCTTTCGGACTTTCAGACTTTACTGACTTTCGGACTAATAAAATCATCCTAAATTTTTACAGAATTAAATCATTATTTTAGCCCAACAAACCCCATAATATAAATATCTATACTTAATGAAGTGGCTTTTCGGCGTAATTATTGGCGCATTCACCTGCTCAGTTTCGTTTGCTCAAACCAATACACTCGACCATTATATCGAACTTGCAAAAAGTAACAGCCCTTTGCTGAAAGACTTACGCAACCAGGTAGCTTCAAACCAATTAGACAGTTTACGGTTAAAGGCGGGCTATAAACCGCAGGTAAATGCAACCAGCGCCGGTTTGTATGCGCCAATTATTAGCGGATGGGGTTATTCGGAACCGATATTCAACGAACACACGCTCAATGGCGTGGTAGCTGTAAACCAGTCCATCGTCAGTAAAAACAATCTTAATACCCAGCTACAGGCAATTACCCTGCAATCGGCATCGACGAACAACCAGATGAAAATATCCGAGCAGGACCTCAAAAAAGCTATCACCACTCAATACATAACCGCCTATGGCGATTTGCAGCAGCTAAAGTTTAGCCGCGAAGTGGTCGAACTGCTCACAACAGAAGAAGAGGTATTTAAAAAACTGACCCAAAACAACGTTTATCACCAAAGTGATTACCTCACTTTTTTGGTTACGCTGAAACAGCAGGAATTGCAATTGCTGCAGGCGCGGCTTCAGTTCAAAAACGATTATGCCACGCTCAACTACCTGGCCGGGGTGGCGGATACCACGATGGTTGACAGCCTGGTTTACCCCGGCATTCAAAGAGCAATAATACCGCCTGATTACAAGAACAGCATTTTTTTTAACCAGTATAAGCTCGACAGCCTGAAAATAGTCAACAGCAGGCAACAGTTAGATTATACCTACAAGCCGAAAGCAAATATTTTTGCCGATGGGGGCTATAACAGCGATTTTATGGGACAGGCCTGGAAAAACTTTGGTGCGAGCTTTGGATTTAATCTTACCATACCCCTGTATGACGGCGGCCAAAAGAAATTACAGTACAAAAAATTCTCGCTCGAGGAAGAGACCCGCGAAAACTATAAGGCGTTTTTTGACATACAATACCGGCAGCAGATCGCGCAGCTTAACCAGCAGATAAACGAAAACGAGAAGCTGTTGCCACAGATTACCGACCAGATCAAATATTCGAAAACGCTGATAAAAGTTGATACTAAACTATTGGAAACCGGCGACGTGAAAATCTCCGACCTGATCATCGCGATCAATAATTACCTCACGGTAAAAAACCTTGAAACGCAAACGATCATCAGCAAATTACAGTTGATCAATCAGTTAAATTACTGGAACAAGTAAAATGAAGAAAATAATCACCAAATATCCTGCTGCCTGGGTGCTGGCTTTCATCCTGGGACTGATGGTTTGCCTTGGCTCGTGCACAAGTGCAAAAAAAGAAGACGATGATGATACCTCAAAGGTACAGGCGCAAACTCCGGTTACGGTAACCACCGTTGACCCAAACGCTATGGCCGATTATATCGACGTGAATGCTACTTCTGTCTTTTTGCAGAAAAACTATGTGAAATCAAATGCCAACGGGTATATCGTAAAAGCAAATGCGCAGCAGGGACGGCCCGTAACTGAAGGCGAGGTATTATTTGAGGTTAAAACCAAAGAGGCTCAAGCTATTGGCAGCAGCATTACTGTTTTAGATACTACTTTCAAGTTTTCGGGTGTTAATAGGATCAAAGCATCAAGGCATGGATATATTTCGCAGGTTAACCACCAGGTGGGCGATTATGTACAGGATGGCGAAGCGCTCGCCACCATCAGCGACCGAACAAGCTTTGTGTTCCTGATGCAGCTGCCGTATGAAATGCGCCAGTATGTAAAGCAAAATCAGAGCGTACAACTTACGCTACCCGGCGGGCAGAAACTGGATGGCCGCGTATCGCAATTTATGCCCTCTGTTGATACCGTGGCCCAAACACAGGGAGTGGTTATCAGCATAAGCGACAGCCAGCAGATCCCGGAGAATTTAGTTGCCAAAGCAAGGATCATCAAATCCGAAAAAAGTAATGCTGCATCGTTACCAAAAGAAGCAATACTTGCCAATGAGACGCAAACTGAATTTTGGGTAATGAGACTTATTAATTCAACCACGGCCGTTAAGGTGCCGGTTACCAAAGGCATTGTATCAGGCGACCGGGTGGAGATATTATCGCCCAAGTTTTCGGCGCAGGACAAGATTATTGTGACGGGTAATTATGGTTTACCGGATACGGCTAAAGTAAAAATTGTACAGTAATGGCCCCTACCAAAATAACCTCTAACGGGAACTTTTTTATATCACATAAAAAGCCACTCAGCTTAGTGCTGGCGCTTATTATCGTGAGCGGCCTGTTTGTATACTCTAAATTACAAACTTCGCTGTTTCCTGAGATCACTTTTCCCAAGATCAAGATCATTGCCGACAATGGGCTGCAACCGGTAAATAAAATGATGGTGACGGTTACGAAGCCGCTCGAAAACGCCATTAAGCAGGTGCCCGATCTGCAAACCGTGCGCAGTACAACCAGCCGCGGAAGCTGCGAAATATCAGCTTATCTGAATTGGGGCACTAATATTGACCTGGCCCAGCAAAGGATACAAAGCAGTATCGACCAAATAAAAAATATCTTGCCTGCCGATGTAAATATAACGGTAGCAAAGATGAACCCGTCTATCCTGCCAGTAAGCGGGTATACCTTAGAGAGCCATACCCACAGCCCTATCGAATTGCGACAAATCGCAACCTATACGGTAAAACCATTCCTTTCACAAGTGGATGGGATCTCCGAGATCAGGATCATCGGCGGAAAGGCCAAAGAGTACTGGCTTACACTGAACAAGCAAAAAATGAGCTCGCTGGGATTAACGCCGGACATCATCAATACCACGCTGAGTAATACCAATTTTGTAAAATCCGAGGGCTACCTGTCCGATTATAAATTGTTCTATCTCACCGTTACAGATGCAACTATAAATGCAAAGGACCAGCTGGCCAACCTGGTTATAAGCAATAACCGTAAGCGCGTGATACGATTGAAGGACTTTGCAGAAATAGCCATAAATGAAGGGATAGAGTATACCAAAATCAACGCCAACGGGCACGACGGTGTGCTGGTAGCGGTGATCAAACAACCCAACACCAACCTGATCTCGCTCTCGACGGATATGGCAGCAAAAGTAGCCGACCTGCAAAAAATATTACCAAAAGACGTAACCATTAAGCCCTATTATATCCAGGCCGATTTTGTAAATGATTCGGTAAAAAGCGTTACGGATAGTGTATGGATAGGATTATTACTGGCGATCGTTGTTGCCGTTATTTTTTTACGATCGATCAAAGCGAGCGCTACTATATTGATCACCATTCCGGTAACCCTGTGTTTAACGTTGATTGTGCTTTATGCTATCGGATACACCTTCAATATCATGACAATTGGTGCGATCGCAGCATCAATCGGCCTCATCATTGACGATGCGATCGTAGTGGTTGAACAAATACACCGAACGCACGAAGAAAACCCGGATGAACCAACACCCGAGCTATTAAAAAAAGCTATTGACTACCTTTTCCCTGCTATGGTGGGGTCCTCAATCAGCACCATCGTAATCTTCATCCCTTTCTTTTTAATGAGCGGGGTGGCCGGGGCTTATTTTACCGTATTGACTAATACGATGATCATCACCCTCGTTTGCTCATTTTTTGTTACCTGGATTGGTTTGCCTGTTATTTATTCTATACTAACACGGAGCAAAAAACAAAAGACGGCTAAAGAAAAGAAGGAAGAGATCCATCATGTTAAAAAACAGCAATGGGTTAAATGGTTTATACTCCGCCCCTGGCTAAGCATTCTTATCGCAGGTGCGTTTGTAGCTGCTATCGTGATCATACCCAAACTGCTTGAAACCGGTTTCCTCCCCGAAATGGACGAAGGCAGCATCGTGCTCGATTACGCTTCGCCTCCGGGAACCTCGCTGGAAGAAACAGACAGAATGCTGAAAGAGGTAGAAAAGATCATAAGTAAGGAACCCGAAGTGGAGGCTTATTCGCGCCGCACAGGGACGCAAATGGGGTTTTTTATTACAGAACCTAATACCGGCGATTACCTGATACAATTAAAAAAGGATCGCAAAAAAACGACAGATGAAGTTATTCACGACCTGCGGTTAAAAATTGCCGCTGATCAACCGGTGCTGGCTGCACAAAAAATTGAATTCGGGCAGGTTATTACCGATATGCTCGGCGATTTGACTACTTCTGTGGAGCCTATCCAAATCAAAGTATTTGGAGATGACCCGCAAAAATTACGCGACCTTTCCAAACAGATAGCCGCTGCCGCCGGCACGGTAAAAGGCGCGGCCGATGTTTTGAATGGCATCGTGATAGCCGGGCCGTCGGTGAGTATCGAACCGTCCTATAGTAAACTGGCTCAATACAACATTACTCCGGCAAGCCTCCAATTTCAGCTGCAGACATCACTCGAAGGCAATATTATAGGCAGCATGCTCGAGCGGGAACAACAGTCGCCTATCCGTATGGTTTACCCGGGTAATAAAACTTTGAAAGTCGACGATATTAAAAATCAGAGCGTATTCACCCCTACCGGCAAGCTGATACCCATCAGCGAACTGGCGTCGGTAGAACTGAGGCCCGGTGATGCAGAAATAAACCGGGAAAACCTGCAATCGATAGGTATTATTACGGCAAGGTTAGACAATGCCGACATTGGCAGCGTAATGCCCGCCATTCAAAAAAGTATACACCAAAAAGTAAGCCTGCCCCAGGGTTATCATATTGAATATGGCGGCGACTATGCGCAGCAGCAGCAATCGTTTAAAGAGCTCATGATGATCCTTATTGCGGCAAGTTTATTGGTATTTGGCGTAATATTATTCCTGTTCAAACAATTCCGTATTGCTTTGCTTATTTTAATTATAGCCGTATTAGGCACATCGGGCAGTTTGATCGCGCTTTATGTCACCAAAACGCCGCTTAATGTGGGCAGCTACACCGGCCTCATCATGATCGTAGGTATCATCGGCGAAAACGCAATATTTACCTTTTTGCAATTCAAACAACGGGCGCTTGAAATTATGGAAAATCACCCAGGGATTGTTCACCAGGATATTAATGAGGCTATCGTGTACTCCATATCGACCCGTTTACGGCCGAAACTGATGACTGCTATTGGCGCCATTATAGCCCTGATGCCGCTTGCTTTGGGTATTGGCGCCGGTGCGCAATTACACCAGCCTTTGGCAATAGCGGTTATAGGTGGTTTCCTGGCAGCGCTACCCCTTCTCCTGATTGTGCTCCCGAGCATGATGCGCATTTTGTACCGTTCGGGCGAGTTCCACAAACCCCATCACAATTATTTGTAGAGGCCTGTAAAAAACCAAAATTGTTACAGAATTAAAGCTGAGATTTATCGTAAATAACTATAAATCAATTATGAAAAAGAGCATTTTAACTATTGTCGGCTTATTAAGCCTGGGCCTGATGTCGAACGCTTTGCACGCGCAAACCTACGTTCTGGATAAAAAAATACCGCTAACGGGCGACGGCGGGTACGACTATGTATCTATAGATAAGGTTAATAACAGGCTATATGCCTCGCATGGCACCATGGTGAATGTTGTGGATCTTGCCACAGAACAACAGGTTGGCGTGATAGAAGGTATGAAAGGTGTTCACGGCATCGCGATAGCAAACAAATGGAACCGTGGTTTTATAAGTGATGGAAGAGCCGATGCAGTTGTCGCATTTGACCTTAAGACATTGAAGATCATAGCTACTATACCCGTAGACGCCAAAGGCCCGGATGCTATTATTTACGACCCGTATTCTGATAAGGTATTCAGCTTTAATGGCGAGAGCAACAACTCGTCGGTAGTAGATCCCGAAACACTGAAACAAGTGGGCACAGTAGCTTTGGGCGGTGGTCCAGAGTTTGCAGCTTCAAATGGCAAAGGCCTTATATACAACAACCTGGAAGATAAAAACAGCATGAATGTCATCGACAGCAAAACGTTGAAAGTTATTCATAACTATTCGCTGGCACCATGCGGTGGCCCCACAGGTATCGCATTTGATGCAAAAAATCAGCGTGCTTTTTCGGTATGCCGCGAAAATAAAGGCATGAGTGTAATTGATGTAAAAACAGGAAAGGTTATCGCAACATTACCCATAGGTGCGGGCGTTGATGCCGTGGCTTATGATCCTGAAACTAAATTAATATTTTGCTCAAACGGCGACGCTACCACTACCATCATTAAACAGGAAAGTGCCGATAAATACAGTGTGATACAAACCTTGCAAACGCAAACCCGCGCCAAAACCTTGGCATTGGATACCAAAACCCACAAAATATACTTGAGTGTGGTTTCATTTGAGCCTGGCACTGCCCGTAAAGTTGTTCCAAATTCATTTACGATCTTAGTGTACAAACTACAATAATTTCTTGCTAAACCCCGATATTTCCAATAATAATTTTTATTATTGGAAATATCTCTAACAATTACTTAACCTGCACGTTGTCGGTATAAGTGATTATTGTTTTTATTTATTTTTGACTTCTTTTATACCATATGGCATTTAAAACTGATTTCATCCACTCTACCGAATCTGAACCTCATCGTATTAGGACAAAAAAAATTCTGAAAGAGTTCCCCGAGGTTAGAGACCTTATCGGGAAAAACCCGCTTACCATGTTAGCCATTGTAGGTTTGGTCGGATCGATGATCGGTGTGGCATGGCTGGTCCGCGATCAGTCGTGGTGGGTAGTATTTGCCGCCGCATACTTATACGGAGCTTTTGCAAATCACTCATTATTTGTAATGATACATGAGTGCACGCACCAGTTGTTATTTAAAAACGCTTTGGCTAATCGCTGGGCTGCAATATTTGCCAATATGCCGCATATTGTTCCAGGCGCTATTTCCTTCGAAAGGTATCATATTAAACATCACTCCTTCCAGGGTATACACGAGTTGGATGCCGACCTGCCCAATAAATGGGAAGCAAAACTCATCAACAACTATTTTATTGGTAAGCTAATGTGGCTTTTATTTTTCCCGGTTTTCCAGGCTACAAGGGTAACGCGGTTGAAAGAGATCAAGTTTATGGACAGCTGGGTGCTGACAAATATTTTGGTACAGGTTGTGTTCACCGCCGCTGTTTGGTATTTTACAGGATGGCACGGCCTTGCCTTTATGTTCATTAGTTTTTGGTTCTCCATCGGCCTCCACCCTGTAGGTGCACGCTGGGTACAAGAACATTATCTCACCTTCGATAGCGAGCAGGAAACTTACAGCTATTATGGGCCTTTAAACACCGTAGCTTTTAACGTAGGTTTTCACAATGAGCACCACGACTTTCCGTCCATCCCCTGGAATAAGTTACCGCAACTAAAAAAGGCTGCTCCTGAATATTACGATACGTTACTTTCGCATAAATCATGGACGGTGCTATTCTTCCGCTTCCTTTTCGAGCGCGAAATATCACTTTTTAACCGTATCGTACGCAAGGAACGGGGTAAAGTGGCACTCACAGACGTGTCAAAACCAGATGTAGAGGTGGAAGAAGTAAGCGAAGTTTTTTAGCAAAAAAACTAAAATAATCCTTGCATTTCTGAATTCTTTGACTTAATATTGCTAATATATTTAGTAATATGACACGGGTCAGCACATCAGAACAACTCATTATTTTCGGCCGCTACATAGGCCAGCAGGTCGTAATCAGGAGCCTTTTGAATGATGAGGAAACCATTGGTACCCTTAACGGGATCAGGCAAAATGCTTTGCTGATAAGCATCGACGAAGTAAACCGCTGGATACCTTTGAATGATAATTTTAGGGTATGTGATGTTCAGTTATTGCTGAAACCACTAAAAAAGCTCACTTCCGCTATCATCGATACGGCCAATAGTTTGCCCGTACAAGCATTCATTACACCGTATTACCAGCAGCTTGGTTTTGATATGCCGGTATTTATTGCGCCCGGCCATCCGGATAACTGCAAATATGTGCATGAGCTTGGTTTGGCCGACTATAGGACCGCCGCTGAGATCATGGCGGGCAGCCTGCGGGTTTTAATGGTCGGAGTATAATTTCAGAGCATTTATTGTAACTACCTGCGTTCCGGGGTGTCAAAAGGGCATATTTAGCAAAACGTCATATTTTTTGGCTTTCTTTGCATGTTTTTCCAAACCCCGAACGAAAAATGAGCAGTTCAAAAAAAATAAAGATATTAATACCCGTTGTGGCCGTCTTGTTTTTTGCTGCTTATGCCGATCATAAATACCAGCAGAAAAAAGAAGATATTACCGGCCGGCTGCAGAACAAGCAGATGGACGAAATTTCGGGAATAGCGGCTTCAGCTTTCGGAAATGATATATGGTATGTGCATAACGACAGCGGCGATACCAGCCGGATTTTTGCTATCACACCAAAAGGGGACATAAAGCGGGTCATTTATTTCAAAGGCGATCCTAAAGAACCACTTGGCGTACGCGATTGCGAGGACATTGCCGTTAGTGTTGGTCCTATCAAAGGAAAGAGCTATATCTATATGGGTGATATCGGCGACAATGGCGCCGAACGAAAATACATTACCGTTTACCGTATTGAGGAGAAAAAGAGCTGGAAAGACAGCATCATACATGCCGAAGCCCTACCCGTTCATTTTAAATATCCTGATGGGCCCCGCGACGCAGAAACGCTAATGATAGACCCCGTCGAAAACCTCATCTATATTATTTCAAAACGAAGCGATTCGGTAAATGTATATACGTCGCCGCTAAACTTTAAAGCGAATGATACGCTGACGTTAACCCGGCGGTGCAAACTTTATTTCAGCGGCTTCAGGCCCTTCAAATGGATCACCGCGGGCGATATTTCAAGAGACGGGCAGCAGGTATTGGTAAAAAGCTATGAAAAGGTTTACTACTGGAAACGCAGCGGCAACGAGCCTTTATGGGAAACCATGCTAAGAAAACCCGCCGAACTACCCTATAAATTTGAAAAACAGGGAGAAGCCATTGGTTTCACGCTCGACGGGAAAGGCTATTATACCACCAGCGAGGGCGTCTTCTCGCCTATTTATTATTATAATATTCCCTGATCACTACCTTATTATAGTAACCTCGCCGGAAAGCTTTTGCCGGTCGTTCCTCAGATCAATAATATAATAGTAAGTGCCTGTCGGAAGCGAAGAGCCATTATACGTCCCTGCCCATGGTTTGCCATATCCCATCGAGTGAAAAATGAGTTGCCCTCCCCTGTTAAACACATCAACCGTGCAGGATGGGTATTCGCTTAAATGTGCAATATTCCAGTAATCGTTAACCCCATCGCCGTTTGGCGTAAACGCCGTCGGGACAGTTATCTGCGCCAATACACTAACCGTGACCAATACACTGCTTGCGCATCCCCCCGAAGACGTAACGGTTAGTGTATACGTTGTCGTCTTAGCGGGGTTTGCAATGGGATTGGCTATGGTAGGATTGCTCAATCCATCAACCGGCGACCAACTATACCCAATGATGTCAGGGCCAACCACCGGCTGAAGTTTGATGCCGCTCCCTGCAAAAATGGTGGGGTTTTCAGTGAATGACAAGGGGTCGCTGGTAGAACTAACCGTATTTACCAGGAAAGTAACGTTCGCCGAACTGCCTGAAGCATCCGTTGCAGTTAGGGTAACATTTATGGGAATACCCGGAGTTAATGGCGTACCGGGCGCGGGCAATTGCGTAAACGTGACCGGATTTGTGCTGCAATTGTCAGTTGCTGTTGCGCTTTGGGCATAATCAGGCAGGGAAGGGTTGCAACCGGGGTAGGCAATAATATTTATATTTTGATGGGATGACGTAATAACCGGCTGGCTGGCCACCGTTACATCTATTGCCTTGCTGGCTGATTCGGTATTTGTTCCCAAGGTGCCCGCCAATTGCACGGTAGTAACCACTAAAGCCGGTGTAATTTTCCTTATCCTGTTATCGGGCCCCTGGGTGATATACAAATTGCCATCAGGAGCTAACACTATCCCTATAGGAGCGTTGATAGAGGCATTTTTGCCTGTACCGTCAACAGAACCGGGAGTGCCATCGCCGGCTATCGTAGTAACATAGCCTGCTACATTAACCTTCCTTATCTCGTTATTACTGTTATCAGTTACATATAAATTGCCCGGGGCATCAATGGCAATACTGATCGGAAAATAAAAACTGGCTGCTGTTCCTGTGCCGTCGTTATTCCCCGAATTAAATCCGGCAAATGTGGTTACATCGGCATTCGGGCTGATCATCCTGATACGATTATTGCCGTCGGCCACATACAAAAAACCCGTGTTTTTATTGATTGTTATACCGTGCGGGTTATAAAATCCCGCAGCGGTCCCGTTCCCGTCATCTGAACTAAACTGGCCGCTACCCGCAAATGTGCTCACGACCCCACCGGTTGATATTTTCCTGATCTTATTATTGTCGGAATCCGTTACATATAAATTGCCGGCGGCATCAACAGCCACGCCGGATGGGTTATTAAAAGTTGCTGACGAGGCGGGGCCATCATTGGAACCCTTGGCACCTGTTCCCGCCACGGTACTTACAACGCCCAAAGGCGTGACTTTACGTATTTTACTCCCCCCTGCATCCGCAACATAAATATTCCCCGCCGCGTCAATGGCTAAACCCCAGGGCCTGTCGAAACCCGCCGCAATACCTGTTCCGTCGGCTGAGCCAAGTACGCCCGAGCCTGCCAGTATGGTTACTACCCCGCCCGGCGTGATTTTCTTTATTTGGTTATTACCAGAATCGGCTATATAAAGATTACCCGCCGCATCGGTGACTATCCCGTAAGGAAAATTTAATCGGGCAACCGGGTCACTGCTGCTCGTGTTACTTGCATTAACAATAATAGTTTGGGGACCTGCATCAGAGCAGCTGAAAGACGCCGGGCTAAACGTTACTGCGTTATAGGTGCCGGTTATTGTGGCTATATCTGCAAGCTTTACCTGGTAATTACCCGTTGCATCCAGGTGCAATACAATAGGGCCGGGCTTTGGAATTATTACTGGCGCCTGGGCAAATGCGGACTCAACACTATTCAATTTGAACAGTATTAACAGCAAAAGGAGCGCGTAATTTGGTTTTATCACCTGCCAGACAGAATAATTAGGGTTATAACAGAATTAAATATACCAAACTTTAATATAGGTACGTACGGAAATAAAAGGCCGGGAGTGGCTTAGGCTGGTTGAATTATATCTCTACTGAAACCGCTCCACCGCAAACGGACTGATATTCATTGAAGCTACCGAGCCTTGCAGCGCTTCAGCTATCAGTTTTCCTGTAGCAGGTCCGAGGCTTAATCCAATCATCGCATGGCCGGTAGCTACTGCGAGGTTTTTGTATTTATTGGATAAACCGATATAAGGCATACCATCCGGCGATACCGGCCGGAAACCAAACCAGATATCTTTTTCAGCGGGCACGTCAGGTTTAAAATTGGGGAAATATTTAGGGACAGATTCTACGATGCCCTTTACCCGGTTCATATTGATTTGAGAATTAATCTTACCCACCTCCATCGTACCGCCGTATCGGATGCTCCCGTTCATTGGCGTAACAGCAACCCTGGCTTCACATAGTATGGAGGGTATAGTCATTTTTTTTGACTCATCCTGCGGCACCATAAATGAATAGCCCTTGCCCGGCATTAAGGGTACACTTAAGCCTGCCAATTTTGCTATCGCCGGCGACCATGCCCCGCCTGCCATTACATAAGCATCGCCTTTAAATTCCTTGTCCACACTGTTTACCGAAGTAATTTTCCCTGCATAATGTTCAATTTTAACCACCTTAGTATTGCGGTGCATTTTTACCCCTTCATCCTCAAGGTATTTTACCAAAACCTTCATGAGTTTATTGGGATACAGGTGGGCGTCGCAATGATAATGCACTGCGCCCAAAATATCCAGTTCTACATCCGGCTGCAGTTTCTGACATTCATCCGGACTTAAATACTGCGCGTCAAGACCCAGGTTGGTGGCTTCGGCCGCGAGGTGTTTTTCTTCGTCAACCATTTTTTGAGTTTTGAACAGCATCAGGATGCCTTTTTCCTCCATTCCGAAATCAAGTTTGGTTTCGAGCTCAAATTCCCAATATAGTTTTTTGCTGAGTATAGAAATATCGCGCAGTGCCCCGGCAGAACGTTCGACATGATGGCGGGTGGCGCTCTTCAAAAACTTCAGGCCCCAGCCAAATAACTCTTTATCAAAGGAGGGCTTTACATAAAACGGACTTTTGCTGTTGAACATCCACCGGATACCCTGCTCCACCATCCCCGGTGCAGCAAGCGGCACAAAATGGCTCGGCGTGATCATCCCCGCATTTCCGTACGAGCAATTATCAGTCAGATCGCCCTGATCCAAAACTTCTATTTCCCAACCCGATTTATGCAGGTAATACGCGGAAAACAGCCCTATTATACCTCCGCCGATAACAATTGCCTTGCTCATTTTGTCTATTTAAATAACCTGGAAACCGTAAGCATACGGGTCCTCATCGTCAATTTTTATTGTATTGTAACCATAAACCCTGGCCCAGCCTTCAATACTGGGTATGATAGCGGGTTTACCACCTATCGTAACTTCATCCTCAACCCTGCCAATAAACTGGCTGCCGATGATACTTTCATGAATAAATGTATCACCCTTTTTCAATTTTCCTTTTGCGTGCCACTGCGCCATACGTGCGGAGGTACCCGTCCCGCAAGGTGAGCGGTCAATCGCTTTATCGCCATAGAATACAGCATTACGTGCTGTTGCTTCGGGTGAGATAGTCTTTCCTGCCCAAAGGATATGCGTGCAGGTATTTATGGTAGGATTTTCCGGGTGAACGAAAGTGTATTTTTCATTTATTCGTTGCCGCATAACCCTGCTCCATGATATGAGCTGGTTTGCAGTATAGTTTCCCAACCCTTTGAAATTAGGTTGCGGGTCTACAATGGCATAAAAATTACCACCGTAACTTACGTCAAAAGTCAGTACACCCAAATCAGGGCACTCAATTTCTAAATTTTCGGAATCGAGGTACGAAGCAACATTAGTCAACTTAACCGATTTAACTTTACTTCCCTCCTGTTTGCATTCGATCAGAACCAATCCTGCAGGCGCTTCCATACGAACTATTCCGGGTGTTTTTGGTATGATCAGCCCTTCTTCGATAGCAATGGTTATAGTGCCAATAGTACCATGACCGCACATCGGCAGGCAGCCGCTGGTTTCAATAAACAGCACTGCAACATCATTGGCAGGGTCATGCGGCGGGTACAAAATACTACCCGACATCATATCGTGCCCGCGCGGCTCAAACATCAAGCCCTTGCGTATCCAGTCGTATTCTTTTAAAAAATGCTGGCGCTTTTCGCTCATGTTCGCCCCGGTCAAATTAGGGCCGCCGCCTGCTACCAAACGTACCGGGTTGCCGCACGTATGCGCATCTACACAGAAGAATGTTTTACTGCTCATTATTTTGTTTTAGTCTAAAGTCTTACGCCTTAAGTCCAACGTCGCATTTGACTCTGACTTCAGACTTTTATTTTGTCCAATTATTATCCACCAAACGCCATATTTCGAGCGGGTTGCCATCTTTCAATTCATCCGGCAACAAATTATTATTCCAGTTTTGCCAACTAACGGGCCGTACAAAACGCTTAATAGCGCCCGTCCCTACCGAAGTAAACCGACTATCTGATGTTGCCGGGAACGGTCCGCCGTGCTGCATGGCCTGTAAAACCTCTACACCTGTCGGAACGTTATTCAATATTACCCGCCCTGCTATATTGGTGATGCTTTGCACCAGGTGTTTATATTTAACCAGGTCAGTTTCATCTGCGACAACACTTGCCGTCAACTGTCCTTCCAAAGCATCAACTACCTGCTGTAACTGTACTTCATAATCAGCTACAACAAATAACGAATATGGCCCAAATACTTCCTCTCTTAATTTGGGATTGGTGAGAAATGATGACGCACTCACTTCGGCAATTACAGGCTGTGCCTGGTTTTGCTTATCGGGATTTAAATTCCCCCTGCCGATAAGCGACACACCCTGCTCCTGCAACACCTCATCCGACAAAGTCGAATAGTTTTTGCAAATTCCAGGCGTCAGCATTGTGGCTGAATTTATTTTACCGATCGCATCGCCCAAGGCCTCTTTAAATTTTTCCAGCGATTGAGATTTCAGCGCGACCAACACACCCGGATTGGTACAAAACTGCCCCGCTCCCAATGTAATGGAAGCAGCGTATTGCTCGGCAATTTGGCCATAGCGATTTTTAAGCGCATCAGGCAATAATATTGTTGGGTTGGTGCTGCCCATTTCGGCAAAAACAGGGATGGGATTGTCGCGTTGCTGCGCCATTTTTAATAAAGCAGTTCCACCTTTAAATGACCCTGTAAACGTTACGATTTTTGTTTTTGGGTGCTTCACCAACTCCTCGCCAATAGCATGTGCACTATCGTACAGGATAGAAAATATACCTTCTGGCATATGATGTTTTTCGGCTGCCTTTTTAATGGCTTCTGCAACCAGCGCACTCGTACCCGGGTGAGCCGGGTGCGCCTTCACAATAACCGGGCAACCGGCCGCTAACGCCGAAGCCGTATCGCCACCGGCAACAGAAAACGCCAGCGGAAAGTTACTTGCGCCAAAAACAACAACCGGACCAACCGGTATCAGCATTTTGCGAATATCCGGCCTTGCAGCAGGTTTGCGATCAGGTAAGGCACTATCTATTACCGCTTCAACCCACGAGCCTTCTTCTACCAAATTGGCAAACATATTTAGCTGACCGGTGGTCCGTCCGCGTTCGCCCTGCAGGCGAGCCTGCGGCAAACCGCTCTCGGCCATGGCGCGCTCAATAAGTTCATCACCAACGGCATCAATTTCATTAGCAATGCTGCGCAGAAAAGCCGCCTTTGCTTTTTTACCGGTATTGCGATAAATAGAAAATGCCTTTTCGGCGAGAGATAAGGCGGCGGCGACGTCATCCGTTGAGGCGATACTAAAATCACCGTCCAATTCCTCACCCGTCGACGGGTCTATCGCTTTGAAGGTCTTTTTGCCTTCGGTATAATGATAACCAATAAGGTTTTTCGCATTCATTTTCTGTGGTTTATGCACCTACAACATAACTAATAGTAATGAGTTTGAAATCATTACGACAAGTGCATTTAATTTATACTAATTGACCCGCTTTTACCCGTCCCCAACTGCCTTCAGGCAATACTGGGCGAACCGCCAAAGCATCATTGATGATCGTCAATACTTTTTCGCGCTCTTTACCTTCGATTTTTAAACGTGGCGCACGTACATTTTCGGTGCCGATTCCTGTTGCCACTTCCGCGAGTTTGATATACTGTACCAGTTTTGGGTGAATATCCAGTTCAAGCACCGGTAAAAACCAGCGGTAAATAGTCAAAGCTTCCTGTATCCTGCCTGCTTTCACCAAACGGTAAATAGCCACAGTCTCTCTTGGGAATGCATCCACTAAGCCTGCAACCCATCCATCAGCGCCCATTACCAGGCTTTCCATGGCCAATGGGTCAACGCCTGTCATGATGGCAAACCTATCACCAAAACGGTTGATCATCCGGGTAACGTTGGATATGTCCCTTGTTGATTCTTTAACCGCCTGGATGTTATCGTATTTAGCCAATTGCTCAAACATGTCCAGCGTTACCTCAATCTTATAATCAACCGGGTTGTTGTATATCATGATGGGCAGCGGTGTGCTCTTAGCTACCGAAGTCAAAAACTCCACGGTCTCGGTGTCATCTGCCTTGTAACGCATGGGCGGCAGCAACATCAGGCCGCTTGCTCCATTATCCAATGCTTTTTGTGCGCAGGCGACTGCTGCTTTAGTGGTTTGTTCAGCGATATTGAGTAGCACCGGCACTTTGCCATCCACAAAGTCAACCGTGTGCTTTAATAAATCGAACTTTTCTTCATCACTCAACACACTGGCCTCACCTAATGAGCCGCCTAATATCAGGCCATCAACACCTGCCTCTAATTGTGCATTGATATTATGGTCAAATGCCGCGAAATCCAGTTCGTCGTTATCTGTAAATTTGGTCGTAACCGCCGGGAAAACCCCTTTCCATGTAAACTTCATATCTTACTATTTTTATCTTTAATTCTCACTTACTTAACTTTATTAGCATCACCCCATGCGGCGCTACTTTGGCGTTGAAGGTGGCTCCTTTTGTTACCAGGTTAGCCTGCCGCCAAACGTCTCTAACTTTTTTATAGCCATCTGCACCAATATCACCCCACTTCAAGTCAATGGTTTGATATTTATCCGATGTATTGAAAATACCTATTGCTTTGCTGCCGTCTTCCAACTGTTTAACCCAGATTTGATAGGTGTCCTTCTTTACTACCTGCCGGGCTCCCTTACCCAAAGCGTCCTGGTCTATGGCTATCACTTCATCATTGGTTAATAGATTTAAAGTGAATTTATCCAACCGGCCCATGTCGCAACCTATCAGTAATGGCGCAGAAAGCATGCTCCACAAACTGATGTGCGTGTATTGCTCATCAGGTGATAGTCGGCTATTATGGGTACTGGTTCCCCAACCTACTTTGCCTACCACTAACATATCCGGGTCGTTAAAGTGTCCAGGTTGTGCGTACGGCGCTGCCTTATCCTGGCTAAAGCCAATGTCCGACATGCTTTTCCATGTATCTTCAATATCGCCGGTAGTTCGCCAGCTGTTGCCGCCTGCTTCTCCGCCCCATTTCCAAACATCGCCCATACCGTACTGGCAATAACTGAACAGTATATCACGTGAAACATAATTTAACGATGCGCGCATCACTTGGTAGGGTTTTTTATATTCGTCAAGGTTGGGATGCCTTGGTGCGATCTCACCATAGGAACACCAATCATATTTTAGATAGTCAATTCCCCAGGCAGCGTAGGTCTGCGCATCCTTATCCTCGTTTTTGTAGCTTCCAAGATAACCGCCGCAAGTACGCGGACCCGGCGACGAATAAATACCCATCCGTAAACCCAGGCCGTGTACATAATCAGTCAAAGCCTTCATATCCGGAAATTTTTCATTTGGCGAAATGGTGCTATCCGCATTACGGTGTTTGGCTTCCCAACCATCATCAATGTTGATATACATCCAGCCATGCGCGCTCAGTTTATCCGCCATTGCATTGGCCGAGATACGCACCTTTTTATCATTCACACTTAAACCCCAGGCGTTCCAGCTGTTCCAACCCAAAGCAGGGGTCAGGCCTATCAATTCGCCAATTTTTATGGTAAACTTTTTACTATCACTGCCCAGTTTGTTAATTACTGTAAACGTCACTTGATAATCGCCCTTATCTTTAACTTCCCCCGTAATAATACCTGTGATACCGTCCAGTTTTAACCCTTCGGGCAAGCCTTTCGCCTTATAAACAAGCGGCTGTTGCCCCGTTGCCGGGATCCTATATAAGAACGGATTACCCGGACGTTCCCCAAAAACGTCCGGACCATTAATCCGTGGGCGCGCCTTTACTAAAGGCGTCAATATATAGGGGGTCTCTTCGATCCGGCTAACATGTTTGCCTGATCTTTCTTCGGTGAAAGTATAAATGATATGGTATGCCCTTTTTTGTGCCGAACCAACCGTAACCGTGTAACTGAAAGGCTTCGTTTTCGAAAAAGCAGCCGCAACCGTTTTATCAGATATGGTTTTACCAGTTTCAGGGTCAGTAACTTTGCAATCCAGATTTCCGCGATAAGCATAGTTTCCTTTGGTTGCCAGCTTTACCGATTTGCTTAACGTAGATGCACCATAGCTAAAGTCACCGTCCGTATCGATGATGATATTATCCGTTAGTTCAACCATGCGCATGTCGAATTTATCGCCATATACGCCGCCTGCACCGCCGGTATCAAATACCCGCACGGCTATCACATTTTCCTTATTCCATTCAATTGCCGGGTTGTTTGTTGCTATCGAGAAAGAGCCGGGCCCGTAAATACCGTTTTTGATGCCACCGGTTGACCAGTTTTTATACACCAATTGATTATTCAGGTACACTTCGGCGCCATCGTCTAGCATACCCAAATCGAAATGCAAACTATCTTTCAGAAACGCTTTTTCTTTTAACGGTGACGGAACAACCACGTGTAACCGGTACCACCCGAAGCCATCGTAACCATCATATCCCTGGTCCTCCCATGGCACGGCTACATTGGCTTCTTTCCAGCCCTTGTCGCTATATTGGGTTGACGACCATGCTACCGAGTCGCCGATTTTAAATCTCCAGCCTTTGTTTAATTCGATGGTCTGCGCCCTGGCGTTCGCCAGTACAGCTGTGAAAAATAACAGGATAAAAAGCTTTCTCATTATAATTGGTTTTAGGAGGTTTATTGCGATAACAGGTTGACATATTTTACCTGCTCGGGGAACCAAACTGTCATTTCACCCTTACCCCGGTTGGCCCACGAATAGTATGGAATTGCCGTTAAAGTTGCGTTTTGCGTGCTGACGTTTTGCCCCGATGGATCAATATTGATTGTTTTTACATCCGCTTTCAATACCATAACGCCATTCAGCAGATCAGCTTCATATTTCGGCGTAAATACCGCGTCCTTCGGCACTATGATATTGCCCGTCAAGCCATTATTGTCCTTCCATTCGGCACAATACATAATTGGCCCGCGCTGCAATGCCACTTTACCCTGGTCATCCTGGATCTTGTCGTTTGCAACCACCCTGCGCACTTCCATTGGTAGATTCATTTCAACTTTATCGTTCTTTTTCCATTTACGATTCAGTATGGCATAACCATTTTTTATTTCAAAATTTACCGGTTTACCGTTTACTTTAATATCAACGATAGGTATTACTCCATTCTCATAATTGTACAGGTCTGATGGTATGGCCTCGTTTTGCACCCAGCCCGGTATACGTATCCGCAGATCCATATTCATATCCGATTGCGGATCAATGAGGAATGCTAAAGCGCCATCCCAGGGATAATTATTTTGCTGGGTGATCGTAATTTTTTTATCATTCACCGCCAGGTTAGCCGTACCGCTGATAAATAGGTTCACGTAAACTGAGTTGCCTTTTTCCGCATAGATATAGCCCGGGATCGATGGAATTAATCTCACCACGTTAGTTGGGCAGCAGGAGCAAACGAACCAACCTGAGCGAACAGGCTCGGTATCGTCCGTTTTAAAATGGCTGCTGATTTGCATTGCATTGGTGTAGAAGAATGATTTGCCATCTAAACCAACGCCGGATATCAAGCCGTTATACAGCGTTTTTTCCATTACATCGATGTATTTCGAATCACCATGCAACAGGAACATCCTCTGGTTCCAGAACACGCTGCCAATGGCCGCGCAAGTTTCATTGTAAGCAGTAGCGTTGGGCAATTCATAGTTCTCGCCAAAGCGTTCGCCATCGCCAACCGCACCTATGCTGCCCTGCACATACATTTTTTTGCCGACCATATTGTTCCATATCTTGTCGATGGCATGCAGGTAGGCGGTATCCCCGGTAAGAGCTGCTACATCGGCCATACCCGAGTACAGGTACATGGCACGTACGGCATGGCCCTCGGCTTCATCCTGGTCAATTACGGGTTTATCGTCCTGGAAATACTTGCCGTTTTCGTATTCATTTTTGCTTTTGGGATTATATTTTTTGATGCCCCGCTGGTCGATAAAGAATTTAGCGAGCTCGAGATATTTTTTTTTTCCGCTAATGCGATAGAGTCTTACCAAACCCATTTCCACGATCTCGTGGCCCGGAGCTACGCCTCTTTTACCAGGGCCAAATGTCCGAACCAACAGATCGGCATTTTTTAGTGCGATATTGAGGAAATTACGTTTGCCGGTAGCCATAAAATGCGCGGCAGCGGCTTCATACATATGACCCGCACAGTACAATTCGTGACTCATTTTACCCTCATTCACCCATCTCTCTGGCCCGGCCCAGGGACCAGGGTGCAGCGGGTCGATTGTACGTGCAGTATACAGGTAACCATCCGGCTCCTGTGCTTTACCTACTATGGTGATGAGCGAATCCAGGTAAGCTTCCAGTTTGGGATCAGGGTGCTCGGCTAATGAGTAAGACGCACCTTCGATGGTCTTATAAATATCAGTGTCGTCAAATGGATATACAGTACAAAACTTGCCTTTATGTTCAGCCGCCATCACGAAGTTTTTGATACGGCCAGTGCTGTCGCAACGTGCAAATGACGCCGGAATAGTAACAGTACGATTGGTTTCGATGCGTGATGTCCAAAACTGGTCACTCAGTTTCACGCTGGTAAACGGAACAGGCTGTATTGGATAGTCCTGTTTTTGTGCAAAAACACCAAGGCTTAAACAGGTTATTACTGACAGGCAAATCGTTTTTTTCATAGTCTTAGTCCGATAACCAAAGTTACGGGTAGAAACCATTCAAAGTATGGTGTTTATTAGCCGGCTATTACCGTATTTTAACCTGATTTTAGTTATAATGCATGTAACCGGGTAAATAAAGGGCAAATTTATGTCAAAATCAGCATTATGCGATTAACATGATTTTTAATAAATACCTGTTAGGAAAATTCTTATAAACTCAGAAATCAGGATTAGAAATTAACAAAATTTAACTTAATGTTTATTTCATTTTGTAATAAAAATCTTACTTTTAGTACAAAATAACCTGACATATGAAAAGAAAACTATTACTTCCTATTGCCCTACTATCTTGCTTTATCTTCGTGATGGCTGTTATAGCCGATCTGAACGGCAAATGGAAAGGCACCATTAAAACCCCTGACGGAAACGAATTGCCGGTAACCTATACTTTTAAAGTTGATGGCACTGTACTGACCGGCACGGCTGAATCACCTGCCGGTGCGATTACCATTGACAATGGAAAGATAACCGGCGATACGTTTACTTTTAAAGTTACTGTTGACGGCAATGATTACCCCCACAAAGGCAAAATGTACGCTGATTCATGCGGAATGGATATCGATTTTGGCGGACAATCCTCACACTTCACGATAAAACGTGACACCAGCAAATAATATTCAACCCAAACACCGTTCATAGTAAAAACCCTGTCAAATTTGGCAGGGTTTTTTGATTGAATTATTTTTTACTTTTAATCAATCATTTAGCTTTTATGGTATGAAAAGAAAAATACTAATAATTGCTGCTTTGCTGTCGTGCTTTTTGCTGGTTATGGCTGTGTCAGATGGCCTGACGGGTAAATGGAAAGGAACGATCAAAACACCTGACGGCCACGGGATACAGGTATCATATAATTTTAAGGCCGACGGCGATAAACTAACCGGTACCACCAGTTCACCTGAAGGCGTGGCAGATATTCTGGATGGTAAAATAACTGGTGATACGTTTAGCTTTAGAACGATAGGAAGTGAGGGTGATACATATCACACTACCGGTAAAATGTATGCCGATTCGTGCGGGATCGACATCGATTTCGGCGACCTAAAGGTGCACCTGAAGGTGGTGCGTGATACAGCCAAATAATATTAAACCCAACCAAATTTATTTTACTTTTAACAAACCATTTTACTTAGCAAACCATGAAAAGAAAAATCCTCGTTACAGTTACTTTGCTGCTTTCCTTCGGCGCGGCATTCGCGTATTTTGCCGACATCAATGGCAAATGGTCTGCTATGTTAAAAGGGCCCGACGGCAACGAATTCCCAATCAGCTATACTTTTAAAACTGATGGTTCAACGCTCACCGGCACCGTGACCTCATCGATAGGCACCTTCGATATCTCTGATGGAATTGTTAAAGGCGACAGTTTATGGTTTACCGGGAACATCAGGACCATGAAGATCAAGAATGTGGGCAGATACTACGCCGATGGCGACTCCATAAGCCTGCACGTGGGTGCAAGATCAACACATACTACGCTGAAGCGTGTTGTTGATAAATAATTGAGATTTGTTTTTATAGTTTTATAGCACTGAACCCCTCCTGAATGCCGGGGTTTTTTGTTGCCTTTATTTAGCCTGTCATCTGTAACATAGCATTTAATTAATAGTCTTATTGTTAAATCAACCAACACTTAATTATTAAACAACCATGAAAAGAAAATTATTTATCACCGCTGCATTATTATGCTGTTTCACTGCCGTATTTGCATTTTTTGCTGATGTGAATGGTAACTGGAGCGGAACGATCACCACACCCGATGGACAGGAGTTCCCTTTGACTTATTCCTTTAAAACCGATGCCGACAAGCTTACCGGCACCGCCACAAACCCGCAAGGTACCGTCGATGTAACAGAGGGTAAAGTAAAAGGAGACAGCATCTCGTTTGCCATCGATGCAAATGGCATAAAAATACCGCATACGGGGAAATATTTCGCTACCGGTGATTCGATCAGTCTTAACATCGACTACCAGGGCATGAAATTCCATACTACTCTGAAACGCGCAGTTGATAAAAAGTAAATCATAATACCATAGTTTTCATGAAGGGCCCTTCCGTCAACCTGGCGGCGGGGTTTTTTATTTATAAAATTGATGTCGGCTGTAACGTAAGAGTAAAATATTGCATCTTATTGAAAAACCAACACTATGAAAAGAAAGACGCTAATTACTGCAACATTATTATGCTTTGTGACGGTATGCTTTGCCGCAATAGCCGACCTTAACGGCAAATGGGTTGGAGCATTGAAAGATCCTGAGGGCAATGACCACCCGATACACCTTGTTTTTAAAGTTGACGGCGACAAATTGACTGGAACGGCGCAGGCTGACGGCGACCCGCTAAATATCCAGGAAGGCAAGGTAAACGGCAACGATTTTTCATTTAAAGTTACCGACCCGGAGGGCTCAGTTATCCCGGTTGACGGCAAATACGTTACTGCCGGAGACTCATTATCGCTTAATTTCGAAGAAAATGGCGGTAAGTTTCATCTGACCTTAAAACGCAACGATAAATAAGAGGCATAGCCAACATAGCGCTATTTTTCTTTAATTTATGCCAGGGGGTTGAACCGTATCGCTAGGATTTTTCCCAAAACAGGGTACCCGGATGGAAATGTTTCCATGAGTGCCAGTATTCCTGGTAGGCTTGTATTTTTGCTAATTGCTTGCCTTTGCATGGCCCCGATATACATACGCCCTCCCAATTCCAGGTGGATGAGGTTTCATTATCGGTAAACTGTCCTGTCGCATCCAATTTAAAAGTAAGCGCTTTGCCATCAACCTGCCTGTTAAATACATGAAAGGTATGGTCATCGTCCTCAAGTCCTACCAGCAGCGGCGTTACGCCAAACTGGTCATTCACCATACATATTTTTTGCAGCTCGCGCCAGTTGTAGGCTTTTGGCTGCTTATTTACGATCACGCCGATCACCCAGCTTTTGCGCATCAGCGAATCTTTATTTTTCAGTGTCGAATCGCGGTCCACAGCTTGTTTAACATCGTAGCCTTTTAAGTCGGCATAATCAGTTTTAAAACTGTTATCAGGTTGTAGTATCAATGAACCGGGGTATTTATTTAACCACGCCGCCAGGGTAGATTGTTCGTATGAAAGTTCCTTTAGGTGCGAGCCTTCCATCGGCCCAACCGCAGCCTCACCAGTTGCCTGGTACCACCATGTTCCGGTGCTTTCGTCTTCGACAATCGCATTATAGTGCCTTGCCCCAACCAACCTGAAAGTTTGGCGCGTTCCATTTATTACCGGGCTGTATACCCTGCCCGTGCGGCACATCGTACAATAAGTAACCAAAACAGGCAAAGTGCCTACATTATCCTGCACCTTGTGGTGGTAGCCCAAATAAACAAGCGGGTAAGCTTTTGCAACACCATTGTTTACTACACCCAATACCACATAGGTTTCGGGCACTTTATTATCCATTGCATTTGCAAACTTCACAACCTTTGGCTCCTCGAACATTGACGAAGCCTTGTATTGAATATCCGTCACGTATAAACTGCCAAATAACAATAGCAACACTGCTCCCTTAAATAAAATTCCCTTTAGCGTATTTTTTCTGAAATACTTTACCAGGTACCATACGATCATAAGTCCGCCGACGATGCGTAATGGCAGTATAATTTTTTCGAGATAGTAGCATAGTTTTATAGCCTCGATATCCTGGCTGCCGGGGAACGGCATTAACAGGTAGGCATGCAATAACCCAGGGAAAAAGAGCAGGAACATGCCTGTCCAGAATATAAGCGGTTTATTATTGTTCATGCTTTAACTACAAAGCGGTTTATAATAGGCTAATATATTAATTTAATTAAAACAACCCAACCGGATACATAAAACAATCAAATATTGAATATCTTTGTATAAGGCACTCTTAGTGTATTTTTTACACTAATAAATTACTACGATATGGATGCAGCATTGCAGCATAGCATAAAATCGCGTTTGGCACTCAGGGTAGCCGTAGGCGCCATGTTTTTTATGGCCGGGCTAAGCTTTGCAAGCTGGGCATCGCGTATACCTAACATACAACAATCTTTACATCTTTCGGAAGCCGGTTTAGGTGCTGTACTGTTAGCCATACCCATCGGCCTGATGTGTTCGTTACCATTTACGGGCTGGGTCATCACCAAAATAGGCAGTCGTAAACTGCTTATAATTGCCATTCTTGCTTATTCAGTTTTTTTGGTGGGACTTGGTGCTGCGAATAACATATTTGAGCTGTTGGGCTGCCTGTTTTGCTATGGCTTTGCAGGCAATTCGGCGAATATCGCGGTAAATACACAAGCGGTGATGACCGAGCAGTTATACGAAAAGCCCATCATGGCGTCGTTTCATGGTATATGGAGTATGGCCGGGTTCACCGGGGCCGGGATAGGCATTTTTATGATTAGTGAAAAGATCATTCCTTTTGAGCATTTCATCGTCATCATGGTGCTAATCATTGTTGGCGTTATTGTTGCATCCCGAAATCTTAAGGACGACAGCGGTAAAATTGCTGAAACCGAGGTCATTTTATCCATCAGGGACAGGCTCAAACTCATGTTGCCCTTACTTCGGCTTGGCATCATTGCCTTTTGTTCGATGATATGCGAGGGCACCATGTTCGACTGGAGTGGTGTTTATTTTAGAAAGGTAATTCTTGCACACGGCGGTTGGATCGGTGCTGGATATTTTGCGTTTATGTGTACAATGGCGCTTGGCAGGTTTACGGCAGATTGGTTCGCCGGTAAATATGGGTTAAAGCGCACGTTACAACTAAGCGGGATGCTCACAGCAAGCGGGTTGCTGGTGGCCGTATTATTTCCCTACCTGCTGCCGGGCATACTGGGCTTTATGCTGGTTGGCGTGGGTGTATCATCTGTAGTGCCCATGATCTATAGTTCAGCCGGCAAAACAGCTAACATGTCGGCGGGTGTTGCATTGACAGCAGTATCGACCATAGGTTTTTCCGGTTTCCTGATCGGGCCGCCGCTGATAGGTTTTATAGCCGGGATAGCCTCGCTGCGGGCATCGTTCCTGCTGATAGCTTGCATGGGGTTAAGCGTTACTATTATTTCGGGTAAAACCAAACTCTGATTGAACCTTATCAGAAACCCATTACATTTTCGGCGCGATAGTTGCTACCTAAAAATCAAGAGTTATTATAAGTTGCTCATTATTTACCATAGCAGAGATAAATAAATATTAATACTTATTTTAGATTGATCAGCAGGCACTTAACCTTGTTACGCAATGAAAAATAAACTAAACCTGTTGCAGGCAATAAGGGGAATAGCCGCCACGCTTGTTGTTTTTCACCACGTGAGCTCCTCTTCCGGAGTTTATTTCAACGCCGTATGGTTTTTTGATTTCTTTAACTCTTCAAGGGCTTTGGATATTTTTTTTGTTTTAAGCGGGTTTATAATAACCTATATCCATTTTAATGACCTGCAAACAAGGACCAACGTAAAAGCCTTTTTTTTCAGACGCTTTAACCGGATCTATCCCGTTTTTTGGATCGTAAGCCTGGTATATTTAGCGTTTTATATAGCTGTTAAAACTTATTCGTTGCATGATATTGGCTCGGGATTCATGATAAAATCCTTTTTGCTGATCGATCCAAATATACCGATGGTGAGGGTAGCCTGGACATTATCCTACGAAGTGGTATTTTATTTGGTATTCGGTCTCTGCATTACCATGGGATTGCGGTTTGCTAAAGTAACCTGGCTGCTATGGTTGCTAATCACGATCGTTTGTTACTTCGTTTTACCCGAAGACAGTATTCCATACCCATTTAGAAATTTCATATTAGGCATCCTGATAGGATGCTTTGCCGGGTACGTATTAAGCGTTATGCCATTAAATAACATGGCCGAATCTGCAATTAAGTTCAGATACAAAAGCCTGTTAAGCGCCGGCATGCTTATTTCTATTGTCATGTGGGCCGTTACGTTTCTTACCGATTTCGGGCAAAAAACTTCTCTGGAAAGCCGGGTTATTTTAGGCACCGGCGCAGCGTTAATTATCCTGGGTTCGGCAATAGCTGATCTTCATAAAAACATTAAAGTCCCAAAATTACTTTTAATTGTAGGCGATGCCTCCTATTTGATCTACCTGACACACTACCTTGTGCTTGCCCTATTTTTTAAAGCAGCCATGCGTTATCCGCAAATGCACAGCTCCGGCTTGAGGGTTTTCCTGCTTGGGGCCTGCGCGGCAATTGTGGCAGTTGTTTCAGGTGTGATCGCACATCAAATTATTGAGAAACCAGTATCGAGGTTTCTAAACCGTATATCTTTAAATAAAAAACCAAACCTCGAGTTTAATAGCTAAACCCCTTTGTTTCGCTGTTAAACTCGTTGCCAGTTACTGCATAAGTTTCCCATAAACAGCCAATGGTGTAAGGCGGCTTTGGAACATCGTTTCATCACTTTCCGAAAATTGTTTGAAATCGGTGGCGCTTTGCTGACCAGGATAGGGCGCATAAAAATGGTGCGTATTGGCATTTCGCCATAACAACACGTAGGATGTCTTATATTTTGATAAAACTGGCAATAAGACTTTGGTCCACCAATCGCTGTCTGGAATTCCTTCAAAGCCTGTTTCAGCAAGACAAGACACTTTATGATGTTTCGTTGCGATCACGTCCAGCAATGCCAGGCGTTTATCGAGGTTCTTCTCAAATCGCGGGATACCCTGGGTGCAATAGTTGTCAAAACCTATAAAATCGACATAATCATCGCCGGGGTATCGATCCATAAACTCAGTTTCCGAATCAAAGTCAGCCACAGAAAATACGATGAGCAAATTATGCAGCTTTTTGGTATTACGCAGGTAATCTATCGTAAAGCGCCACAAGGTTTTAAAATCTTCGGCCGAAGAGGTGTTTTTGCACCACCAAAACCAATTGCCCGTCAGTTCGTGAAAAGGCCGGTATAAAATCGGTATAGCTTCTCCCTCCCGGCCTTTTAATTCTGACAGATACTTAGCCGCTTTATCCAGGTTTCGCACATAATCGTCGTGGTGCGTACCGCCGGGAATAAGTTCTTTCACCGTTTGCACGGTGGTATCCCAAGCTGTTTTACCGTTTGCGGGGTTATCCATGTGCCAGCAAAAAGTATTAATACCACCACGCGCGTAAACCTGTTCAACCAGTTTCTTTTGCAGTTTAAATGGGATGCCGTTAATATCGTGGATACTGTCATGCTCAATTTTAGCTAAATCCCAGCCATAAACCGCCGGGTAAGAGCCCGCGACACTTTTTACATCCGAGCGGTTGGGTTCAAACCTCCAACCCACGCCATATGCCACGTCATCATGATGGCCCAGCATCACACCGGCCCCTATCAGCCGCTGCATACTGCTGAAAAGCCAGCGCGTTTCTTTCGTGGCCTGTTTATCGGAAGGGCTATAAATTTGTGCTTTAGCTAAAGAACTACTTAATAGTATAAAAAAGACGAGGGTATATTTCATTGATACTTTGGGAGAATTATTATTGTCTGCTCAGCCTTAGCATCAGCACATCATGCGGGGCGATAACTTGTTTGAGTGGTTTTTTGGTTGTACCGATATCTTTCTTGCTCCAAAGATCATGCAGCTTATACGAGGATTTTGTAAAATCGACGTCGGTTTTTGAAATGGCGTCATTAATAGCATGTGCCGACCAATCAAAATCTATCGTTTGAGATTTGTCCATCCGGTTCACAAAGCAAACCGCGAGATCGCCGTTGATAAGCGGGCGTACGAGCGTTTCCACACTATCCGAACTCATCGCATACTTAAAACACTCCACACCCAGCGGGTCCTGGTCAATAGCGATCGCATCCTTATTAGTTAAAACACTAGTCGTCTGGGGCGACATACTATGCAAATTGTTCCCCGACATTAATGGTGCTGCCAGCATGCACCAAATAGAAAAATGCGTTCTGTCTTCATTCACTGTCATGCCATTGCCCACTTCCAGCATATCCGGGTCGTTCCAATGGCCCGGCCCGGCATACTGGCGAATACTATCCTGCCTGTCGAGTATGTTTAATACCGACAAGGCCGACCACCCACCTTTATTTATATTTTTCTCAAAAGAAGGCCCAATATCCCCCGTCGTACGCCATAATTGACCATCATCCTTTGCCCATAACCACGGACGGTTCGATCCCCATTCACACAAACTGAAAACAATAGGTCTTTTGCTCGCTTTGAGCGCCAGGCTCATGGTTTTATAGGCTTCCCTGGCGTTCTCGCCGTCGGCATAACACCAGTCAAATTTCAGGTAATCAACACCCCAGGAAGCATACAAACGTGCATCTTCATATTCATGGCCGCGTGTACCCGGGTATCCGGCACAGGTTTTGGTTCCCGCACAATTATAAATACCAAACTTTAAACCTTTTGAGTGCACATAGTCCGCAAACTCTTTCATCCCATTCGGAAACTTCTTCGGATCAGCGATTAGTTGCCCGTTTGCATCTCTTTCCATGCCCATCCAGCCATCATCCAACACAAAATAGGTGTAGCCCGCGTCTTTCATACCGGAGGTTATATAAGCATCCACCATGCTCTTCAACAAGGGCTCATCAATATTGGTCTGAAAAACATTCCAGCTGTTCCAGCCCATGGGCGGGGTTTTGGCCAGGCTCTCAACACCCTGTGCCAGCGACGCGGTGCTTGCAACTGCAAACGTCAACGCGATAAAAAGAAATTTTCTCATCTCTAAAGCTATGTTATTTATTATTCAGTTCCATCGGCTACCAGGTAAATAACCCCGTAAGCCGGAACCGTAACCGTTATACCTCCCTTTTGAGCTGCTGCAACGGGCGCAATAGTTGCAAAATTTGAAGGCCCGCCAGAAGCACCTGATGGGCCGCTGCCGTTTACATAAACCTTGCGCGAAAAAACAGCCTCATTACCACCCCGCAACTCATAATAGTAATAATTTGTTCCCGGAAGGAAATTGCTGATGCCTATGGTCACCGTTTGATCACTTGAACCGGTGTTCACCAAAATATCGCCTGCCTGGCCTGACGTAAACATAGATGCGTAACTTAATATACTGTTGCTGCCGTTTACCGTAGATGCCACCATCCTGTCGCCAATATATTTCTGGAAATAATATAGATAGTAATACGCCGGGCGAGGGTTCCATGCCGGGGCGCCGGGTTCAGCACCTGACGTTTGGGACGAATTATTAAACAAACCCATATCATCGCCATTACTCCAGCCATTGGCCAGGTCCCAGCGGCTTGTCATACTGATCTGATTTTTCAATGCCTCACCCAAAACCATTACACCGTGCACGCCGGCTATATGCGATACCATTTGGTTCGATCCGGTCGCCTGGAGGTTATATTCATCCATCGCTATAGGTTTCTGCGTTACACCTGCACCCGTAGCGCTTGACTTAATAAAATTGGTCATAGAAGCTGTACTCGAAACCGGCGTACCTAATATCACGTCAGGCGTTGAATTTTGATTATAGGGTGTATAATAATTGTGTACCACAAAGAAATCAGGTTTATTGCCTGCCGCTGCCAAAACACCAGCATTCCAGTTATCTACTGCCCCACCCGACGAGCCGGCATTATCGCCGGTAAGTACTATACCGATCTGTATAGTAGCGCCCACCTGTGCAGCAGCCGCTCTCATCGAATCCGCAAACACTTTAAAATGGGTACCATAAATAGTCGGTGTAATTATCTGTGGTTGTCCATCCTGGTTAGTGGCTGTATTAATTCTATATCCCGCTTCCCAGGTACCAAACAATTCATTGCCGATCTCCCAATATTTGGTACGGCCGTTATCATATCGCACCCATTGAGCAGCCAAATGCGCCGCAGCCTGGTCGGGATGCGGACTTGTGCCATAACGTGCATAACCATAATTGACGGTTATCAGGCCGGTTGCTTTGGTTTGTTGCAGCACCGTATAATAGTTATCCAGGGTCATGGTCCAGCTGGCGGTATTATTGCCGTACCAATAACCGGCTGCGGAAGCTGTTCCCGAAGCATCCAAAAGTTGTGCAGGTGCATCGGTTGGTCCGGCACTTGATTGGTTCCAGAAATAGACATCTGACAAACTGCCACCCGGAAAACGCAAAATATTGGGGGATAACGCTGTCAAATTGCTCATCAATGCAGTCTGATTAAATATTTGCCCCATAAATGGGTTTGTATTGTTGCCGAATATCAATGGCGAAACCTTGGTGGTGATCTGGCTCATATCAATATTTACCGTGACATTTGAAACCGCAGGTTTGGATACGCTTGACGTGCTTGACGGAACCGTAAAAGTTTTAGCCTGCCACGAATCCGTCAGGAAGAACCCCTGGGCCGATGCCACCTGTGGGTCAGATCCCTTTTTAATAGTACCGGGGGTATTACCGGTCGTTACAGGGAGGTTGTTAGTGTTATTATTGTTTTGTTGATTATTGACAGGATCCTTCTTACACGAGTAAACCGTCAATAGCACAATTATCAATAAAGCGTGTTTTCTGTTAATGTTTTTCATTTCTTTTAATAATTAATTCGTTTTTGAGTAGTACCAGGTAGGTATTTTTGATGATATCCTGTTTATAAGTTCTATGCAGGCCCTGCTGTTGTGATACGGGCATTTCCATAGGCCGGCTTTATCTTCATTTGGCATGGGGCGCCCATTCTCGTCTATGCCCCAAAACCATTCGCCGTTTACTCTATCGAGTATTTTATTCTTAACAAATTCCCAGTTTTTGAGAGATAGCCGGAGGTATTTATCGTCACCGGTTAATTGCCAGGTGTTAAAAAAACCTATCATGGCCTCGGCCTGTACCCACCAGTGTTTTTCTTTAACCAGGTGATCATTAGCGGGTTCATATTCGTACCAAAGGCCACCGCCGGCATCCAAACCTTCCAAGGTGGCATCTGTGATTTTTATGGCAATCGTTTTAAAATTCTCGATCAGGGCGCCATCGTTTATAGCTTCCGCCGAATCAAGTAATAGCCACGCAGCCTCTATATCATGACCATAGGAAACTAGTGTCGAACGCTTGTTCCAGTTCTCATCGAAAAACAGGTTGAGGTGGCCGTTTCGCATATCAACAAAATGCTCCGAAAAATTATTCAGCAATAAGATGATATGATTTTTCAGTGTTTTATCCGGCCATACGCGATAAAGATTGGCGTACCCTTCCAGCACATGCAGGTGGGTGTTCATCGTCTTTTTCTCATTCGCATCTTTTGCACTCAGGCGCAAATCAGCAATCGGATGCCAGTCTTCAGTAAAAGCTTCAAAATATCCTGTTTTGGCCCAGTCAAAGCATTTATCAACCAAAAGCCTGAACAAGCTAATAGCATCATCAAGCACCTCAGGTTTTTTTACGGCCTTATAGTATTCACTTAGGCCGTAGATGGCAAAAGCACTGGCGTAAACCTGTTTTTTGGTATCCAGCTTATTTCCAGCATGGTCAACTGTCCAATAAACGCCGCCATAGGTTTTATCTATAAAGTATTCAATAAGGTATCGATAGGCGCGATCAGCCATAGCCAGGTATTCTTCATCTCCTGTCAGGTTATAGGCGGATGAAAAACTCCATAAAATACGCGCATTGAGCACCGAGCCTTTTAGAGAACCTGGTATGATATGGTTTTCATTGTCGATCTTACCATAAAAACCACCCTCCTCTATATCCGGGGTACTATTTATCCAGTAGTCCATGATATCAGCCAATGCGGTATCCAATTCTACACGGTAACTATCCAGTAAAGCCTTCACGTTATCCCTTTCGTTCATATTTAATTCGCTCCGGATAATTCACCCTTTCCGGTGTATAAAAAATCTTTGTTTTTCCTGATAACGTTGGAAAGCGTTTTTACTGAAAGCGCCGAACGCAATCCGTCTTCCGGTGTGTTCATCACATAATCAACCAGTTTATCAATAGTGCTTACAGCTACGTGCATCCGCGTATCCGACGAAGCATAATAGATATAAACCGTACCATCATCGTCGGCAATCCAGCCATTGCTGAATACCACATTGGATACATCGCCGATCCGTTCTTCGCCCTCGGGCGCTAAAAAATAACCGGCGGGTTTATGCAATACTTTGGTCAGGTCTGTTATGTCGGTCATAAACATATACAGTACATACCGCAGCCCTGCGGCGGTATTCCGCACGCCATGCGCCAGGTGCAACCAGCCGTGTGCTGTTTTAATTGGTGCAGGCCCCTGCCCATTTTTTGATTCGTAAACGGTATGGTAGTTTTTGTTATCGATGATGGTTTCGTGCGTTACATAAGCATTTTCCATTGAATCAGCCAGACCAAAACCAATACCCCCGCCTGTTCCTGCACTTATAAAACCATCCTGCGGACGGGTATATAAGGCATATTTACCATCAACAAATTCAGGATGCAGTACCACGTTACGCTGCTGCGGCGATTTGGTCTTCAGATCGGGCAAGCGCTCCCATTTCAGCATATCTTTGGTGCGAACTATTCCGCAGGCTGCAATAGCCATTGACTGGTCGTAAGCAGGAGCTTCGGGGTCGCGGCGCTCTGTGCAAAACAGGCCATAAATCCAGCCGTCTTCGTGCTGCGTCAAACGCATGTCATAAACATTGGTATCAGGTTCTTCCGTTTCGGGCAGGTCCACAGGATAATCCCAAAAGGTAAAGTTGTCCACCCCATTCGGACTTTCAGCTACCGCGAAAAAAGACTTACGGTCCAACCCTTCTACCCTTGCAATCAGGAGGTATTTTCCACCAAATTTTATGGCGCCGGCATTGAACGCGGCATTAATCCCAAAACGTTCCATCAGGAATGGGTTGGTCTGTGGATTCAAATCATAACGCCAGAATACAGGCGCATGTGCGGCGGTTAATACCGGGTACTGGTAACGGTCGAAAATGCCGTTCCCCAGCTCATGTTTCATATTAGCTTTGGTTACAAGGCGCTGATAGCTATTTTCCAACTGCCGAAGCCTTTTTTCAAATTCAGTCATATATATTAATAGTCTTTTAATTTATCCCACCATGTCTTTTTCAGTATGATAACAGCCACCGCCAAAATGCCTACGGTATAAAGCAGCGGCATGTGCTGGGATAGTACCAGGTACATGGGTAGTATGGTGAGACAGCATTGCGCAATGGTACCTATCACCACGTTTAACATATTCAGTTTAAAGTTTTTATTGGACTGGAACGATGGGTCATCAGCCAAAACTGCGTGCTTAACCGGCTCCCAAAAGCCCCAGGGGCGCACGTTTTTATAAAATGATTTTAACACGGCTTCATCCGTGGGCGGCGACAGGTAAGAACCACCAATAGACGCGGCAAGCGATACCACAAACAATACAGGGAACCAGTATAACAATTGCCCCTCGGGGATTATAGCGAACTTGGTAAGGGCCCAAAAAAGCAATGCAACAAGGATTCCGGCGAGCATACCCCAGAAAAAACC